>PWNO01000181.1 GCA_003557765.1 Bacteroidales bacterium
TGGAAAGCCTGATGAGAAGAAAATCAATGCACTGGTCGACGGCATCATCGACACGCAGGTGCAGGAAAAGCAGTTCGACAATGCCGATATCACCTTTAAGGATATCACTACGGTGAAAAGCATCTTCAAAAGGATGCTGCTGAATATCTATCACGTGCGCATTGCTTATCCAAGTCTGAGCTGATGCTGATTCATTTCTGCCGCCTTTTCCAGGTATGATTTTGTGTCGGGTCCCACGTGAAACAGCAGGTCGATGATGCTTAAATTCGGTTTAAAGCCGTGCACATCTGAAAAAACCTGGTAGTATGCAGGCCATTGGTCTGCTGCAGGGTGGCTACGCCGGTGAAGCTTAGGAGTCAGCTCTTCACGAAGGTCCGGGCAAGCGATCTCTTTCTTGAAAGCTGTAGTTTCTGTGTGTTTTGTTTCAATGGCGATTTCATCAAGCAATGTTTGCATCAGCTTTTTATTAAACTTCCAGATTTTACCTGATGGTGGAGCGATATAGAAAGGCGCAAGCAGGTCGCTATAATACATAAAAAATGGGGCGTTTTGGTATGCTGCACAGATGGCACGCCAGTGCCTTTTATGCCATGACTCATGGTCGCTGATGTCAACATCTCTTGTGATGGTACTGTTGCCGCTGGGCTTTGAGACAGGAACCACCAGGTCAAGCAAGCCATTCGCTGTCATGATGCTGCACCGGTTGCGCCAGGTTTGCTTTTGCCAGGTCTCATGCAGTTCAATCCGCACGGTGCGGGCTCGGACAATGTACAGCATATACTCCAGCGGTGGCAGATATGCCGTAGGCAGATACAATTCATTGTATTTTCCTATGTGTGTTGATGCTGACATGAGACTGCAGATTATTCAGGCAAGCGTTGTGATTCCGGCAAAAAGGCAGTACCTTTGAATACAAGACGCTTAGCGCATTCATCTGACCATGAGTTCTTGTGCTGTTTGTTGTACATGCAATTCATGGCTGCCGTAAAACCCTGCATGCAAAGCTACACATCACGACAACAATTACAAAAATCTGATGTCATGAAGATCCTTCAGGCTGCACAAATCCGTGAAATTGATCGGTATACCATTAAAAATGAACCCGTTGCCTCCATTGACCTCATGGAGCGTGCGGCGAAAAAGTGTTATGAGTGGATTCGGCGACACATGAAACACAAAAGGCATGTCCGGGTATTTTGTGGCATGGGTAACAACGGTGGAGATGGTCTGGTGATTGCCCGGATGCTTGCAGGCGCTGGTCATCAGGTTACAGTATATAAAGTACAACATACCTCCGGGGCATCAGAAGATTTCTTGATTAACGAAAAACGGCTTACTGGTGTAAAAAACCTGCATTATGATACCTTACAGGAGGGAGAGCCGATGCCGGAGATAGCAGATGACAATCTGGTGATTGATGCGCTTTTAGGAAGCGGACTTACCAGGCCCCTTGAAGGCCTATTGGCAACAGTGGTGCACCACATCAATTCAGCTCGCGCCGTGGTCATAGCCATAGACTTTCCTTCAGGTCTTTTTTGTGAAGATAACAGGGAAAACAATGAAAAACATATTGTCCGCGCAGACTATACGTTGACTTTTCAGCTTCCGAAACTGGCATTTATGTTTGCTTCCAACGAACAATTCATTGGCTCCTGGTATCTGCTCGACATTGGACTACATCCTGAGGCGATTCGCCGGGCAGAAACCAAATACCATTATATTCAGGCTTCCGATATCCGAAGCCTGTATCGCGGGAGAAAGCGGTTTGCACATAAGGGACATTTCGGACATGCATATCTTATGGCAGGCAGTTATGGAAAGGCTGGTGCTGCTGTGTTGGCAGCACGTGGAGCCATTCGCTCAGGGCTTGGCCTGCTTACGGTGCAATTGCCATCCTGTGGCTATGATGTAATTCAGACTGCCGTGCCTGAAGCCATGTGTGTACCTGATGAACAAGCGCATTTTGTATCGGAGGTGGCTGACCTGGAAGGTTTCAATGTGGTGGGTACTGGTCCTGGCATTGGAACCCATGAGCAAACAGCCCGTGCGCTTAAGCTACTTATTCAAAATACAGCTGTTCCCATGGTACTGGATGCAGATGCCCTGAATATCCTCTCGGAAAACCTCACCTGGTGCGGGTTTTTACCCAAGGGGTCTGTGTTTACACCCCATCCTGGGGAGATGGACAGGCTGGCCGGAAAATCCAGTAATGACCATGACCGGCTGGTTAAAGCCGTGGAACTCGCCCACCGCTTTCAGGTACACATCGTGTTAAAAGGAGCGCATACTGCTGTGATCGCTCCTGATGGCCGTTGTTTTTTTAATTCTACCGGTAATCCGGGTATGGCTACCGGAGGCAGTGGCGATGTGCTTACGGGCATGATCATTGCCTGGCTGGCGCAAAATTATTCTACATTACACAGTTGTCTGATGGCTGTATATCTCCACGGCCGGGCCGGAGATCTTGCTGCCAACAGGAAGGGCCACGAGGGCCTGATTGCTGGCGACATCATCGAACAGATTCCCAAGGCGACCAAGACCACGCTCCGGACATAACTTGCCGGTTTATACGCAGAACCCCCGCACACCAAAAGGAACCTTGTCGTGGTTCGCAACCACAAGCGTTTGATCAGTTTCCCAGTTGGCATCCAGCCCGGCATTGACCCGGACACGGCAAACCTTATCCAGCTCAGCTTTTGCCATCAAATGGTCTTTGCAGTAGAAAGAACCTTCTGCCTCGCGCGCATAAAACGTTTCCGTCACGACAAAACGGTTGTTGATTTGCCTCCACCTGCCCCGACGGTCAATCCGACGCAATACATTGAGCTTGGGATGCAAAACAATTTGCGACATGTCAAGCGAAGCACCGCGGATATCAGTGATGGAAATGTGCGCCATGATATCCTTCCCATAACCGCCGGAAACATTTACAATGCCCAGTAAACTCATCTTGCCGTGAACTTTCTTGTCGTAGCTGATTGTTCCGTACAACATGCTGGCCTTTGACTTGGTATAACTCCAGGCAGCTTC
This sequence comes from Bacteroidales bacterium, assembly GCA_003557765.1. The sequence continues at coordinate 3,031 of PWNO01000181.1, forward strand.
AGGCTCTTCTGTCAGGATGTCACGGCAATGACCCAAAAACCGCATCTTGTCAGGATGTAAAATGGCTCCCGGTACATATTTTTCCATCGATAAGGTCAGCAGCCTCAATCCGGGAATGTGTCTTCTGATAAAGTGATGCAAATTCATTTATGTAGCATTTAATATGTTTTCTGTACAAAAATAAAATAAAAGTTAAAATAAAAAACTTTATTTTGTGGCTTATAGTATTAAAATAATAGATCAGTGCTTTGTGTTTTTTTGTCGTGCGGCCTGCGCTCGTTTTTGCGGCCAAATGATTTTCTTGTATTTTTGCATCCTGGATATACATAGGATTTAGAAACCAGCGAGAAAAACATGGAAATAAGCGGCAACATCATCAGGATATTACCAGAAAAAAGCGGTGAAGGGCGAAATGGCCCCTGGAGAAAGCAGGAATTTATTGTAGAGACAAATGGGCAGTACCCCAGGCAAGTTTGCATAGCAGTATGGGGGGATAAAATAGATCAATTTGCCCTGAAGGAGGGTGAGCGAATCACGGCTTCCGTCAATATCGAAAGTCGTGAGTTTAATGAGCGCTGGTATACCGATGTGAAGGCTTGGAAGGTCATCAGGGAGACTGCAGGTGAGGATATTGCTGGTGAGCCACAAAGTCCTATGCCACCCTTTGATGCACCTCCGCCAACAGAAGAGCACCCAGGTGCCCGTGAAGAGGACGATCTTCCTTTCTGATTCACTTCCTGTGATCAGACCTTGACATGCCCCAGACCTGCCACGTGTTGTGCAAGCGTACGTTGGCCCCTCTATAATGATTTCACAGGATTATCAAGTGGTTTACTGGCAGACCATATTACTCATTGCTTGTGTTTATCTTCACGACAAGCTTAGAGTAAGTTATGCAATTATTATCCGTGTGATGTGTTCAGGCTGTTTGACTCCCTGAGCGAATCCAGGTTTTCCGGGAAATGATCAAAGCCTGTTGCTTCGGTGATGTATGCATATAAGAATTCCAACTGTGGAATAAAGAAACTTTTTTCACGCATCTCTTCTGTAATCAGCTGGCTGCCATGATCAAAAAACTCCACAACCATTAGGAAGACCGCCAGAATCAGCCCCCATTTCAGCAGACCTGTCATAAAGCCTGCAAGGCGGTTGATAAATCCCAGCATCAGCGCTTTGAAAAGCTTTGTCATCAGGGTGCCAAGCACCCTGATCAGCCAGGCCACTAAAATGAAGACGATGATAAAGGTTACAATTTTTACTGCCTGAATATTCCATTCGACAAAGCGGTCGGCCATTGCCCCTATAAGGTTAGTGGCCAAAATGGCGATCAACACACCGAGGATCAAGCCGCCCAGGGTAGCTATCTCATGAAAGAAGCCCTTCTGGTAGCCCCTGATGGCTCCCAGTAGTAAGATAACCGCAATGACAAGATCTAATGTGTGCATGTTCATTTCTGTATACGTTGCCCTACGTCATTGGTTACCCATTTCCACTATGGCATCAAATTCTTCTCTTTTTAAAGGCATCACGGAAAGCCGGGCTTGCCTGACCAGGGCAACGTTTTTCAGGCGTGGATCTTTTTTGATCCGATCAAGACTTACCGGCTGGGCCAACTCTTCCTCCGGCACCAGGTCGGTCACCACCCAACGGCCATCATCCGTTGTTGGATCAGGGTAATGCTCGCGTACTACGCGTGCAATACCGACCACTTCTTTTGCCTTCACACTGTGATAGAAGAGTACCAGGTCACCTGCTTTCATCATTTTTAAATTGTTGCGCGCCTGGTAGTTACGGACTCCATCCCATCGGGTGCGTCCATCCGCTAAAAATTGCTGCCAGGAATATTCCATTGGCTCGCTTTTAACTAACCAGTAGTTCATAAGTTTTTGTTTTGTCTAAAAGTCAAAAAGTTGAAATAGCAAAAGGTCAGGAACCCTCAATCATAAATTTTTTCAATTCACGCATTGTTCAATTTAGGATTTTGTAGGTAAGCTCTTTAAGGAGCTGCCCATGATCCGTTGTTTCATTATCCCATCCCTTGGACTTCATGTCATATTCGCGCAACAAAGAAAAAATCCCAATGACCTTGGCAGGGGCATAATTTCTTGCAGCTTGTGCATAATCTTTAGCAAAAAATGGCGGTATGCCCAATTCTGCGGCCACATTTTTCTGGCTTTTGTCGCCCAGGCTGTGATACAACAATATCTTGGAAAAATATTGGTACAAGACCGCTGTAGTCATGATAAAAGGATTGTTCTTGGGATTGTCGGCAAAATACTTTGCGATCTGGTAAGCCTTCCGGCTGTTTCTTGTGCCGATCGCGTGCTGAAATTCAAAGATGTTAAAGTCTTTGCTGATACCTATGTTTTGCTCAATCACCTCCGTGGTGATCTCAGCCCCCTTTTTCAGGTTGATAAATAGTTTTTTAGCTTCATTCACGATTTTACCCAGGTCGGTGCCCAGGTGGTCTGCAAGCATCTGCAATGCTTTTGGCCCGATTTTATAACCGTGCCTGTTGACATAATCTGATATCCAGCCGGGCACCTGGTTGTCATACAGCTTCTTGCCTGTAAAAATGACCCCTTTTTTGGCAAGGGTTTTAAAAAATTTGGTGCGTTGGTCGAGCGTTTTGTATTTGTAACAAATCACCAGGATGGTTGATTCAAGCGGATTTTCGACGTATGGCAATAGCCCGTCGATCTGTTGCAGATGCTGTGCCTCTCTCACGATTACCACGTTATGGCTGGCCATCATCGGATAACGCTTTGCTGTGCTGATGATGGTAGGAATATCGGTTTCGCGACCATATAAAACGCTCATGTTGAATTCTTTCTCCGTGTCAGTAAGCACAGCGTCTTCAATATAATCCGAGATCACATCAATATAAAAGCCCTCTTCTCCCATCAGGAAATACAACGGATGAAGCACTTTATTGCGTATGTCCCGGAGGATATTGTAAAAATTCTTTTCGGTCATGGCAGTTCATCTTTAACCAAACAAAAATAATGAAAGCTTTTAAAGCCAATGTTTTTTTGGGCTATATTTGTGTAGAGAGGAATGGTAAAAAAAGGCTGGTGTCCCATGCAGGCATTGAATCTTCCGGAATATCCATTAAAAATAGAATACAGGGGCCAGAAGGCCTTTGTTTTTGATATATTCAGAAAACGCACTGTGACCTTAACCCCTGAGGAGTGGGTAAGGCAACATTTTCTTTGGTGGTTGCACAAAGCCAAGGGATACCCGGCATCGCTTATCGCGGTGGAGGCCTCACTGACCTATAACCGGATGAAGCAAAGGGCTGATGCCATTATATACAACAATATGGGTAAGGCGGTGATGATCATAGAGTGTAAATCCGCAACGCATCCCATCAATGAGGATGTGTTTGACCAGGTGGCCCGGTATAATTTTCCTTTTGGTGTGGAATACCTTGCAGTCACCAACGGGATTGCGCATTTTTGCTGTTTGCGGGATGAGGCTGCCGGTAAGTGGATGTTTCTTGAAGATGTTCCGGACTATCAAACCCTGGTGGCAAAAACACACTGATTTCCTGTTCAGCATGGATGCACTGTCAATAATGATTCATTTATGTTAAAAACGATTTTTTCTTTTTTGATCTTTTGGTGTGTTGTTTTTACCTGGCCATCTTCGGCCATGGATGCAGCCAGGGTCCGGGAAGCCATTGATGCTGGTGCCATAGTACCGGGGCATGTGATTTTCAAAATCAGCGAAGAGGCAGCTGCCAGATCTGAAAACCAGCATTTGCTCCCCTTGGAGCTTGAAGAAATTATTGTTACCCGAAAAGCCGGAGAGCCCTTTCGTGTCTTTCCGGAACACAGTCCGCCATTCGAAAAGCATCACCATTCGGGCCGGCCGCTGGCCGACCTCAGCCGAATATTTGAAATCGTGGTGGATGATCAAGAACAGATGCTACAGCTCATGATGGCACTCCATGCCAGTGAACTCACGGAATACGTACAGCCCCGTTACCTGCCCCGGCTGTTGACTGATGCAAGCGAACGGCAGGGGCATCAGCCAAATGATCCGCTTCTCAATGAACAATACTACCTCAGGAACATTGCTGCCTTCGAGGGCTGGAACATCACCCGTGGAGATACTTCTGTGGTGGTAGGCATTGTGGATACAGGTGTGCAACTGGACCATCCCGACCTGGTCGATGCCATTGCATATAACTGGGATGATCCTATCAATAATGAAGATAGCGATGGAGACGGGTATGTTGACAATTTCTATGGCTGGGATCTTGGGGAAGGTAACAATGACCCCACATTCAACAATTCTGCGCATGGCATCCACGTCGCCGGTATAGCGGCTGCCACGCCCGACAATCTTAAGGGAATCGCCGGTGTGGGTTATCATAGCCGCTTCCTTCCGGTAAAGGTTGATGATGAGCTGGGGCGGCTGATTAAAGCTTATGAAGGTATTGTGTATGCCGTGGATCAGGGAGTGGATGTGATCAATTGCTCATGGGGCAGCCATTTCAACGCCGGGCCCTTTGCCCAGGATATCATAGACTATGCGGTGCTGAACCATGATGTTCTTGTGGTGGCTGCGGCTGGTAATGCAGATAATGATCTGCCCTTTTATCCCGCTTCTTTTAACCATGTGCTGAGTGTGACGGCAACCGACAGCCTGGATCACAAGGCCGGGTTTTCCAGTTATGGCCCTTTTGTCGACGTTGCTGCTCCCGGGCACCAGGTCATCTCTACCTGGCGTGATTCATCCTACATCCGGGGTAACGGAACATCGATGGCCTCTCCGGTAGTTGCCGGTACTGCTGCCCTTTTGCGTTCGTATTATCCGAAGTTGAGTGCATTGCAAATCAAGGCAATACTAAAAATGACCACAGATCCTATAGATCAGCTCGTGGAGAATCACCCTTATGCCGCTCAGCTGGGGAAAGGCAGGATAAACGTATACCGGGCACTCACGGAAACCCATCATAGCTACATCCGAATCGCTGAACATCTTACATCACCGGGAAGCCTTGGGAATGTGGTGCCAGGATCTGTTTTTGAGCTTGAAATGTATATGCAAAACATGCTTTCACCTGCCAATGCGGTCAAGGCAGTGCTGACCACCGACTCCGAAAAACTGGATGTGCTTTCAGATACCCTCTTCTTTGGAAGCGTAGATAGCTTGCAGGTTTTTCATAACCGGGAAACCCCCTTTCAGGTGCAAACAAGTCTTGAGTTGCCAAACAATTACAACGTATTATTCACTCTGCATTTTCTTGATGAAAATAGACAAATCATTGGCCGCAGGTCCTTTCGGCGTGTGCTGAACCAGAACTATGTCAACATCGAAGCTGGGCCAATCAAAACAACATTCACTGCCCATGGCGCATTGGGCTTTAACTTTCCGGATTATGGGCAGGGCTGGGGTCTGACTTATGAAGATGGATATACGGTTCTGAGCATTGGTGGGTTCATATTAGGAAACAGCTCTGCTCGCATCATTGATAATGTGTATGGCGTAAAGCCCGAAACATTTGGTGAAAAACTCAGGATTGTTGAGCCGCCGGCAGTGCAGACGGATCATATGCTAGCACCCCTGGTAGTCAGTGGAAGACTGCAGGACCATGGCGCCAACGGAGGTCTACCACTGGGTGTGGATATCATTTGGCACGCTTACCTCTGGGATTATCAGGAGCCCAGAGATTACTTTATCATGCATTATGAAGTAATCAATCAGTCTGATAACACTTATGATGATTTTTATGCAGGCTTTTTTGCCGATTGGGTTTTACGCAACAACAAAATGCATCGTGCCTCTATCGACGTACCTTCACGAATGGCTCTGGCATACGCTGATGGTGGAGGGTATTTCACCGGTATTCAGCTTTTATCATCGGGAGGTATGCGCCACTACGCCTTTGACAATCAAGGCGCCAAAGGCAGCATACGCATTGATGATGGATTCAGTGATGTGGAAAAATATGCTGCACTCACCAATAACAGGCTACATGCAGGCTTTTATGATGCAACTAATGATATCTCATCCCTGATCAGTCTTGGTCCAAACAGCTTGCACCCGGGAGATACCCTTTCGGTGGGTTTTGCGGTGCATTTTGGAGATGAGCTGCAGGATTTGCGCAATCAGGCCCTTGAGGCTTCCTTGTTTTACGAAGCACTGGATGGTATCGAAACTCAAGTGCCGCATATGTCGCATTACCCCTGCGATGAACCTGTTTTGGCTTACCCTAACCCTTTTGGTTCTGACTTAACCCTGCGCTTTTGCCGTGAACTGGAAGGCCGCTATATGATTAACATATACGGACAGGATGGTAGAATGCAGACACAACAACAGGTAAGCCTTCGGCCGGGACAAAATGATGACCTGGTCTTTGATTTGGGCTTCCTGCCAGCCGGAGTTTACTTTTTGCACTTTCATGGCCAGGGGGTAAATGATGTGCGGGTCATAATCAGGGAGCGCTGATAACTCCTACCCGCCGATACTTAAACCTTAGCCTGAATGAATGACAATCCCATCATGCAATCAAGCACCAGGCTTTCTCTCTGTAAAATTCATTACTTTTGTTAGGATCAATACTTATGTTGCATGGACATTCAATACGTTGGTGAACATCTATTCTGGGGTTATCTGGGGCGTGCAGCGATCTACCTTGCTTTTCTGACTGCCATTTTTGCTGCCTTTGCTTATTTCCGGGCATCATATGACGGGCATTTAAACTATCGGCAATGGCGTTGCTATGGTCGCAGGGCCTTCAGGGTACACGCCGGCATGGTTGCTGTGGCTTCCTTTGCCCTGCTGTTCATCTTGCTCAACCATTATTATGAGTACCGGTATGTATGGGTGCACGTCGAAAACGATCTTTCCCTTGGATATCAAATAGCCAGCTTCTGGGCAGGGCAGGAGGGCAGCCTGCTGTTTTGGGTGTTGTCACAGGTCGTTTTTGGCCTCTTCATCATCCGTGTTTCACGCCGCTGGGAAATGCCCGTAATGACTGTTTTTGCTGTTTCACAAGTGTTTTTGGTGAGTATGCTGCTCGGAATCAAAGCGGGTAGCATCAGCATTGGCCTTGATCCTTTTCAGCTGCTCAGGCAAGCTCCTGAAAATGCCGGCAACATATTCTTTCAGAACCCCGAATACCTGCTGCAAATTACCGATGGAAACGGCTTAAACCCGCTGCTGCGTAACTTCTGGATGCTTTCCCATCCGCCGGTGACCTTCATTGGTTATGCCGCCGTGCTGGTGCCATTTTGCTATGCAATTGCCGGACTCTGGAAAGGTGAGTTTCATGAGTGGATAAAACCAGCATTGCCCTGGACCATCCTTGGTGTATTATTCCTTGGTGCCGGAATCCTGCTTGGCGGAATTTGGGCTTATGAGTCACTTACCTTTGGTGGTTTCTGGGCATGGGACCCAATAGAAAATGCCTCACTGGTGCCCTGGCTCATTCTTGTAGCCGGCTTGCACCTGATGCTGGTATCACAGAAAAAAAGACACAGTTATACCCCGACATTGCTTTTCGTGATCCTTGCCTATATCTTTGTCATATACGCCACCTACCTGACACGAAGTGGTGTGCTGTCCGATACCTCTGTGCATTCATTTGGCCGGGATGGAATGGGCACGCACATCCTGATTTATCTTTTTGTGGCCTTAGTCACCGGCCTGACCCTTTTCTTCCGGATCTACGGCAAGCTACCGGCCAAAAAAAACGAAAAAATATTTGCCAGGGACTTCTGGCTGTTTATTGGTGCGCTGGTTATGGTGCTCTCTGCTTTTCAAATCATTTTCAGCACTTCCATTCCGGTGATCAACCATTTTTTTGGAACCAATCTGGCACCACCTGCTCATGTGATCGCGCATTATAATAGCTGGCAGCTTCCATTTGCCATAGCCATCGCACTCATGATGGGGTTCACTCATTATATCCGCTGGGGTAACAACTCCTTCAACATTTTCATCCGGCACATGTGGCTTCCGCTTGCTCTTGCACTGGTGTTTTGCATGCTTGCTGCAGGCATTTATGAAATCCGACGCCCGGATTACCTGCTGATGCTGATGGCATCACTCTTCGCCCTGTTTTCATCCCTCGACATGCTCTTGCGCTTTCCTAAACAATACATCAGCAAAGGTGGTGCCGTCACGCATCTGGGCATGGGGCTATTCCTGCTGGCGGTGGTCATTACATTTTCCCAACAGGAAACCATCTCCAAAAATGTCTCCGGATATCACCTGGGAGAAAGCTTTCCGGAAACAGAAAACCTGCTGTTGATCAAAGATGAAATCCTGCCGATGGGAGACTATCATGTGACCTATGTGGGTTATGAATTTGACGGAGAGCGTGTTCATTACCAGGTTGATTTTCTCAAAAAAAACAGGGATGGCGAATTTTATAAGGTGTTCAGCTCTTATCCTTCTGTATTGCTAAACGATAGGATGGGTAATGTGTATGAGCCTTATGCCAGGGTGTTTCCTTTTAAGGACGTCTTTACCCATGTTACCTATGCCGATCTTGATCAGGGTGAAATCCCTGACCCGCATAAACAGCTGAAAAGCCTGCGAATTGCTGTGGGTGACAGCATACAGCTGGATAATCATGTGCTGGTTTTCCGTGATATTTTCACCGAGCCCCTGCATGACCTGCACGGAGATGATCAGCTGCGGGTGACTGCGGATATGGTATTGCATACGCAGTTTGGAGCGCATTATCACGTCCGCCCCGCATTTGTTTATAATGAAGGGGAGATCATCCATGAGGATGATACAGTGGAAGAGATTGAGTTGCGTTTCAGATTGAAAAGGGCAGCTGAGGAACCGTATACAGTGGACCTGGTGCTGTTTGAAGAGCGCCTGGATTTTATTATCATCAAAACCACCATCTTTCCCTTGATCAACCTGCTTTGGCTGAGCATCATCGTTATGCTTGCCGGGCTGTGGATGGCTTATCGGAGACAGAAAAAGGCCGCTCAGGGGTAAGTTTTAGCAGGCTTTACCATTAAATATTGGACCTCTTTCTTTGTAATGACCTTGTCTATGGCAGCGATACAACACATTGTGATCTTAGGCTCCGGAAACGTGGCGACACATCTTGGTCATGCCTTTAAGCAGGCCGGGTGTGAGGTACTCCAGGTATACAGCAGGCGCATTGGACAGGCGCGGGACCTTGCCGTTGAATTAGCTTGTGACTATACAGACCGTACGGATGCTCTCGCCCCTGGAGCAGATGCCTATGTAATGGCCATTACAGATGATGCCATTGAGGAAACCGCCGCCAGGTTTCCTTTTAAGAACAAATTGCTGGTGCATACCTCAGGCACCACTCCAATGGGGGCTTTAGGTAAAGGCAGTTCCCGTTATGGAGTGTTTTATCCTCTACAGACATTCTCCAGGGGTGTTCCACTGGATTACAGTAAAATTCCTATCTGTTTGGAAGTATTCAATGAAGCTGACAAAGCCGGTCTGGAAGAGTTGGCCCGAAGCATTAGCAAAACAGTACAATGGACAGATAGTGCGCAACGTAGCATGTTGCATGTGGCAGCTGTATTTGCCTGTAACTTCGTGAATCACATGTACGTGGTTTCATCCGATATCCTCGAAGAGAGCAAGATGTCATTCGACCTGCTGAGGCCACTCATAGAAGAAACTGCCCGAAAGGCATTACAACATCACCCTGCAGGCATCCAAACCGGACCGGCCCTTCGCAATAACCTGAAAGTGATCAGCAAACACCTGGACATGCTGAATGCAAACCCGGATTTCCGCAAATTGTATAATTTTATCAGTGAAAGCATCCGGGAAAAGCACCTGAAGTAAGGTATGCCAGAGCTAAGGGTAGTCTGCTGCCAGGGGGGATAATTTAAAATGAAAAATTAAAATGAAAAGTGAAAAATGAATGTCAGAGTCGGAATTGGCTGGCCCCATGTTTTCCAAAGGGAGCCCTAAGGGACAACACTTGGGCTATCTGGACGGGGCAGGAAGAAGCGGTAAGAAGTAGCGAAGGCGTCCCATTGATTGTTCCATTAAAAACCTAAATACTTAATGACGAATTACAAGCAGTTATTAGCCGATGTAGATACCTTTATTTTTGATGTGGATGGGGTGATGACCACCGGTGTGGTATTGCTGACTAAGGAAGGGCAAATGTTGCGCAGTATGAATGTAAAGGACGGATATGCCTTGCAGCTAGCCGTAAAGAAAGGATACCGCATCATCATCATTACTGGTGGCAGCTGCGATGCTGTGAAACGACGTTTTATGCTTCTTGGCATTGAGGATGTATACCTCGGTGTCAGCAACAAACTTGAGCTTTTTGAGCGGATTGTCAGCGAAGAAGGGCTGGATAAAAAGCGCATATTATACATGGGCGATGATTTGCCCGATTATGAGGTGATGCGTAAAGTGGGTGTGCCCGCTTGTCCGGCAGATGCTGTGCAGGAAGTGCAACACATCTCCAGGTACATTTCAGGTCGTGAAGGCGGGAAAGGATGCGTCAGGGATGTACTTGAACAGGTGATGCGTGTGCAGAATAAGTGGTTTCATGACGATGGCTTTCATTGGTAGATAAGATGAAACCTCCATACCAAAAATTGACACACAGGGGAATGATTATCTAATGGCGGTTTGGTTTCGCTGAGCTCGCAAAGTGCGCGGTTCATGTGACCTATTTAGTCAATATTATAAACACTGAAATTTGTACAATTGCCCGCTGAGCTGTCTTCATGGCTAACATAAATATCATAGGACAATGCAAGCATTCATGGCCTCATTTCGTTTAGTCAGGTGGCATAATCTCCTGATAATTATTTTACTGCAATACCTGCTGCGTTTCATGGTGATCCTTCCACTGATAGGTGACAGTGGGGTCAGCGACCTGCATTTTTTCATGCTGGTCCTGTCGGTAGTTTTAGTCGCTGCATCAAGGTATTCCATTCATGCATATCACAATGAGTATGAAGATACCCTTAGAAAACGTGGCCAGCCCTTGCTTTTTAAAAGGCTGAAAAAGGTTCGGGCGCGTCAGGCCTTTTGGTTATTTAATGGTATCGCGGTGCTGCTGGCGGCCTATTTAGCGTATCAATACCAATGCCTGCTTCTTTTACTGATCCTGGTAACCGTTCCTGTGCTTATCTGGTTGCAGGCTGTTCGCCTGAGAAGAAACATCTTAACCAGCCATATCCTGCTGACTTTACTGGCTGCTGCTGTTCCCTTGCTGGTCTGGCTGCTTGAGGTCCGCGCTGTCCATCTTATGGAAATCCTACCAGGCAGGTGCTTTTTCATCGCTGGCCCCGTAGTATATGCCTATGCCTTTTTTACTGCAATGGCTACCCTTCTCAGGGAGGTTTTAAAAGACCTGGAAGATTATCGAATGGATTTGCGTGCACGCAACAAAAGCTTACCTGTGCTGGTGGGCGTCGGCAATACACGGAAGATTAGCATATTCCTCGTCGCATTGATCCTGGTCGGTATTGCACTGGCCAAACTAATCATTTTTGGAGAGGACATGTTGTGGCTGAGTGCTTACCTGCTTGTTGCTGTAATCCTGCCCTTCCTGCTGGTCCTCTTTATGCTTCTCCGGGTTCCCGGATCACCAAAGTACTGCCAGATCCAGCAAATTGTTAAATTGGCAATGGTCACAGGGGTGTTATCCATCCTGGTATTGTATGTGTACCTGGTCAATGGGACTATTTGCTGACATTCCTAAAACATATGAACCCGATAAGTAATTTTAAATCATTTGACATTATCCTGGCTTCCCAATCGCCGCGCAGGAAAGCATTGCTTGAAGCTGCGGGGATTCCTTTCCGCGTGTCGGTAAGACCTACGCCTGAAACTTTTCACAAAGACATGCCTCCAAAAGAAGTGGTGGCCCATTTGTGCCGGGAAAAGGCCAACTGTTTTCACGATGAACTTGAAAAACCCCATACGGTGATTATTACTGCAGATACCATTGTGGTGCACCGTGGCAGGATTATCAATAAGCCTGCAGATGCATCCGATGCTTCACGGATGATCAGTGAACTGTCCGGTAGCACACATGAGGTCTATACCGGTGTTTGCATCCGTCATCGGGAAGAGGAGACGGTCTTTCACGACCACTCGCTGGTCACATTCAGGGAGCTTTCAGAGGAAGAGATCAACTATTATGTGGCAAAGTATAAACCGTTTGACAAGGCAGGCGCCTATGGCATCCAGGAATGGATTGGATATATCGGGATCACCGGCATTCAGGGGTCATATCATAATGTGATGGGATTGCCCGTGCATCTTGTGTATCAGCATTTGAAGGAGCTGGCTGCTGGCCGGGGAGGGGGGGGTAGGAAATAAGAAGTAGGATTTTTGCAGAAAATAGAAGTTTGAAGGTTTTTTTTAAATCGTTTGTTACGTCTTAAAAGTCATGAAGAGATTGCGTGCGTATGGCCTGGTGTTGCTTTTTGCGGTGTATCCGCTGCTGGCGCTGTATGCCCATAATATCGGTGAACTGGAGTTAGCCCAACTGTTTACGCCATTATTGGTTTCCTTAGTGCTGGCCATTTTGGTTTTTACTGGCTGGTGGATGTACACACGCCGCAGTACTCCCGCTGCAATTCTCACGGCTGTATTTCTGATTGTTTTCTGGTTCTATGGCATCCTGCAAGAGGTGTTGGCGGTTAATGCTCCGGACACTTTGCACTGGTTGCTGATTACTCTTGTTTTATTCTTATACGGATTGGTTGCTCATCGTATCATATCTATAAAGAAAGCGGATACATGGAACAAAACATCCGTTATTCTGCTTATACCTGTGGGCTTGCTTGTTTTATACAATTTGGTTATCATACTCCATGCAGAAGCGGATAAGCATCGCACGAGGCAGGCAATCCAACCTGCGTCTCAACACAAAACGCTTCACCAGGAAACAGATACCAATGATTATCCTGACATTTTTATCCTGGTTTTTGATGAATTTGCTAGTTTACCTAGCATGCAGGATGTCTGGCAATACGATCACAGTACTTTTGCAGAAACCCTTCGCAATCATGGTTTTTTTGTCGCCGAAGAGAGCAAAAGCCGCTATACTAACACAATCCGATCACTGCCCTCTCTGATGAACCTTACCTACCTGGATGAAGACCTGCCGGCAGCAAGGCTTTATCAAAAATATGACAACAACTTTCTGATGAGCTATTTAGATGAGGCTGGCTATGAGATCTTTTTTATTGATGGATGGGGAAGCTTTGAATATTCTTTCGGCATTTCGGACATTCATTTCTATTGTATGTACAACACCGATCCGGAAAACCAGGTGGTGATAGACCCATTTCACTACCTGGTGTTGCGCCGATCTTTGCTGAGCCCCCTGGCTCCACTTTTCACCGACGACACCTCCAACTTATATTACCGGGTCAACAATTATTTTCTCGACTTTATCACGCATTTTCCTGACACCCTGCAAACCCGCGAGCATCCCGTGATGTTGTATGCCCACCTGATGACCCCGCATCTTCCATTTGTCTTTGACCGTGATGGAAATTTTGTTGAAAACCCAACCAATCACTGGGAATATGAGTCTATTGACAATGAAAAAAAACGGGCGCTTTACTTCGAACAGTACCTTTACATCAGCGATAGGATTCTTGATATGGTTAAAAATATACTAAGGGAGGCTTCAGAAGAGCCTGTGATCATGCTGTTTTCGGATCATGGCGTACGCGAGGCAAGCAGTGGTGTTGCTGATCCGGAACATGCTCACAGGGTACTCAATGCAGTGTATTTTCCTGGTGGCGATTATTCCGGTATGCACGACAGCACGGCACCGGTAAACTCCCTTCGGCTCATGATGAACCGTTTTTTTTCTGAGGGTTATGAGATGCTGGATGATATTTGACAGGATGTGGTTAATGACGGCTTGGATGCCAGAGGATTCAGCTATTTTTGCGCACAAGCTGCAATGCTGGTGAACGATATCCCATAGGGGATGAACCGTGGTATCGTAAACGACGCTTTCAGGAAGTATTGCAGTCATCTATAATGCATGGCAAGGATAGGATAAACTTAACCTCATATGACTTCATTAGTGATACATCATAGTTCCTTTCGCGACATCAGTGGCTATCTGTTTTATGAAGATGGAAGATTGCTTCGCCAAATCAACCAGGAAGGCAGGGATGATTATGTGCTGTTGCATAAATCCGGTTTGTATGATGTGCTGACTGCTAAAGGGTGGCTCATTCCGCACAGGGAAATTGATTCGCATCCCGGGGCTAGTCCTTTGGCATATATGGTCATTCAACCGGACAAGGTGGATAATATTTCTTATCCTTACGAATGGTGCTTCAGTCAGTTAAAAGATGCGGCTTTGCTTACACTGCGCATTCAAAAAGCTGCGGTCAAGCATGGGATGTGGCTAAAGGATGCCTCGGCCTATAATGTCCAGTTTCATCACGGAAAGCCTGTGTTCATTGATACCTTATCCTTTACACGTTACGAAAAAGGAAAGCCCTGGCCCGCTTACCGGCAGTTTGCCGAGCACTTTTTGGCGCCACTTGCTCTGATGAGCTATGCGCATCCAGATATGAACCGCTTGCTGGCCTTGTATCTTGATGGAATTCCGCTTGACAGGGTCGTGGCTTTGCTGCCTGCCAGAGCCAGATGGCGGTTTTCCTTGTGGATGCACATCTACCTCCATGCCCGTGCACAAATAAAGCATGAGGGTAACAGCACAAAGACCAGTCAAAGCAAGTTGTCAGAAAAGAGCTTGTTTAACTTGCTGGAAAGCCTGGGGCATGCGGTTCAGGGTCTGAGATTAAAGACCAGGAAGTCGCAGTGGGCTGACTATTATTCGTTTACAAACTATTCAGGAGAAGCTTTTGACCAGAAAAAGTCGCTGGTATCAGATTTTTTGAAGCGGTTAAATCCGCGCAAGTTATGGGACCTGGGTGCCAATACCGGTGAGTTTACCCGGATCGCAAGTGCACTTGGGGTGAATTGCGTTGCTTTTGATGTGGATCCACTGGCTGTAGAAGCTTTTTACCTGCAAAACAAGCAATCCAGTACCACGAACACCCTGCCGCTGGTCATGGACCTGACCAATCCAAGTCCGGCCATCGGCTGGGCAAACAAGGAGCGCACAGCCCTTTTCGCACGCGACCTGCCGGACACTCTGCTGGTCCTGGCGCTGATTCATCATCTCGCCATATCCAATAACCTGCCTTTTAAAAAAATCGCAGCCTTTTTTGCACAGCTTGCGCCCTCCCTGATCATTGAATTTGTTCCGAAAGCAGACTCCCAAGTCCAAAAATTGCTGATGTGCCGGGAGGATGTCTATCCCCAATACGATGTACTGCATTTTGAGCAGGCCTTTTCAACTTATTACGAGATCCCTGACAAGCAGCCCATAGCGGGTACGCAAAGAACCCTGTACCTGATGAAGCGCGCCAAGTCCGGGTGATCATGGAGGCCGGATGCACATAATCCATGAGGAATCGCTGAAAAACTGGTATCTTTGAAGCACCAAAAGACCATTCGTCTCTATTGACGTCAAACAAAAAACTTTTATGGAATTGATTTTTTATCTATGGATGACGCTTATTTTGTATAATCAACAAGTGATTGGTTATATTGACCCCGGTACTGGGAGCATTGTCCTTCAGGCGGTGGTTGGAGCCATTGCCGGGATAGCCATTGCGGTCAGGCTCTTTTGGTACAGGATCCTTAATTTTTTTGGAATCAAAAAGCATCAGGCACTCGATGATGAGGAGGAGGACGCATGATGTGCCTGGCATCACATGAATTATCCAATAATCAACAATCATTCAATAATTGAACAGCTATGAGAAAAAAGATTGTAGCAGGAAACTGGAAAATGAATCTTGGTCTGGAAGAGGCGAAGACATTGGTGGTTGAACTCAAGGTAAAAATTGACCATCAGAAGAACAGCTTGCAAAGCCATGGCCAGGGACTGCCTGATGTGATATTATTTCCTCCGTTTCCTTATATAACCAGGATTGTGGATGTATTTACCAATTATGAAGGCATATCCGTTGGTGCACAAAATTGTCACCACGAAGAGGAGGGGGCATTCACTGGTGAGGTTGCTGCCCGCATGATTAAATCGGTGGGAGCCAATCATGTGATTATTGGCCACTCAGAGCGCAGAAGCCAATTTGGGGAAGATGATCAATTGCTGGCGACAAAAGCAAAACAGGCGCTCAAAAGCGGACTCACCCCGGTATTTTGTTGCGGTGAAGTGCTGTCAGACAGGGAAAACAACCAGCATTTTCAAATCGTTGCCGATCAATTACAGAAAGGCTTATTCTGGATGGATGATCAACAGTTGCGTCGTGCAGTGATTGCCTATGAACCTGTTTGGGCCATCGGCACAGGTAAAACGGCAAGTCCGGAGCAGGCGCAGGAAATGCATGCCTACATCCGCAAGCTGGTTGCAGATACATACAGTCAGGAAATCGCCGACAGCGTGAGTATTCTTTATGGCGGCAGTTGCAATGCAAAAAATGCCGCCGACCTGTTTATCAATCCCGATGTGGATGGGGGATTAATCGGAGGCGCCTCGTTGAAGCCAGCCGACTTCTTTGAGATCATTCTTGCACTAGCCAAGAAGGTTTGAGGTTTTGTGGGTAACTTCAAACATCAAACACCTGTCAGCATTACCATATATCACATCAACACAGATCTGCATTTGCTTATGGACGTGTTAACACCTCATCCTTAACCTCAATTTATACCTTTGCTTTAAATGGATTACATCGAAATACACTGCCAACTGTTCCCGGTAGAACCTTGGACGGAAATTCTGATTGCTGAGCTGTCTGCATTGGGTTTTGAAAGCTTTAGTGAGGAGGAAGATGGATTCCGGGCATATATTGGTGCTTGCAGCTATCGTTCCAAGCCGGTTACGGAGCTGTTTGAAAGATACCGCAAGGATGGACCCCAAAAGCTTTCAGTTGAAGTGAGCCGCATGGGCGGAAAGAACTGGAATGCTGTCTGGGAAAGCAATTTCGAGCCAGTGAGGGTAGGGGATCAGTGTCTGATCAGGGCGCCTTTCCACAAAAATGATCCGGATGTGAGCCATGAGATCATCATCGAGCCAAAAATGTCTTTTGGTACTGGACATCATGCAACCACGGTACTGATGATCCAATTCATGCTTAACATGGAATTTGCTGAAAAATCGGTACTCGATATGGGTTGCGGCACGGGAGTGCTGGCCATTCTGGCTGCCCGCTTGGGTGCAGCCCGGGTGACAGCGATCGACAATTACCTGTATGCTTATGAAAACACCCAGGAGAATGCGAAAAGGAACCAGGTGTCACACATCAAAGTGCTTCATGGAGATGCATCGTTGCTAAGCGAGCAGCAGAATGAGCAATATGCCGTCATTCTTGCCAACATCACCCGCAATGTGTTGTTGGAGGACATGCCGGCTTATTGCCAGGTCCTTCAGTCCGGCGGAGATCTTATCATCAGTGGTTTTATGGCATTTGACAAAGATGTTATCTTTGCAGCTGCCAATAAATTCGGTCTGCAGTTCTGCGAAGAAAAATTCCAGGGAGATTGGGTGGCAGTGAAATTCATGAAACCATAAATATAATTGCTGATGGCCGAGATATACCTTTCAATGGTTTTCATGGTAGTTCTATCCTATTTGCTGGGTTCTATACCTTCTGCGGTATGGTTGGGGCAATTGATCAAGGGGCTTGATGTGCGTGAACACGGAAGCGGCAATGCAGGTGCAACCAACGCCATGCGCGTGCTTGGACCACGTGTAGGCTTGCTGGTGTTGATCATCGATGCGTTGAAAGGTGTTGGGGCTGTTAGCCTGGCACACCTTGCCCAAACCGGCAACATGTTGGCAGAATGGTTTGTGGTTTACCAAATGCTGCTGGGGGCCATGGCTATTCTGGGACACGTGTTTCCGGTATTCGCTTCATTTAAGGGCGGCAAAGGGATAGCTACCCTGGTTGGTATCATCTTTATTCTTTTCCCGGAGGCTTTTTTGCTCTGCCTGGCAGTATTTCTTATCGTATTTCTCACCACGCGCTATGTGTCACTTGCTTCCCTGAGCGCAGCCGTCGCGCTGCCGATCGTCGTCATTTTTTTGAAAGACATCACCCTGATGCCTAAAATAGTTTTTGCCATCCTGATCGCACTATTTGTACCCATTACCCATCTGAACAACATTAGAAGGCTGATTAGCGGCAAGGAAAACAGGATTTCATTTAGAAGATAATCCGTCTATATATTACAGAAGCTACTGTCAAGAGGGAATCCCCATCCAACAATAATTTACCGGGCTGATGTTCTGAAATGATGATTTGTTGGATTTTTTGGTTATTTTTGTTTGTTCCAAATACCGTAGGTAAAACCAAAAGATTATGAAGCGCCATACATTGCTGATTGTTTCACTTGTATTTCTTGTGGCTTGTGCAACAGTTCCAATTAGTGGAAGGCGTCAGGTGCGCATGTTGCCCGAGGGCTTGCTTGTTAATATGGCCACTGCAAACTTTCAGTCGTATATGGCTGCCAATACTGTGGTTACATCTTCTGATCCGCGGGCACGAATGGTAAAGGAGACCGGAGAAAAGATTTCGAATGCGGTTGTTGCTTACCTGGAGGAAACAGGTCAGGCCAGGCGTGTACAGGAGTTTGACTGGGAGTTTCAGCTTGTTGACAGTGATCAGGTGAACGCCTGGGCAATGCCTGGCGGTAAAGTTGCCATTTATACCGGGATCCTGGATCTCACCCGTGATGAAAATGGTCTGGCTGTGGTCATGTCTCATGAAATTGCCCATGCAGTGGCCCGTCACGGAAATGAGCGTATGAGTCAGCAGCTCCTTCTCACTATGGGCGCAGTGAGCCTGGATGTAGCCTTGAGAGAGAAGCCACAACAAACCCGGGATCTTTTTATGCTGGCCTATGGCGTTGGAGGAACACTTGGCAGTCTGGCATATAGCCGTCAGCACGAATATGAGGCTGACGCATTAGGCATGACATTTATGGCTATGGCTGGTTATCATCCCGAACATACCATTGATTTTTGGGAGCGCATGCTTGCGTATTCAGGAGGAGCAGGTCCTCCGGCTTTTTTAAGTACACATCCCACAAATGCGGACAGAATCAAGGCAGCAAGGGAATATTTGCCCAAAGCCATGCAATATTACAACCCTTAAAGGATGATTACATGTACTTATTGATTTTGGCGTTGAACCCTTACAGGTGTTGGTTGTTTCATCATTAAGCTCTTTCATCAAATGGTTTGGCTAATTGTCGTAAGCCTTATTTTGGCTGGAATTATTTTCCTGTTGCTGGAGATCCTTGTTGTACCTGGCGCTACCATTGTTGGTCTGCTTGGTGTTGCCCTGGTGGTTGCCGGTAATGTGATTTCTTTCAATAATTACGGAACAGAAACCGGGGTGGTCACCATCCTGCTTACGCTGCTTGTCAGCATGATTTCTATAGGCATCGCCCTTCGATCCAAAACCTGGAAAAGAGCCATGCACAGCTCGATATTAGAAGGCAGGGTAAATGTGGTGGAGGCCGACAAAGTGGTTAAAGGGGACGAAGGCATTGCCATCACACGACTGAACCCTATGGGCAAGGCGTTGATCAGGGAGGAGTATTACGAAGTAAGTTCAAAAGACAACCTTATCCCAGAAAATACAAATATTGAAGTCGTTAAAGTAGAAGGAAATAAAATCATTGTTAAATCTAAAGAAGCATAACACATGGAATCTCAAATTGCCGTAATTGTTGCCATAGCCCTTGTCAGTATAGTTGGTCTGTGGATCATTTTTTATTTTATTCCTGTTGCGCTGTGGTTTTCCGCTCTGGTTTCAGGAGTCCGGATCAGCCTGCTTCAGCTTGTGCTGATGCGCTGGCGTAAGATCCCCCCGGCAGTGATCGTAAATAACCTGATCTCTGCCACCAAAGCCGGACTTACACTCAACAGGAACGACCTGGAAGCACATTACCTGGCAGGTGGACGGGTAAAAGCCGTGGTCAACGCGCTCATCAGCGCAGATAAAGCTAATATTCCCCTTGATTTTAAAACTGCAACCGCCATTGACCTGGCTGGACGTGATGTCCTGGAAGCGGTGCAGATGTCGGTGAAGCCTAAGGTGATCAACACCCCGCCAGTGGCAGCCGTTGCAAAAGATGGTATTCAGTTGATAGCTAAAGCGCGGGTAACACTTCGGGCCAATATCAAGCAATTGGTTGGTGGTGCCGGTGAAGAAACCATCCTGGCCAGAGTAGGTGAAGGTATTGTGACTTCTATTGGTTCAGCACAGCACCACAAACAGGTGCTGGAAAATCCAGACAGCATTTCCAAGGTTGTTCTTTCTAAAGGACTGGACTCAGGTACTGCATATGAAATCTTGTCTATTGATATCGCAGACATCGATGTAGGTAAAAACATTGGTGCGATGCTGCAGATCGATCAGGCCAATGCCGACAAAAATATTGCACAGGCTAAGGCAGAGGAACGCCGTGCCATGGCTGTTGCTGCTGAGCAGGAGATGAAAGCCAAGGCGCAGGAAGCGCGTGCCAAAGTGATCCAGGAAGAAGCAGAGATCCCCAAAGCGATCTCAGAAGCCTTCCGCAGTGGAAATCTGGGCATCATGGATTATTACCGAATGAAAAACATCCAATCGGATACTTCCATGAGAGAACAGATCAGTAAACCAGGAACATCCAAAGGGAAAACCGACGAAGACCTTTCATCGGGCAAATAATTCCCCAGCATGATAATAACAGGCCATCTTCCTTGTTAACATAGGTAGGTGGCCTGTTTTTCAAATATTCGTGCCATGTTTTACTCCCTGATGCATTTCGTTGATATGTTCTGGAGATAAATAGCTATTTTTTTTGAATCTTATGAGCGTTAACATATTATTCGACTATCCCGCCTGGCTAATTATCGGCTGTATTTTATGCGGTCTGTTTTACAGCAGTATCTTATATTTCAGAAGCAGCGCATCTGATTTTAGTCCACTGGTGAAACGCTTGCTGGCCTTTTTTCGTTTCCTGAGCGTGACGCTATTGGCGTTGCTGTTATTGGCACCCCTCGTGGAAAGAAGCACACGGCATGTGGAAGAACCGCTGCTGTTTTTCGTCCAGGACAATTCTGCTTCCTTGCTTTTTGCAGAAGACTCCGTTTGGTATCACCAGCAATACCTTCCTGCCAAACAAGGTTTTCTTGAAGAAATGGCCGATGCGCATGATGTGCGAAGCTATACTTTTGGAGAGGAGTTTGTAAAAAGAGAGCAAATTGACTTTTCAGACAGGGAAACCAATATGGCTGAGGTGTTCCGGGAGATTGACGCACGATATAGCAACAGGAACATTGGTGCGGTGATAGTGGCCGGAGACGGGATTTATAACCGTGGGATCAATCCTTTGTATGCCGCGGCAAATGTTCCGTACCCCATATATACTATGGCCCTGGGTGACACGATGCCCCGGCGGGATGTCATCCTTAAAAATGTCTATCATAATGAGATTACATACCTGGGTAACCGCTTCCCGTTGGAGGTGGAGGTGGAAGCCCTGCAAAGTGAGGGCCTGAACAGCAGGCTGACCATCAGCCGGGATGGAGAAGAGCTTTTTGCTGAAAACATCAGCTTTACTACAGATCATCATCTGGAAACCATCAGCCTGAACCTGGAAGCCGATGAGGCTGGCATGCAGCAATATGAGGCCAGCCTGACTCCCGTGGAGGATGAGGTGAGCCTGGAGAACAACAGCAAGTATTTTTTTATTGATGTGATCGATGGCCGGCAGCAATTGCTGATTCTGGCCAATAGCCCCCATCCGGATATTGGCGCTATTAAGGAATCCCTGGTCAGCAGCGATCAATATGAAGTAGAAGTTAGCCTTTTCGATGCGTTTGATGAAAGTCTTGAGGCTTTCGACCTGGTCATCCTTCATCAGTTGCCCTCTGCCCAACATTCCATCGAAACCTTTCTGCAGCAGGCAGAAGCGGCCGGTTCTGCCATACTTTATGTCCTTGGCGGGCAGACTGATCTTCCTGCCTTTAACGAGCTTGGCACCGGACTAACTATCCAGTTGCGTGCTGAAGAAGCTACCGAAGCATCACCCGGATACAATCAGGCTTTTGTGCTGTTTTCCTTACCCGAAAACACCCGCAATGTATTTGAATCCTTACCCCCGCTAAAGGTTCCTTTTGGCAATTATGATGTATCGGGTGGCGCACACGTGTTATTTAATCAAAAGGTGGGTGCCGTAACCACCAACGATCCACTGGTCATGTTCCATGATGCCGGAGAACGGCGTAACGGTGTGATCGCTGGAGAGGGGATATGGCTCTGGCGCTTGCATACCTTCATGCGAGAGGATAGCCATGACGCTTTTGATGAAATGATGTCACGGATCGTGAATTTTTTATCCATCCGTGAAGATCGTCGCCTGTTTCGTGTCCGGAAGGACAACCTGATTTATGAAAATGAGCCGGCACTATTTGAGGCTGAACTCTATAACAGGAGTTATGAACTGATCAACGAGCCTGAGGTGGAGCTGACGATCACCAATGAAGAAGGCATGGAATTCCCTTATGTTATGGGTCGTACGGCCAACGCCTATCGCATTGATGCCGGCACTTTTGAACCAGGCACTTATGCATGGGAAGCCGAAGTCCGGGTTGGAACAGATGTCTACACCGACGAAGGCCTGTTCAATGTGGTGGCCCTCGACCTTGAAGGGTTGCGCACCATCGCAGACCATCAATTGTTGTATCAGCTCGCAGAAAACACCGGTGCATCCATGTATTATCCCGGGGAGTGGGAAGCGATGGCTGAAGACATCCGGCAACGCGAAGACATCCGGTCACAGATGTATACCCAAAAAGAATTTGTCGAGATCATTAACATGAAGGCCCTTTTCTTCATCATCCTGCTGCTGCTTGCCGTGGAGTGGTTTGTGAGAAAAAGGAGTGGCAGTTATTAATTCATTAACCCGGATTAGACATGAGCACTGAACAGATCCTTTTGTATGTTATTCTGCTGATTATCATCCTCGACTATGTTTTTGACCGGTTGATGGACTACCTGAATGCCAGTCGTTGGAGTAAGACGCTGCCGGAAGAGCTTAAAGGCATTTATGATGAGGAGAAGTACCGGAAGTCCCAGGAATATTCCCGCGTAAACATGCGATTGGGAACCATCACCAGTACCTTATCCTTTGTCTTTATCCTTTTGATGCTGATTATCGGCGGATTTGGCTACCTGGATGATTTTGTACAGCAATATACCAGTCACGACGTTTGGATGGCCCTGCTGTTTTTTGGCATCCTTGGACTGGCGTCTGACATCCTGTCTGCGCCTTTTGACCTTTATGGGACCTTCGTGATTGAGGAACGTTTTGGTTTTAATCGGACTACCCCAAAAACCTATGTGCTGGACAAGCTCAAGGGTTGGATGCTTGCGTTGGTGCTGGGAGGAGGAATTCTTGCGGTGTTTGTGTGGTTCTATCACACAGCAGGTTCTCTTTTCTGGCTCTATGCCTGGATCCTTTTCAGCGCTTTCAGCATCTTTATGATGATGTTTTACAGCACACTGATCGTGCCCATCTTTAACAAGCAAACACCCCTTGAGGAAGGAGAGCTCCGCTCTGCCATAGAAGCATTTGCAGAAAAGGCCGGTTTCAGATTAGACAATATTTTTGTGATCGACGGGTCCAAGCGCAGTGCCAAAGCCAACGCATATTTTAGTGGACTGGGCCCTAAAAAACGCATTGTCCTCTTCGATACCCTCATCAAGGAGCACACGAACGAAGAGTTAGTGGCTGTGCTTGCGCACGAGATCGGCCATTATAAAATGAAACACACCACCCGTGGCATGCTGGTGTCGTTGGTGCATACCGGAGTTATGTTGTACCTTTTGGGTCTGTTTATTAATCGGCCGGAGCTTTCCGGAGCTATTGGTGCATCGGAGCCAAGTTTCCACATGGGCATCCTGGCCTTTGGTTTATTGTATTCGCCGGTGTCACTGGTGCTGGGCATTCTGGGAAACAGGTTAAGCCGCAGATATGAATACCAAGCCGATGCCTTTGCCGCTGAAAACTATGACCCACAACCGCTAAAGGAGGCCCTGAAAAAGCTTTCGGTAAACCACCTGAGTAACCTTCGGCCGCATCCGGCTTATGTATATGTGCATTATTCGCACCCACCCTTGCTGAAGCGGCTGGAGCACCTCGAGGCGTTTGAGGGAAGTAAGAAGTAAGTAACAAGATTCCATGCAGCAAAGACTGCGGAGCATTTGGGCTGCGAAGTTAATCGGATAAAGGGCAAAAATCGCCTAATGGCCTGGTTAGTTTTAATTGGGCTTGTACAACCCCGCAGCCATTGTACTTGGGCTGCAGAGAATTATGATGTGCAAATCAAGAAGTATCCGCAGCACTTGGGCTGCAGGGAAGGAGGGAGGTAGTAAAGAGAACCAAATATGATGCAACAGGCTGGTATACCTTTGGCAGAAAAACTGAGACCAGGCAACCTGGATGACTACCTGGGTCAGACCCATCTGGTTGGACCTGGCGCCATTCTCCGTAAATCTATTGAGCGAGGTAATATACCGTCCATGATTCTCTGGGGACCACCCGGTGTAGGTAAGACTACCCTTGCTTCCCTGATCTCGGAGAAGCTGATCAGACCATTTTTTACACTCAGTGCGGTCAGTTCCGGGGTAAAAGATGTGCGTGCCGTAATACAGAAGGCCAAAGAATCAGGGGGCAATGCCATTCTTTTTATTGATGAGATCCACCGGTTTAGTAAGTCTCAGCAGGATAGTCTGTTGGGTGCCGTGGAAAAAGGTGTAATCACTTTGATCGGTGCCACTACGGAAAATCCCTCTTTCGAAGTGATTGCGCCCTTGCTGTCGCGATGCCAGGTTTATATTCTCAGGGAATTGGAGAAGGATGATCTGCTAAAGCTGCTGGAGAAGGGAAAGGTTACATTGGAGAAAGAAACGGGTAAACAGGTGAATATCGTTGAAACAGAAGCGCTGATGCGCATCTCCGGTGGCGACGCCCGAAAGCTGCTGAATGCTTTGGAACTGGCCGTACACATCCCCGAAGAAGACTCGTTGAACATCACCAATGATCACGTGCTGTCGGTGATCCAGGAAAACATGGCCCTTTACGATAAATCAGGTGAGATGCATTATGATGTCATCTCCGCTTTCATTAAATCGGTGCGGGGCAGCGACCCGAATGCGGCAGTCTATTATTTGGCCAGAATGATTGAAGGTGGTGAGGATCCGAAGTTTATTGCCAGAAGATTGATCATCCTTGCGTCTGAAGATATCGGTAACGCCAATCCCAATGCGTTGTTACTTGCTACC
This sequence comes from Bacteroidales bacterium, assembly GCA_003557765.1. The sequence continues at coordinate 28,374 of PWNO01000181.1, forward strand.
AGTTGTTTCCAGGCCGTTACGATGATTGGAATGCCAGAGAGCAGGATCATCCTCTCGCAGACTGCAACCTACCTGGCCTCCTCGCCCAAAAGCAATGCAGCCTATCTCGCCATCAATAAAGCCCAAAGTCTGGTGAAGAAATCCGGCGACCTGCCTGTGCCACTTGCTTTAAGGAATGCCCCAACCAAACTGATGAAAGATAGTGGCTATGGCAAGGACTATGAATATTCTCATGACTTTCCGGGCCATTTTGTAGATCAGGAGTTTATGCCGGATGCATTGTCGGGAACCACACTGTATGACCCTGCTGATAATGCGCGTGAACAAGAGATGCGGCAACGACTTAAGCGCTTGTGGAAGGATAAATATGGCTATTAAGCTGTTTGGCCGGGTAGTGTAGGTGCCTTTTTTTTGGTGATACTTCCCGGGAATAACTTTGTAAACAAATAAATTGTAATTTACTGAAAATGTAAAACTTGCAAGATACAACCATGAAAAATAGTATAGGAAAGGCCCGTCTATTGATGGATTTGTTACATGTGTGAACTGATCTATTACATGCTAAAATAGTACAGCTATGAACGACAGAATGTACTTTTACAGACACCTGGCGCAGACTTCATCCTTCCCATTGGCATTGGAAATTGTCCGCGCAAATGGTATATATATGTATGATGCAGTCGGTAAGGAGTATATGGATCTGATAAGTGGCATTTCTGTCAGTGCGCTGGGACATGGTCACCCAGCCGTTGTTCGTGCAGTGAAAGCGCAGGCAGAGAAGTACATGCACCTGATGGTTTACGGGGAGTTCGTGCAATCGCCACAGGTACAACTGGCTGTTCTGCTTAGTGAAGTGCTTCCAGATAAACTGGAACAGACTTTTTTTGTGAATTCTGGCAGTGAAGCGGTTGAAGGAGCTTTAAAGCTTGCCAAAAGATATACGGGTCGCACCCAGATCGTCTCGTTCTGCAACGCATATCATGGCAGCTCTCACGGATCCCTGAGTGTGACAGGACATGAAGGATTGAAACGAGCTTTCCGGCCATTGTTGCCTGAGGTTTATCATCTGCCATTTGGAGATGTTGATGCTTTATCGCAAATCTCTTCCGAAACTGCTTGTGTAATCGTGGAAACCATTCAGGGTGAGGCTGGGGCAGTTACTGCTGACCAAAAATTCTTTACCCGTTTGCGTCAACGTTGCGATAACACAGGAGCATTGCTTGTCATGGATGAGATTCAATCCGGCATGGGCAGAACCGGCAAGATGTGGGCCTTTGAACATTACGGCATCATACCCGACATTCTCACCCTGGCAAAAAGCTTTGGTGGTGGATTGCCGCTGGGAGCTTTTATCTCCAGCAAAGAGATCATGCAGAGCCTGACCCATGATCCTGTGCTGGGTCATATCACCACCTTTGGCGGAAATGCTTTATCTGCTGCAGCCTCGAAAGCTTGCCTCGAAACAATCATTGGCGAGCAGCTATGGAAAAACGCGGAAAGACAAGGCAGGCGATTCAGGGAACACCTTGTACATAAGGCCATTAAAAGTATCCGGGGTAAGGGCCTGCTGATGGCACTGGAATTCGACAGTTTTGACCAATGTAAAGCCATCATTGATACCTGTATTGCCAAAGGCCTGGTCACGGATTGGTTTCTTTTTGCTGATAACTGCCTGAGAATTGCGCCACCATTGAACATCACGAATCACGACGTGGAAAAAGCCTGCAGCGTGCTTCTAGAGGCCATAGATCAAAACAGCTATTGACTTCTTTGTATATTGTGCTTATCTTTAGCATGCATTATCCAGCCACCAAAACCATCTTTTTGATACCTCTATGCTAAAGAGATGACGGAAACGGAAATGACTATTAAACGTTGGGCGCTAAGTCAGTTTATGAGTTCAATGAGTTTAACCTGCTAAAACTTGAATTTTAGATCTTTCGACATTTTGACAATGTTAAACCAATGAAAGCCGACATTAAAGCCGTACTTGATCAGAAACCTTTGCAGAGTTTGCCTGTTAAGGGCTTTTTCAGTAATTATAAGCTTATCCGGCAGGTCAAACAAGGAGATATGGTTTTGCTTTCTGGCAAAAGCGATTATGTTTGGGCTTACCTCTGCGGTGATAATCCGGAAGATCTGTTTGAAGTGCTTAAGGTATTTGATTTTGAGACCCAGTTTTTTGCCAATGTAGAAGAATGGATGTTGCCTGTCATCACGCATTCACGTAAGATTGAATGGAAGCTAAGTACACATCGCTACTATTTGCCCGATGATCGTGTGCCCGATCCGCCGGATTTTTTCTCAAAATCACTGGAAACCAACATGGCTGCATATATTTACAGTCGTTCTGCATATAAAGACTTTACCTCAGAGGAGTACATCCGTGAACGGCTTGAAAAGGATGTGTCGGCTGGCATTTGGATTGATGGGGAGCTGGTTGGCTGGGGCCTTACCCATGATGACACTTCTCTGGGATTTCTACATGTGGTGCCGCATTATCGTGGTCAGGGACTAGGGGAGAACCTGCTTCGTTTTTTGGTCAACGAAAAGCAGATGCGCAAAATGCCGGTTTTTGTTAATATTGAACCCCATAACCATCAATCGATCAATCTAGTAAAAAAGCTTGGTTTTCTTTTTGACCGGGAGGTCAACTGGTTAAAGCTTACCTGATCAACACCATGTTAAGCTGCTTTCTTACGCTGTCTTTTCCAAAACGAATAACTCCACGTGCTCCTTGCTGCGAATTTCCTGTATCCAGGTTTTTCTTTTCGATGGCTTGTCCTGGACCGGCGCACGATCATACACCTGCAGCTTAAAAGCTTTGTGGTGAATCTGTAGTGAATCTTCAATGGGGTGCGACTTGCTGATGCCGGCCACTTGCGCGAAGTCCGAAAAAAGGATGGCAATCAACACGCCCCCTGGACACTTTGCCTGCAAAGTGTCAAACAAGCGATGAAAGAAGCCTTCCTCGTAATAGGAGCCATGGTCAAGTGCCGTTAAGGGCTTGCCTGGTATCCATGGCGGGTTGCATACTACGAGATCCCCTTTTTCCGGATTAAAGCTTCCCAGCATGTCCGCCTGCTCCGGAAAGATGATTTGCCCTGAAGTAATGTGCAGGCGCTTCAAGTCCTCCTGGAGGCTGAAAATGGCGTTGGGATTAATATCTGTCGCATGGATCTGTTTTACCCCGTGTTTGTGCATGATGAATGAGAGAATCCCGCTACCGGTTCCGATATCTGCGGCCTTTGCAATTAAAGGTTGTTTCGCCAGCCAGCGATCAAAAAGTGTAAGGTGGCTTTCCCTTGTTGGGAAATAGACACCGTAAAAAGGATGAATCAAATGCTTAAGCACCTGGTAAGATTTTCCCTTGAGATACCACTGCCAGGCGCCATTCAGGCCAAGAAAATCAGAAAATGTAATGAAAAAATCCGGGGTTTTAGGATATAATTCTTTGATCCACGGATTTTTAGGGGCACCTTTCAACATAACCTTGTACGCGCTTACTGTGATCCAGATTTTTGACTGGTATTGATGCAAGCGCTCCCTTTGTTTGCGTGAAGATGGATAGTCGTGCACAGGCACCGTAGAGGCGACCTTTTGCTTTAACCAGCTGTAAAA
>PWNO01000003.1 GCA_003557765.1 Bacteroidales bacterium
GAATCAGTCCGAATGACATTGTAAACATCCTCGGTTCGTTATCGGCTGCGGTCTTTTTCTTTGTTCTTTACCTGATTGTTTTATGATGGTCAGAAAAGCAGGATCAGGAACCCCGCCACCAGCAAAAACGAAAATCCAACATGGGTGAGCACGGTAAGCTTTGCTCCCTTTTTAAGTGCATCGGGTTGATCATGGTGTTTGAGAATGATACGGGCTGCTCCGGGAAAGACAAGTACGTATGGTATCAGGCTCAGCAGGATGGGCCAGGACGTTTCGTGAAAAGTCAGAAAAAGATAAAGCATGTTGGCGATGATGGCAAGTTGAACCACGAGGTAAAGTCCGGCAGTGAACCGTGTACCCAATCTTGAGGCCACACCATGTTTGCCACCATCCCTGTCGGCCTCAAGGTCTATCATCTGTCCGGCAAGGAGTATGGACAATGTGCTGAGTCCCGTTACCGGCATGAGTGAAACTACCATTGGATGGAATCCGATTCCCTGGCTTACGGCGGCAATCATGATCGCCATCGGGCCGAAGGCAAACCAAACCGAAATTTCACCCAGTCCGCGATAGGCCAGTTTGAACGGAGGTGCCGTATAATATTTGCTAAAGAAAGCAGAAAGCAGGAATAACACCCAAAGGTGGGGCCAGAGACTGCGATCCGTTAAAAGGGTTAGCACAATGGTCCCCAAAAAGGCAATAACCAGTGATGCCCTTGCAATGAGAAACATCCTTCCCATCAGTTCCGGGAATTCCTGTAAAATGCCGGACCCTCCGCTCGACTCATTGCGATGCACGTTTACCTTATCGGTTCCCTGGATTGTATCATAAATGTCGTTGTACACATTGGTTGCAGCATGCAGGGCAACCCCAATAACAAGAACTACAAGAAACCCAGGCAAATATATGTACCCGTTAATCATTACACCAAGGAGCGTTCCTGCTAGCAAAGGTGCCATGATGGAACTTAAAAATGGTGCCCGAATCATTTTGATGATCCCTGGCTTTTTCATTGCTTTATGTGTTTTTTTTACCGTTTAGTTATCTGCAATCTTTCAACAATGCGATAGAAGTCGGTTGATAGCACAATGAGGTAAAGACCGGGATTGATCCCGGCAATGTTCTGCATCACCTGGTGGTGGCCTTCCGTAAGAAAGCCCAGGTCATTGAAGGAAACAGTTTCCCCCGTAAGGGAAAGAATCTCCAGTTGCACATTTTGGGACTGGCGCAGGGTAAACTCAAGGGTTACCGGGCTGTTGGCCGGATTTGGATACAACTGAATGTTGGGGATTACCGAAATATCTATGCGTTCCATTCCTGTGTCGAAATCTGGCATCAGCAAGGCATTGATCACGTGGACTACGCCGTTGTCGGCTTCCAGGTCAGCAACGATCACCTGTGCATCATTAATGAATACATCCTCATCACTGATTGAAACAACCAGGTTGTCGCCCAATACGGTTGTGATAACCTGTCCATCTGTTAAATCGTCAGCGAGAACGTGGGCTTCAACTACGTGATAAAGCAAAATGTCGGTCAGTTCACCGGTTGGATCATCCAGAAGGTCATCCAGTAACCCATCCGGCAGGTCATCGAAAGCATTGTCGACAGGTGCAAATACCGTGAAAGGGCCTTCGCCACCCAGCACCTCATCCAGTCCGGCTGCATCAATTGCGGCTGTTAGGTAAAAGTGTGTTTCACTGGATGCGATGACATCCATTACTGTAACAACAGGTGGTATCAGAACGGCATCAATTACATGCACTATACCATTTTCTGCTTCCAGGTCGGCAACTGTTACCTGCGCATCATTAATGAACACACCATCATCATTAATTGTGACGATGACCTCATCACCCAGAATAGTTGTGATCGTTTGGCCATCAGACAAATCGCCGGAAAGGGCAGAAGCTTCAACTGCATGGTATAACAGAATGTTGGCCAGGTCTCCTGTTGGGTCATCCAGCAGGTCATCCAGCAGGTCATCAGGAAGGTTGTTAAAGGCAACGTCTGTCGGTGCAAAAAGTGTATAAGGGCCGGGTTCGCTCAAAACAGCATTAAGTCCAGATAAATTCAGGGCTGTTGTCAGGATCTGATGATCTTCACTTGCTTCCACAATTTCCACAATCGTCTCCGGAATGACTTCCTTAACACGGAAAGTTAAAGGAATTGGCAGTTCGGGATTGTTCGGATCATTTGAAACGATGGTTAGGGTAGCCAAATGATCTCCCGGCTCAAGTCCCTCACTGTCGAAGTGCAAGTGCAGGTTCGTTGACTCACCGGGTTCTACAGATTCATCTTCGTTTGTGGCCGTAAGAAACTCTAAATTCTCTTGGTAATCAACCTGTATGTTGAGTATTTCCAGCAGGGTTGTTCCCTGGTTGGAGATGGTAATGTTGCTTTCGGCTGTATCTCCTGCGTCTGCTTCAACAAGAAGGCTTTCAGGATCGACATGCATTTGGGGAATGTCCTGGAGCGTGCCATCGATGATAATATTACCCACAGTCCAGTAATAACCAAGGAACCCAATGGAAAAGGTCCATCTGAACTGAACCATGGGCTGATCTGCCAGTTCCGGAATCATTGTTTCAAAGCTGGCCGGATTTGCAGTTGTATTTGACCAGGAGTTCACGGTAACCCAGCTTCCGCCTCCATCCAGACTGTATTCAAAGGATGCAGAAGAGCCTCCGAGAAAGGTTGTCCGGAAGTAATGATCAAACGAAACGCTTACATCATCAGCATTGCTCATGTCGATTATAGGTGAAGTGAGCGTCGCATTTTGAGGACCGCCGAGTTCGGATCCGGTATAGGCATAAACGCCATCGATGTTTAGCCCGTTAGAAAAACTTCCGAATTGCCAACCACTGGCTCCGGTGGGGTTTTCCCAGCACTGGGGTGTTTGTTCACTGCTGAAGTCTTCCGCAAAGGGGAGGTCAAATAAACCGCACCAGGTTGTTCCCATAGTTGCCCTTCCTGAGGAGTATACCTCCTCTTTGATGCTCCAAATTTTATAATGATATGTTGTTGATTCTTCCAGGTTTTGATGGTGGAACTGTGTGGCAGTACCCGACACCAGAATGGTGCCGCCCCCTTCAATTTCATCTCCGGGTTCATAAATACCTTCAGGGTTGCCAAAAGTTCCATCTTCACTAAACGCCAACAAAACAGGATCTTCAAAAACGTTGAGTGTCCAATTGAGCTCCATTTCTTCAGTTCCAATTGCCATTGCAGAAAAATCAGAAGGGTTAATCAGACCCATGGCATAGTTGTCAACTTCCTGGAGGGCTCTAAAGGCATTCAGGCGCCCTGAACCAAGCTGACCAATAAAATTCGGATTAACATCATAGTGGTTATCTGTTGTTGTCACCAGAATGTCAAAAAGATCCGTATTGGTTAGCATAAGGGTATCGGGTGCATAGGAGAGGATCAGGGCGGCCACGCCAGATACGTGAGGACAAGCCATTGAGGTTCCCTGGTAAAAGGCATATCCGCTGTTTGTGACTGTGCTTAGTACGCCGCCAACGTTATTGCCCGGTGTTTCACCCCCGGGTGCGGATATATCCACCCATGGGCCAAACGTTGAATAAGAGCTTCGCTGATCGTTATGGTTTGTGGCGGCCACAGACATGGCTCCTTCATAAAATCCCGGATATAAGTCACCGGAAGACCCTGAGTTTCCTGCTGCAAAGATGGTGATTCCCCCATCCATTACATTTCCACCACCATTGACATTAAAGTAGTCTATGGCGTCCAGTACAGCTTGTTCAAATATTCCGGGAGCGGTGTATCCCCAGCTGTTCTGGGAAATGGCAGCGCCATTGTCTGCAGCCCAAACAGGAGCCAGGGTAAAACCACCTGATGTATTGCCGCGAAACACCTGGGCCGACATGAGGCGCACCCCGTCGCCTGTTCCTGAACCACCAGCCACTCCGGCTACACCGACACCATTGTTTGAAACAGCGGCAACAGTTCCGGCAACATGTGTTCCATGATCACCGGGTATCACATTAGCATTGTTGTCTACAAAATTGAAACCAATATCTTCCCACATGTTGTCCTCAAGATCGGGGTGATTGAACTGGATTCCGTCATCTACGATGGCCACAATAATTTCAGGATTGCCTTTCTCAATTGCCCATGCCTGTTTAAGGCTGATGTCGGCACCGGAAGTGCCGTTTGATTGACCTGTGTTGTGATAGTGCCACTGGGCACCAAACTGGGGGTCATTCGGTGTCCAATCATCAATCTCGTCACTGTTGATAAAGGCTTCTTCCGGCCAGTCAAATATTTTCCCGCCTACCAGCTGTTTGCGAAATACGGGTTCCGCAACATCCACCTCTTCAAGATTCTGAAACAGATGAACAACTTCAACAACATCATGACTGGGATCTAAATGCATGTCGTACCAAAGGTATAAGCCCCATTTACGGTGCCTGTCTGTATACCTGGTCTGCATGGCCGGACCGAAAAAAACCGGCTGCATCTCATGAACCGAAAATTGCGCAGTGAGATTGTCAATAGCAACCATTCCAGTGGCTACAATGCCGGATTGGGCTTGAGGTGACTGTGCGTCAAAATGTCTGCCAGCATCAGGGGTGACTTTGATCCGGAACCTTCCAGGCTCCATATGCTCTGAAGAAACAGCATCAAGGTTTATGGGTGGGCGTGCACCAAACTGAACAGGACGAAATTGCGCCAGCGTTGGCATGGTAGTAAAAAGAAAGAATATTACAATCAGTGTTTTGAGTTTTTTCATGATAAACAACAGTTTGATAATTTATGGTCTTTACCATTAGTAAACAGTAGTCTAGTGTCATTGTTTACCCAGAATGAAAAAAACCGCATGCATATGAGTTGCATGCGGACAGTGGAAATTTATATTTTATGCTGCATGCGCAGCACAACTTTTTTAGTGAATGATCACTTGATGTATTTCGTCATTGTTAATCCTGACGAAATAGACGCCAGGGATCATTCCGGACACATCCAGTTCAACTTCAGCAGCTCCGGAATCGGGATGAGACACAATCGTTTGCAATGTCTTCCCGGAAATATCCAGCAGGGATACCACAACGGTTTCCTGCAACGGTGATAGTATGTGAACAAACAAAACATCCCTGGCCGGATTGGGAGAGATGGTTGCCATTGTATGGTCAACATCAGGAACAAAAGTACCGTCAGCCTCAAGTACAACGTTTACCTGTACGTCGTCATCATAAACCTGAAAGGATCCTTCATAATCAAAATAATGAACTGCAGATACTGTGTAATTATAAACACCTGGGATGTAATCCTCCATTTCATATTCTCCTTCTGCATAGGTTTGTCCTTCTATGCTTATGCTGGCGTCCTCCACAACATTGCCGAATTCATCAATGACATCAAAACCTAAATTGTAATAGGGATTCATTTCAACAGTAAAATCAACATCGGAGTCATATATTTCCAACATATCTTCATGGGTTTGATAGCCTTCTGCTTCAATCATGAACAGGTAAGATCCTGTCTCCAGGTCATAAATTGTGAATTGCCCGGCTTCCATGACTTCTCCATCAAAAGTTATGACCGGGTCCGGCACTACATTACCATGAACATCCATCACTTCGAAAGTAATTTCAAAGACACGTGTCATGATAATCTCAACCAGATTCTCCTCTTCCATATCCACCTCGAAAGGTTCAAGGGCCAATGACCTGTGTTTTTCGGCTATGGCAGAGTAATAAAATATACCTGCGGGAAGTTCGGTATGTGCTTCACCATTCAGGTCTGTGTGATGCATCTGATTACTCACTTCAATGTTTGCCCCTTCAATCATTTCTTCAAACTGGTTGGATACCCTAAAAGTTACATCATACCTTGGTAACTCATAATATACGATGATTTTCCAGGTGTTATTAGGCACATAAGCATATTGTAAGTTTGATCCTGTTCCTCCCCAGGTGCGGAACGCATGAAGTTCAAAGTGGATATCTCCGCCACCCAAAACGTCATTTGCAATATCCAAATCGGTGCGCTGATATTCTACGGTTCCCCCACTAAAGCTACCCGATCCCGAATAAACCTCTGGTTCTGTTGTGCCTCCTTCGGAAACACATCTTAGGAAAGAGCGCTGTTCGCTCATCCAGGCGCCACCATGAGAGGTCAGGTTGTATGATACGTCCACTCCGGTAATTGTAGCACCTTCCGGGATAGTGACGGTCATTTGTCCTGGCTCAAGCGCATTGCTCGCAGTGGTGGGGTTGGTGTTAAAAGTAGATGGGATATCACCTTCATTATAATAGGGGGCCAGCCCTACGATAATCTCTTTGGTTGTCTCAAACAAAAAAGGCTCAGCCAAGGCATTAAACCTCAATTCACCCGGACTTTCAAGTGGCGCGTTGATCATCGCAATCACTCTGAATTCGATATCAACACTTTCTTCAGGACTCAACGAGGAGAGTTCTTGTGTTTCAGGAGAAAGGATTGTGATCCATTGTGTGTGAGAAACCAGCCAGGCTTCAATCGGACCACTTCCCATTTGACCAATGTTTGAAAGGGTTACCACAATATCGGCCGTTTCTCCTGGGTCAAGGATGCCATCGTCATTACCAAGTTCGGAATCATCGATGACTATGTTTGTAAAAACCAACTGCGGAGCGTGAGCATATTCAATAAAACTGCTGCTCCATGTTTCGTCAGGATCTTGGGAAGAATAAGCAGTTATTACAAACTCCATTTTGTGATTTCCGGGAATGTTGTCTGCCACCTGGAAGGAAAAGATTGCATCAATCTCCATTTCTGACTCCGCATCGAAATCACCGATTGTTGCGATACTGTCAATAAGGGTAATATATGGTGAATCAACAGAAACAGCAGCCATTACCCCCTCGATCATCTCCTCTGTTGGGTTGTCTAATGTGAGGTTTATCCTGATGAATTCACCCGGGTTGATGTGTCCGTCATCATTGCCATCGCTGTCATCCAGTTCGTGATCCAGATAGATGATTCCCTGATAAGGCGTTTGCGTGATTGCAGCCAGTGCATCGAGACGACCGCTGCCATATGAGTTACTTTTGCTGCTGGTTTTCGGGTCTGCACTTTCTTCAAGAATTTGGCTAATCTGCTCGGGTGTCAAGCCTGGATTCTTGGATAGAATTAGTGCCATGGCTCCGGCAACGGCGGGAGCTGCCATTGAGGTTCCGCTTTTTGTGGTATAGCCTGTGTTGGAGTTGTGGGCCAGTGAAATTACATTTGATCCTGGTGCTACAAGGTCAGGGCGAATCAGGCCCATACCAATGTCGTATTGATAATCGTTGAATGGTTGAATACTTTGCCAGGTAACGGGACCTTTACTTGAAAAACCGGACAAAAGGTCGGAACTGGTTGATGAACCAACACTTACGACAGCAGAAACACCACCTTGTAACGTCTGGTCCGGGTTCAACCATGGCGGTGGAACATCTCCGGGCGTACGTACCTCATTTGGTGGCGGTTGGCCACCCCATCCTCCTTCATTTCCTGAAGCCACCGCGGCGATCAGTCCGGCACTCAAAGCATTATTCATAGTCATGCGCCATGTGCTCCTGTCAGGATTCCACGAGTGTTGCCAGCCCAATGAAAGACTCATGACATGTGCACCATATTCAACGGCAAATTGAATGCCGGCCCAAACACCTGCCTCAGTTCCGCTGCCATTATCCCCTAAAACCTTCAGGTTCATAATGGTTGCTCCTGGAGCAATGCCTGTTCCTGTTCCAGCAGCACCTGTTCCGGCAACGGTGCCGGCACAGTGCGTGCCATGGCTTTGAAAATCCATGGTGTTGTGATTATTGTTCACAAAGTTGTAACCATGATTGGGATAATCAGTATGCTCCCACATGTTATCGGTAATGTCAAGATGGTTGTAATTGACCCCCGTATCCATAACGGCTACAATTACACCTTCCCCTGTGAAACCCTCTGCCCACACCTGATCGGCATTTACCAAGGTTACATTCCAGGCAAGGTTGGGCGAAGTGATATTGTCGGGCTCAATTACAGGGTTTGCAATTGGCTCGGGGTCGAGCATTAAAACCTGTCGCTCTTTGTTGTGGTCAACCCTCGCCAGGTCTTTGTGCGCCATCAGTTCCTGAATTACTTCAGGTTTTGCCTCACAATTAATTAGGTTGGTAATCCAAAGTGGCCTGATGTTGCGAACCTTTCCTTCAGCTTCCTTTGTTTTGAGCCAATCCAGAAGTTCGGCCTGAGTTTGGTTGCTGAACTGATTCAGCTCGTTTACCACAAAATCTCTTCTCTTTTCAGAGTTTCCGATTGTACGGCTTTGCTGGTAAAGCTTTTGGTCATCATACTGGGCTTCAAGAAGGAGGTTGACAGAAATAAAATCTTCTTTTTCCTTCTCAACCAATGCTGTTTGAATGGCTGGGGTGATCTCCGGTTGAGCCTGAACAGACATCAATGGAGATAAAAAGACAAACAGTAAAAATAAGCGGGTAACCTTTTTCATGATAAAGTCTTTGGATTTCAAGCAGACAAAAGTACAAAAATTCACGCTGCTTCGAATACAAAAACGACGCTTTTATGCAAGGCAATACTTTATCACGCTAAATAATAAAACTGATCAGACAAGACCATTTTCTTGTGGTCTGATTAAACAGATGACTTGCCTATTGTTTTTCAAACATGATGCCAAATGACCTGCCACTAGAAGCGCGGAATCCGGTCACCTTATTATCGTCATCACGGATAAACTTCAGACCTGTTATTGGGAAGCTTCCGGTATAATCATCTTTTGCTTCAGCCCTCAGGGGAATGTCATCAAAACGTCTGTGCTGCAAAACAAGCGATCCATCCTCTTTGGCAACAATAGTGTAAAAAGTCTCAAGTTCTTCGCTGAAATAGCGCCCCTGGTACATTGCCAGATCCTCTTCGCAAGGAACCCATTTGGGTTCAAATATTCGCTTGGCGCGATGATCCCCGTTCTGGTGAAGTGTCATTGCGTCTATCTCTCCGTTTTCATTCCGGTGAAAGGTAAAACCAGCCTCAACGATGGTAAGGTAGAAGGTTGAATCGGAGCTGGCATAAATTTGCACACGCGCTTGTCCTGTGGCCTGTGTGTAAAGCGTATCACCTTCACGGGAGAATTCCATGACAAAGCTTGGCATATCCTCCATCGCATAACGACCAACGATCTCATCAAAATTTTCGGCAACATATTCAAAGCTTTCCGGGTCTTTTGGTTTTTTCTCGTCGACGTCCAACACATCGACAAAAAAAGCTTCTGTAACTCTTAATGCAATATTTCCTGGGAACCTGGTGTTATTGCTTTGCGTAATTACCGCACCTTTGATATCAGGATACATGTAAAGCTCTGAACGATGGGCAATATCGGCACCACCATGATGCACACGCCGCAGCCCGTCTTTTTCATCAATCATCAGACCAAAACCATACCCTAAAGTATCTCCATCATTTTTAACAAAAGAGGTTTGCATCTTTTCTATCAGGGTTTCGCTGCCAAGGCTGGGTTCATAAAAGTTCTTTACCCATTTCACCAGGTCCTCTACGGTACTGTATATGCCTCCTGGTCCCATTGACCCGCTGAGGTCTGCAAGTTTTATAAACTGTTCATTCTCATCGCGACCGTAACCTTGCGCACTGCCGGGAATAATCCTGCCACGGTTATCCAGAACAATGGTGTTTTGCATTCCCAGAGGCAGAAATACATTTTCCTTCATCCAGAAGGGGAAGTCTTGTTCGGTAACTTTTTCCACCACCATGGCCAGGAGTGCGTACCCTGTGTTGTTGTAATTGTACATGTCGCCGGGTGTGTTTTGAAGCTTCGGCTGGCGCTGAACCATCGGAACAACCTCATC
>PWNO01000088.1 GCA_003557765.1 Bacteroidales bacterium
AACCTTAACCTTAACCTTAACCTTAACCTTAACCTTAACCTTAACCTTAACCTTAACCTTAACCTTACACGCTATACACCTTCCACCTCCCACTCTTCAGGTACCACAACGCGCCAAGTCCCAGCAAACTGAAGTAGATTACTTCGGCAAACCATACGGTCGGGGTGGTGGCATCCAGGAATACCACCAGCATAAAAGCGCTTCCCAGGTAGATGATGATGCTGATGATCTCGATCAGCAGGGCCACCATTGTCTTTCCGGTTCCTGATACACCGCTGAAAAGGATCATGCCCGAGGTAAAGGCCAGAAGTGCCAGTGATATCACATGCAACAAGGGGATCGTGGCATCGATCAGGTGGGGTTCTGTCGTGAATAATGAGGCGATTCGGCCCGGGATGAAGATGTTGACCTGGATGAGCACGAAGGTGGCCAGCAATCCCAAAAGGACAACCTTGCGAATCAGGGGGATGACTTCTTCGCTGCGGCCTTGTCCGATAAGGTTGCTCACCAGGCTGTTAGTTGCCGAACTCAACCCAAGCCCGGGGATCATCAGCAGCATGTAGAAGCTCCTGGTAATATTGGATGCAGCGAGGGCCGTCTCACCAAGTTGTTCGATGATCATGAAGAAGATGAACCAGGCCGAAAATGAGAAAAAGAATTGAAACATCACCGGTACAGCCACCTTCAGCAGGGGTCTGTATTGCGCGAGGCTCGGCCGGTGAAAACGGAATAGCCCATACCGTGGCAATCGCTTGTTTTTTATCGACCATAGCACAAAAAAGGTGAAGGTGACTACCTCTGCAATGTTGGTGGCCATGGCTGCCCCGGCAATACCCATCTGAGGCATTCCAAAATGACCGAAAATCAGCACATAGTCCAGGAAAATATTGGTGGCTGCCATCAGCGAGGTGGTGGCGATCAGTAGCCTGGTGCGTGTGATGCCCACATAAAAGCCGTTGAAAACCAGTATCATAAATCCAAAAAGAAAGCCGAAACGACGATAGTCCAGGTAAACCAGGCTTTCTGCCAGCACAGCCTCGGAGGCAAGAAACCACGAGAGAAACAAAGGCGCCACATAGGTAAGGAAGAGAAAAAGGAGCAGGCTCAATGCGATCACAAAGTATATGGCATGGTCAAAGATTCGTCCAATTTGTTTCTGCTTGCCTTCGCCGTTGCGCCGGCCGATAATGATCTGCACACCTACGGAGAATCCTGTGCCCAGCATGACCAGGCACAGGTAGAAAATGCCGCCAATTGCCGAAGCCCCCAAAGTGACCTCACCAAGCCTTCCCAGGAAAGCCGTGTCAATGGCAATCATCAAATTCTGCGCCATCAATCCGATGATGATGGGGTAGGAAATACGCCAAATGCTTTTGTATGTATTTTCCGCTTTCATTTTGCTTAAACAGGATGAAATTTGATCCCTCTCTTTATATTCCTTGTGGGTTAAGAAATTTGTTTGTTCAAACGGTTTCTAAGAGAGCAGGTAAAGCATCTGGGCTGTCCGCAGTTTAATGTTTTAGTTCGTCCCAGGTTTTTACTAACCCGGACGAAACCACCGCATCCCCGGACTTTTCGACCTTTCGACATTTAGACTTTTCGTCCTTTTGTCCCTTTGTCTTTTCGTCTTTTTGTCCTTTCGTCCTTTTGTCCTTTTGTCCTTTTGTCTTTCGCTAGTCCACCGCCAACACCAAGCCCTTCAGGTACTGTCCCTCCGGATGAAAGATGTTTACCGGATGATCGGCGGGTTGGGTCATCTGGTGCAATACGCGCACCTGGCGGCCAGAAAGGATGGCTGCCGAAAGCACCGTGGCGTGGAATAACCGCATGTCGACGACCTGTGAGCAGCTGAACGTGAACAAGATTCCACCAGGAGCGATTGACTTTAATGCAATCAGGTTGAGCCGTTTATAGCCCTGCACTGCCTTGTGCTTGACGTGCTGATGCTTGGCATAGGCCGGTGGATCAAGGACCATCACCTCGTACAGGTCTTCAGTACGCTTCAGATAGTCCATCACATCTTCGGTGAACCCTGTGTGGTGATCACTGTAACCGTTTAAATCCACATTGACCATACAAAGGTCCATCGCCCTGGCCGACGAGTCCACGGAATGCACTAATGAGGCGCCTGCGCGCAAGGCATAAACTGAAAATCCGCCGGAATATGCGAAGGTGTTCAACACCTTTTTGTTGCGGCAGTAGCGGGAGAGGAGCTGGCGGTTTTCACGCTGGTCAACGAAGAAGCCGGTTTTTTGTCCTTTCTGCACATCTATCCGGAAAAGCAATCCGTTTTCCCTGACATCTACCGGAACTGGTTTCCCAAAAAGATACCCCTTGCTTTTCTTATCCTGCCAGAATGTGGCAGGAAGGGTCTCTGCGCTTTTGTCGTATATGCTTTGTAACCTTTCACCATATACTACGCGGATGGCTGCGGCGATATCATCTATAAAACGGTACAATCCGGTGGCATGGATCTGGATGACCACGTGTCCGTTGTAATGGTCGATGATCAAGCCGGGGAGGTGATCCCCCTCCCCGTGCACCAGCCGATATGCATTGGTTTCTTGGTTGTCAGTGAGACCAGCTCGCTGACGCAGCAACCAGGCGCGGGTTAGGCGTTCCTGCCAGAAATCCGGTCCAAAGCTTTCCGGACGATCCGGGGCAAAAGCCAAAATACGCACCGCAATGGTGGCATCCTGGTAAATGCCGCAACCCAGGTATTCGTCTTTGTTGGAATAAACCTCCGCATGGCAGCCGTCCCAGGCATTGCCTTCCATTTTCTTGATGGCTCCGCTGAATACCCAGGGATGATACCTCCGCACCGCGTCATCTTTTCCTGAACGCAGGATGACCTTGATTTTTTCACTCATGATGGCTGAAGCTTAAATGCGTTGCAAAAATAAGGATTTGTAGGGTATATACAGGAGTTTGCAGCTGGGCATTAATGAAATCCCGAGCTATAAGTCCTGAGCTGCAAGTCGCGAGAGCGAAGCGATTCGGTTTGTGGGTGCTGGGTCCTGGGGGGCGCGTTTACTTGACAGGCAAAGTAAGCATGGATCTGCCTTCAAGGAAGAGTTCCAGTTTGTCGCCGATCATTACCGGGCCGACTCCTGCCGGGGTGCCGGTAAACAGCATGTCACCAATTTTCAGGGTGACAAATTTTGAGATGTGGGAGATGAGTTCATCAAAATCGTGGATCATTTGCGTGGAGCTGCCTTCCTGAACGATGGCCCCATTTTTTTTCAGGGAGAATCGGATGTCGTCCGGATAGTCAAGCTGGCTGAGTGGGACAAATTCGCTGATCGCAGCTGAGCCGTCGAAGGCTTTCGCGACTTCCCAGGGATGTCCCTTTTTCTTGCATGCATCCTGTAGATCACGGGCAGTGAAGTCCAGGCCCACGCCAATGGCATCATAATATGTATGCGCGAAGCGTTTTTGGATGTGCCTGCCCAGTTTGCAAATACGTAAGACCAGCTCCGCCTCATAATGGATATTTTGCGAAAAGTCCGGGTAATAGAAAGGCAGCTTGGAGCGGATGAGCGCAGTTTCAGGCTTCATGAAAAACAGGGGCTTTTCCGGTACCTCGTTGTTAAGTTCCTCGGCGTGTTTTACATAATTCCGGCCAATGCAGATGATTTTCATGGATTTGGATTAATGTCAAAAAGTCGAAAAGTCAAAAAGTCTAATGGTCTGGCATTTGGCTTTCTAGCCAATTTCTAATAGCCAACAGCCAATAGCCAACGGCCAAAAGCTAAAAGCCAAATGCCAACAGCCAATAGCCAATAGCCTTACTACAGATCTTTGATGATTTTATTGCCCTTATCGTAACCTCTCAGTATTACGGATTGAATGACATTTTTAGTGGAAAGGGGGAAGTCGGCTTTCATCATCCAGTCGAAATACTGGGGCTCTTTCTTGAACACGTCTTCCACCTTCTGGTTTTTGTATTTCCCAAACTTAAAAATCTCCTTTCCTTCCTTGTTATATCCGATATGGCCCACCAGGTCGGCATTCAGATGATTGTAGGAGAAATCATACAGGGCCTGGACATCGTTTTTTATGGGCATGGTGATCCTGCCGTCGCGGTCTTCATATTCCATGCCTTCGTATCGCTCGATCTGCGCAAGCAGGATCTCATAGGTGGCCTTGGTATCCGCTTCTGCTGCATGGGCATCCACCAGGTCTTTTCCGCAATAAAATTTGTAAGCCGCCCGCAGGGTCCGGGGCTCCATCTTATGAAAAATATTCTGTACGTCAACCAGTCGCCTTTTCTTGACATCAAACTGGATGCCGCAGCGCAGGAACTCTTCGATCAACATTGGAACATCAAACTTATTTGAGTTGTAACCGGCCAGGTCGCAGTTTTGGAAGAAGCTCTCAAGGGAGGGTGCGAGCTTGGCAAAGGTGGGCTTGTCACGCACGTCGGCATCGGTGATGCCATGGATTTCACTGACTTCCTTGGGGATGGGAATACCCGGGTTCACAAGGTGAGTCAGGCTTTCGGTTTTGCCATCTGGCATCACTTTATATATGCTGATCTCAACGATGCGGTCTTTGACTACGTTGGTTCCGGTTGTTTCAAGGTCAAAGAAAGCGAGGGGGCGTGTAAGGTTTAATTGCATGTGGCTTGTGGATTAGATAAAAAACGTACACCAAGGGCAGGATATCACCCCTGGTGTATTGGCTGACCATGCAAAATTACAACAAATTGATGTAATGGTCTGCTAGATTTTCTGGCTTATGTCGAAGTTTTCGAGGTATTCAGCCACTCGCTGAAGGAACAGGCCGCCCAAGGCACCATCGACGATCCTGTGGTCGCATCCCAACGACAAGTCCATCATGTGACGGATGCCGATGGTGTCGCCTTCCGGTGTTTCCACGACTACTGGTTTCTTTTGGATCAATCCTACGCCAAGTATTCCGACTTGTGGCTGGTTGATGATGGGGGTGCCCATGGTGGCGCCAAAAGTACCAAAATTGGTCAGGGTGAAGGTGCCGCCCTGGATCTCATCCGGCTGCAGTTTGTTGCCGCGTGCCCTGTTTGCCAGGTCATTGACCTCTTTGGCGATGCCTAGCAGGTTTTTGTGATCGGCATTTTTGATTACCGGAACGATCAGGTTACCGTCTGGCAATGCTGCCGCCATGCCTACATTGATGTTTTTCCGCTTGATGATTTTCTGGCCGTCAAGTGACACGTTCATCATCGGATAATCCTTAAGCGCCTTCGCAATGGCTTCTATGAAAATGGGCGTGAAGGTGAGCTTTTCTCCTTCACGCTCCTGCATAATGGCCTTGTTCTTGTTGCGCCAGTTAACGATCGGGGTCATATCGACTTCCCTGAAGAGGGTAATGTGCACGGAGGTGTCTTCCGACATCACCATGTGGTCGGCAATCAGCTTGCGCATCCGGTCCATCTCCACCACTTCATCCTTGTCGCCAACTGGTATTGCCGGTGTAGCGGGCTTGGCGGTTTTGCCCGGTGCAGATGCTGCTTTTGGCTGTTCTTCCGCTGGTTTCTTTGCAGCTGCAGACTGCGCATCGCGCGTTTTCAAATATTTCAACAGATCATCCTTGGTCAGGCGATTGTTTTTTCCTGTTCCTTCTACCTGTTCCAGTTCTTCCATTGGAATGTTTTCTTCTCTCGCAATGCTGCGCACCAGGGGAGAGTAGAATCGGTCACTTTGGCCGGTCCTGGTGGCTGGTGTTTGAGTGTCTTGCGATGCAGCCCTGGCTTCGGCAGATGCATCGACAGCAGCAGCCGGGGCGGCGGTTTTCTCTTTTTGGGAAGACTGTTTCTGTTCCTCAGCAGATGACGCCTGTTCAGTGGGCGTTTCCTCTACTTCCTCTTCCTCGCCTTCTATTTCAATGATTGCGATCACGGTGTCTACCTCTACCGTGTCACCCTCCTTAAAAAGTTGATCTTTCAGCACGCCCTCCACCGGACTTGGAATCTCTGAGTCTACCTTGTCAGTAGCGAGTTCCACGATGGGATCGTCCAGTTCGATGGGATCTCCCGGATTTTTCAACCATTTGGTAATCGTTGCATCCGTGACACTTTCGCCCATTTTGGGCATCTTAAGTTCAAACTTTGCCATATATGTTCAGTTTTAAAATATCTTTGGCTTAACCTGCTTATCTTCGTGCTGCGCTTCTTTGTAACGCATCCTATTCTGAGAACAAAAAAAGTAAGAAAAGGTTTGACATGGATAAATGATCATGATCAGGAAGCATGGGGTTGCCTCCCTAAATCAAGGTAGGCCTTTACGCAGATTTTCAAGTCATTCTCCACCTTATAGTCTTTGGCATACAGATTATTGAGGTTTTGCAGCGTATCATCCCATAGCTTTTTCCCTGGGATGGCATCACCGGGGTGCAGAATGCCTTTTCTGAGTGGTGGCAGCTTGCCTGATTTTCCAACCGGATGATATCCCACCCAGGACATCTGCGCCAGGAATACCCGGACCAGGTTTTTAATGAAACCCCACCGCTCCTTCTGTAGCAGGAGATGGACGGGCAATGTGACGAGCAGGAGCATGGCCAGGGTCAGGTCTAAAAGTCTTTTGGTTCTTCTGTTGGCCGGCAGGTTAATTGCATTAACCGGTATGGTGAACAAGTCACCGAAGGTGTCGATGCTGTTGCTCCCAATGATGTAAAGACTTTCAGGAGGGGCAATCTTAAACTGCACTTGCTTTTCTTTCAAGCCCGACATGTGATCGATGATGGTTTGGGAAGGCATGTTACCGGCACAAAAGATCACCTCATTGATGCGATAAATATCTATCACTTCGTTTATTTGCCTGATCGTGCCCAGGTAGCCTTCCTGTTCGGGTTTTTCATCATTAAGGGAGATCAATCCCAAGAAGGACATGTTGCCACTTTGCCGGAGCATATTTGCTATTCGTGAAGCCTCCTGGCCATCGCCAGCAATGAGCACGCGTTTCTTTTCTGTGTGTCCGGGATGCAGGGTCTTGTGCCTGACTAGTGTATGGATGGTTCTGGTGATGATCATGCTAAAAAGGGCCCAGATGCTACCCAGCAGGATCAGCGCTCTGGAGAAGCGGAGGTCGGTTGGGAGCAGGGCATAGATCACCAGGATGGCAATGGTGCCCCAACCAATGCCACGCACAATGCGATACAAGCTGGGAGGAGGGTCGTAGCCTCCGCTGAAGTAGGTCGCAGACAACCAAAATAGAATATATGCAGGTACAATGTATTGCATGTACATGGGTGGATAGTAGGCTGACTCGACAGCAAACACCTGGTGGCCCCATGTATGTGTCAGGTAGTAAAAACCACCGTATATAAGTCCTGCGTCTATGACGGGCCATGAGATTCGCCTGAAAAACCTCGACAAGATGGCCAGAAAAGCCCTGAAATATACCGCCATGTTAATCAGCAATGAGAAGATACGGGCGTTTTTCTGAGAAAAATGCTTTTTTGCAAAGATGATCATGGCGTTATAAAACACCAGGACATAATTTACGCTGCTTTTCTTGGTACTTTCACCCTTGTAGTGGATGATCCTGGCCCCGGGGTAGTAATAATTCCTGTAACCCGCCTTCACCAGGCGGTGTGAGAGGTCTATATCCTCCCCGTACATAAAGAATTCCTCATCCAGTAAGCCTGTCCTGTCAAGGGCTTCCTTCCGTATGAGCATGAATGCTCCGGACAACACATCCACCTGGTGTGTTTCATCGTGATCAAGATAACCCAGATGGTAGCGGCTAAAAGTCTTCGATCTTGGGAAAAGTGCAGAAAGACCAAATATCTTGCAGAAGGCTACACCCGGAGTAGGTAATCCGCGCTTTGACTCTGGCAGGAAACGTCCCTGGCCATCCAGCATCTTCACACCCAGACCCCCGGCATCCGGATGCTTTTCCATGAAAGATACCACTTTGGAAAGCGTGTCATCTTCCACCACCGTATCCGGATTGAGCAAGAGCACATATTTTCCGGAAGCCTTCCTGATGGCCTGGTTGTTAGCCTTACTGAAGCCCAGGTTTTTGTCGTTGACAATCAGCTTTACCTGTGGAAACTTATCCCTGACCATGTCCGTGGATCCGTCTACCGATTGATTATCCACTACAAAAACCTCCATGTCGAGGTCCTTTCCTGACCTGAAAACCGAATGCAGGCATTGTTCCAGGAAATACCGGACGTTATAATTTACAATGACAATGGACAGTTGCATCTTACAAGGATATGATCATGGGCTGTTATAAAAAATTACCATAGGCCGGAAATATTACTGGCCGGGTTAGTTATCTTTTCGGCATTTGATTGACCGGTGTCCGCTAAATGTGTAACATTCTGTATTCATGCTCATTACTGGCGTTTACATTTTGGCAAAATGCCGTTATCCCGCACTAGCCTTATCATAGGCGGTGCGATGCAGGATCGACCTCCCCAGGGTCACCTCGTCGGCATACTCCAGCTCATCCCCTATGGCTATTCCACGGGCAATCACGGATATCTTAATGTCGAAAGATTTTAGTTTCTTGTAAAGGTAAAAATTGGTGGTGTCGCCTTCCATGGTCGTGCTTAAGGCCAGGATCACCTCAGTGAGCTGCCTGCTATCAGTGACTCTTTGAACCAGGGCATCAATGGTCAGGTCGGCTGGACCAACACCTTCCATTGGTGAAATGATTCCTCCAAGTACATGATATAAGCCGTAATACTGACCGGTATTTTCAATGGCGATCACATCGCGGATGTCTTCCACCACGCAAATGGTTCCAGCATCACGCCGCGGTGAACTGCAAATGTCACAAAGCGGCTGGTCAGAAATGTTGTGGCAGGATTTGCAATACACCACATTTTCACGGAGCTGCATCATGGCTTCTGAAAACCGCCTGACCGCATCGCTGTCTTGGCGGAGCATATGCAGCACAAGCCTTAGGGCCGTTTTCTTCCCGATCCCTGGCAGTTGTGAAAACTCCTCAACCGCTGCCTGCAATAATTTTGATGAAAAATTTTCCACGTAAGATCGATTAGTGGTGCTGCATTGTATTCATTTACCTCATGGATGGGAAAGGGGCCCATCTATTTAAATAACACAACGTTTCATAAAGGATTGCAAAACTTCCCTGCACAATCAAGTCAAGTTTTACATCGCCTGTGCATTCGTCAGCTTACCTGAGCCTGTCACAGCCCCTGTTGGCCTTTCCAACGCCAAAGTTAATAATAATTTGAGCGGCTCCATGATAAAATCTTTGGCTATTTTTGTGCCCTGATGCACAAAACGAATTGTCCATGACACCTCATGTGATTTTGATTTCTTTCCTGGTGTATACTGCCTTGTTGTTTACCATCTCCAGGCTTACCCTGCGACGGAAAGTCAATAACGAAACTTATTTTCTCGGAAACCGCAACTCGCCATGGTATGTGGTTGCATATGGTATGATTGGGGCCACCTTGTCGGGCGTAACCTTCATGTCGGTGCCGGGTCTGGTACACAGCGAACAATTCTCCTACATGATGCTTGTTTTTGGATACATCGGTGGCTATGCAGTGATCGCCGGCATCCTCCTGCCCCTGTATTACAAGCTTCGACTGACCTCCATTTACACCTATCTTGAGCAACGATTTGGCTTTTCATCCTATAAAACAGGGTCATTTTACTTTATCGTCAGCCGCCTGATAGGCAGCTCTTTCCGGATGTTTCTTGTGGTCATTGTGCTGCAACGATTTGTTTTTGATGGGTGGGGCATCCCACTGAGCGTCACCGTGTCCCTGTTTATGTTGTTAATTCTGTTGTATACCTTCAGGGGAGGAATACGAACCATCGTATGGACAGACACCCTCCAGACGACTTTCATGGTTGGCGCTGTGATTTTAAGCGTGGTACTCATTTCGCGTCAGCTCGGTGCCGGTGTGGGTGAGCTTATTGAAGAAGCTGGCAGCAGGGGTTATACCAATATGTTTGTGTGGGACTTTAATGAACCCCGTTTCTTTCTCAAGCAGTTCTTTGCCGGAATGTTCATCACCATTGTGATGACAGGTCTTGATCAGGACATGATGCAGAAAAACCTGAGCTGCCGTAACCTGCGTGATGCCCAGAAAAATGTGCTGAGTTTCGGTGCAATCCTTATTCCGATCAACCTGTTGTTTCTCTTTCTGGGATCCGTCCTCTGGATCTATGCCACGGATGCTGGTATCGTGCTGGGTCCTGATCAAACCTCCGATGAGCTGTTTCCAACAATTGCTCTGCAACATCTGGGGATTGCTGCGGGACTGGCTTTCTTTCTTGGACTTATTTCCGCGGCATATTCCAGCGCAGATGGTACACTCACCGCGATGACCACTGTCTTTTGCATCGACTTTCTCGGTTTACGACGTAAACCCGGCATGACAGAACAAAGGATAGAAAAGATCCGATATCGCGTGCATGTGATGTTCGCCTTCCTGATGCTGCTTATCATCATCGGGTACGACACCATCAACGACGAAGCCCTGATCAGCCAGCTGTTTACGATTGCAGGATACACCTACGGTCCATTGCTGGGCATGTATTTCGTGGGTTTATACACCCGTTGGCAGGTGCGGGACAGGTTTGTACCCATCGTAGCCATCTTGTCACCCGCCCTGA
This sequence comes from Bacteroidales bacterium, assembly GCA_003557765.1. Next base: position 10,589 of record PWNO01000088.1, read on the forward strand.
GCTACCTTTTAAGCAGATACTCGGAATTCCTCTTCAACGGCTACCAGTTTGGTTTTGAGGTTTTGATCGTAAATGGGCTGATCACCATATTTGGCCTCTATCTCCTCAAAAGAAAACCCGGGAAGGATGATCTCCCCGGGTTCGATAGCTAAGCTTTATCCTTATAAGTTGAATTGGCTGACACCTTAAAGTGCAGTGCATCAGATTGGCCATTTGTTTTATGGCCGGCTTGTCATGCTATGAGTCATGTAAACATTGCTGATGCGTACACATTACTCCACAAAGCTCACCCATCCGTGTGGGTCAGGCTCTTCGCCATACTGGATACCCTGCAGTTTTTCGAATAATTTTTTCGACCATGGTCCGGCTTTCCCATCCTTGCTAAAGGTGTATTCCTTACCAGATTCCCTGTCTACCACTTTTCCGATGGGAGAGATGATAGCTGCTGTGCCGCATGCGCCTGCTTCCTCAAAAGTTTCGAGCTCTTCTACCGGCACTTCCCGGCGCTCCACTTTCATGCCCATGTCTTCGGCGATTTGCATCAGGCTCATGTTGGTGATGGAGGGCAGGATCGAATCAGATTTGGGTGTGATGTAAGTGTTGTCCCTGATGCCGAAAAAGTTAGCTGGGCCTGCCTCGTCGATATATTTCTTCTCTTTGGCTTCCAGGAATATCACGGAAGCGTATCCTTCGGCTTTAGCCCGCTCACTGGCACGGAGGCTTCCTGCATAATTGCCGCCTACCTTAATGTGGCCTGTCCCCTGGGGTGCGGCACGATCGTAATCGCGTACAATCTGCATGGTCACCGGATTAAACCCTTCCTTGAAATAAGGGCCTACAGGACCAACGAATACCATAAAGAGATACTCTTTGGCGGGGTTGACACCTACCTGAACACCGGTTCCAATAAGCAGTGGCCGGATATAAAGCGCTGCACCATGTCCAAATGGAGGAACATATTCTTCATTCAGCTTGACGGCCCTGGTCACCATCTGATGAAAGTGTTGTTCAGGTACCTTTGCCATAAGAATCCCGTCTGCTGAACGTTGCATCCTTTTGGCATTCTCCTCCCAGCGGAAAAGCCGGATCTTGCCGTCCCTGCCACGATAGGCTTTCATGCCTTCAAAGGCTTGCTGCCCGTAATGGAGACAGGTGGAAGCCATGTGGATGTTGATATGCGGTGAAGAAGACACCTCTATCTCACCCCATTGTCCATCACGATAATAACATCTTACATTGTAGTTGGTCTGGAAATATCCAAAGGGAAGATTTCCCCAGTCTATGTTTTGCATAATAGCGCATTTTATGATTAAACAATATGAATCCTTACCTTGCTAAATTATAAACTATTTTGAAATTGGGTACCAAATAAGGGGAAAAACGATTTGAACCAGGGGCTATAAAACACTTCCATCATGCTGTGTGATGCTGTTCATCAGGTGCATTAGCTGGCTGCGCATGCCTACGGTATTGCCATCATAGTCGTTGACAATGATCACGAAAGCTGCGAGACTCCCATTTTGCATAGGCGTATAACCTGCATAGGCCATCACGTTGTTCAGAAAACCACTTTTTGCCCGCAGTACGCCTTCTGAAGAAGAGCCACGCAGGTGATTAGCCAATGTTCCACTGTAACCGGCCAGGGGAAGGCTATGGAACAAAATATTAAATGTGGGATGACGTGCGGCAGCAGCCATCGCGGTGATCAGCTGGTCCGGGGTAAGCCTGTTAGAGCCGGACAAGCCGCTGCCGTCGTGCAATGAGGTGAGTTCCGGATCCATGCCATAGAATTCCCAATAGTCAGCAATGGCCTGCAGCCCGGCTGTCCTGCTCCCCTTAGCCTGTGTATGGTAGCCGATGGTTTTCAGCAGGTTTTCGGCATAGCTATTCTGGCTGGCCATATTGGTCCTGTAAATGATGTCAAACAAGTTGGGCGAACTCCAGCTGGCAATATCTTCGCGAGTGTCGAGTGGTATAACCCCATCACGTGCGGCCCGGCGATGGGTGGTAGCGATGCCATCTACTTGCAATCCATTGGCAATAAGGTGATTTTTCAAACTTTGAGCCGCAAAAAGGGGAGGGTCTGGCATGGATCCACGCACGGGAAAACTTTCAGCTCCCAGCGGGACTGTTCCTGTGAGATGTCGTTCAGCAATGTATGGTGCGCCGTATATATATACCTGATCTCCGCTGCCAATGGGGCCTGTGGTGACATCATTCAAAAAAGAAATATCGGGGATCAGCGGGTCGATGTGGCTGACATGGGCCGGGGCCCCTATGGCCTCACCAGCATCAAAATAAACCGTATACTCATTTTCATTGACCGTGAGGCCGCTGGAACCCGCACCAAAATAGTTTCCGATATGACTCCAGAGCCATCGGGGCGGTACCATTTCCTCATCAAACACACGTTCATCTCCAATGATGTGCCCATCTATCTGCATAATCCCCTCAGCCCGGAGTGCTTTTTCCCATTCCGAATAAATGGAATCCAGCGCTAATGAGTCGTGCATGGCAATGGCACCGAAAGCAGGATCACCCGAGCCCTTGATATACAGGTTGCCTTGCAGCACTCCGGCACCCGTGATCTCTCCGTCGTGCTGCAGGGTGGTCTCATACTGGTAGTCATGCCCCAGCATAAAAAGTGCCGAGGTCGTGGTGAGCACCTTTTGGATGGATGCAGGTACCAGGCGCTGGTTGCTATTGTGCTCCAGGATAAGTGTGTCAGCGGTCACATCATAAACCATCATCCCCCAGCTTGCATGCTGCAAGGCATCATGACTGGCAAAGGCATTGTAATGTCTTTGCAATGGTGTGTCTGCCAGTGAGCATCCCAAATTGAAAAGGGAAGAAGCAAAAACTAAAAACGTGACACGCAATAAATTGGATAACGGATGAGTTGTTGATGGCATATAAAAAAGTTTCTTTGGTTTATAACCTGATGGTCTGATGGTGGATGATTGATTGTATTGATATGATTCGCTGTGGTTTTCCGGAAGGCAGTCGGGGCAACATTATGCTGTTACCCTGATGAACTGGCTATCGGCCAAATACCGAGATACGAAAATACCTTTCCGGGTGCTTGCGGATGTCCTCCAGGAGTTTTTCCAGTTCATCCGAGGCATTACTGAGGTTATGATACAATCGTTCATCCTGGAGGAGCATGCCGGCAGAGCCTTCGCCTTCATTGATTTTTTCCAGGATCGTTGATAGCTCAGTGATCGCGTAGCTTGCCTGCCTAATGGTGTTTTTGAAATCATCCGATGTCAGTTGGTCACTTACATCGGCGATGTTTTCCATAATATCGTTGATCACCTCCTGGTTGTTGTCCAGGTTATGAAGGATGGCTTCGGCATGTGCCATGATACGCCCGAACCGATGCAGCTCCACCGACATCGTTTTGTCGAGTTGTGCTGCCGCAGATTCCATATGTTTTAAGGTGTTATCGAAATTAGCCATTCCGGAGACAATCATTTCCCTGTTCTCTTCGTTCAGGATGGTGTTCAGTGCCACAAGGAGGGTGTCTGCTTGTCCCATCAGGCTCTCGGCCCGATCCCTGACCGGCCCGATATGACGTTCAATTTGTTCCGTCATACCCGGATCTTTGATGCCGGTGAGGGTATCCCCATTGCTGATGATCTCATGTTGGTCGCCTAATTCAATAATGATCTTATTTGTGCCCACGATCTCGCTGGTTAACCTGGCAATGGAATTGGCAGGAATGTCAACCTGGCGGTCAACCGTGGCTGATACCACGACGTTTCCTGATCCATCGGGATGAAATGCAATGCGGTGCACCTGGCCTACGAGCACACCATTGACGGTCACCGGATTGGTCTCCATCAGCCCGGTAACGTCTTCATAAACGATATGGAAGCGAATTTGCGGGGTAAAGATGTCTGTTCCGCGGAGGTAATTGATCCCCCAGACAAAAATGAAAAGGGCTAAGGTTAATAAAATGCCCAGTTTTACTTCGCGCTTTCTTTTGAGATGCTGCATATTGATGCCTTATTGAGTCTCCTGTGCCTGCAGTATACGGATAGCCTCCCTTGCAGGGATTCTTTCGTTGTCCATGAAGGCCACCACAAAGGCATCATGATAACCTTTGTCCTGCAACTCCCTCTGGACCTGATTGGCCTCCTCGAGGCTCTTTTCCAATCCTGCTGTATAGCGGTAAAGTCCCTGGTAATGGTATACATATATGTCGTCGATGCCATTAAACCTTGGGTCATCCACAGACACTTTGTCGGACATGCTGACAAATTGTACCCGGAAGATGATATTACTCGCTTTATCTTCAACTGTTTCAGTGCTGGCAGTCACCCCCGTCACATCGCCGTCTGATGACGCCCCGGAGACCTCATTTGCATATGCAGTCGTATTTTCATCCCGGCGGCTCAGGTACCTGTTTTGTTCAGCAAAAAGGGCATCCTGCTCTTCTTTGTAGTCGCGGAATGCCCGGAAAATAGCTGAGGCAAGATATGCCTGCCCGGAAGAAGACATCAGGTATTGTTCCTCGGTAGGATTACTGATGAACCCAGTTTCTACCAGTATACCTGGCATGGCAATTTCATAAAGCACAAGGAATCCAGCCTGTTTCACGCCCCTGTCTATACGCCTGGCCCTGTCCCGAAATTGAGTCTGAACGAGTGCAGCCATTGTCAGGCTTTGATCCAGATAGGCATTCTGATATAAGGAGAAGATAATATTCGCTTCGGGAGAATGCGGATCAAATCCATCATAGGTCTCAAGGTAGTCGTCTTCGTAGAGAATGGATTTATTCTCTCTTCTGGCTACCTCGAGATTGGCTTCACTCCGGTGCAATCCCATCACAAAAGTCTCTGTGCCTCGGGCCCGGCGAGATGATTCACTGTTGCAGTGGATGGATATAAAAAGATCCGCCTTGTTATCATTGGCGATCTGTGCCCGCTCGTGCAGAGGCACAAAGACGTCTGTTGTCCTGGTAAAGATCACTTCCACATCGGGGAGGTGTTCACGAATATATTCTCCAAGCTTAAGCGAAATAGCTAAGGCAATGTCCTTTTCTGCGGCATTTCTGCCTATGGCCCCGTAGTCACGGCCACCATGTCCGGGGTCTATTACCACGGTGCTGACTGCTGATTCGGAGGCATTAAGCAGCTGAACGGTATGATATGTGAACCCTATCAGGATACCAAAAAAAACGATCAGACGTTTCACTTAGGATAAGCTATTTTTCGTTAGTTTTGCCAATGTTTTGCTGTTGGTGGATTTGCTTGTATAACGCAATTTCTACAAAAATAATATTTAATCACTTTGTGCACAAAAATCACCATCAGGTTTTTTATCCTTTTCATGTTGCTGCTTTCTCAGGCATGGTTTTCTCTCCTTTACGCCCAGGAAACCCTGGAAGTGGATACCCTGCCTGCACTTCCTGGTGAGGAGACAATACTCTTTCAGGACACCATTGTGGACTATGCTCCTGATGAGGAAGAGGAAGAGCCGGAGCGGATCGAAGGCACATCGGTAATCCTGGAAGATAAGGTGGTGTATACTGCTGAAGACACCATATTTCACGATATTCGCAACCAAAAGGTGTATATTTATGGCAATGCTGATCTGCGTTATGTGGACATGCATCTCACTGCCGACTTTATTGAGATTGACTTCAACACAAATGAACTCTTCGCCAGTGGCCTGGCTGATACCGCCGGTGTAATTCAAGGAAGACCTGTTTTTAGCGAAGGTGATCAGAGCTTTCAATCGGACGAGCTTCGTTACAACTTTGAAACCCGCAGGGGGCGCACGATTGGCGTAGTTACCGAGGAGGCGGATGGCTTTGTGCACGGAGAAGTGGTCAAGCTTCAGCCCACACGTGAAGTGCACGTTGCTGACGGAAAATACACCACATGTGATCATCATGAACCCCATTTTCATATTGCTTTCAGACGTGCCAAGATCATTCCGGATGATAAAATAGTCTCCAGCCTTGCTTTTCTTGTAATCCGTGATGTGCCTACACCGTTGTTTTTGCCCTTTGGCTTTTTTCCCAACAGGCGTGGACAGGCATCGGGCATCCTGGTTCCCAGCTACGGGGAGAGCCGTAACCGCGGCTTTTATCTTGAAAATGGTGGTTTTTATTGGGGCATCAATGAATACATTGACCTATCCATCCGGGGCGATATCTATTCAAGGGGTAGCTGGGCGCTGCGCCTGGGATCCGACTACAATGTGCGTTACCGTTACAGGGGCAATATTAACCTGGGTTATGCCATAAATGTGCTTGGTGAGCGCAATCTCCCAGGATATCAGCGTAGCAGGGACTTCCGTATTCAATGGAGCCATGCACAGGCACCGCAGGCACATCCTACCAGAAACTTTCGTGCCAACGTCAATATCGTCAGTGCGCAAACGAGCCGGTTTAACCCTGTTTCTGATGATGACTACCTGTCCAACACTTTTTCGTCAAACATATCTTATTCCCGTAGTTGGGCCAACAGGTATAACCTTTCTGCCAACCTCCGGCACAGTCAGAACACAAATACCCGCATGGTAGACCTGACGCTGCCAGATATCAGTTTCAGCGTCAGCAGGTTTTATCCGCTTCGCACCAATAGTTCACCCGCTGACATGCGCTGGTTTGAAGACATCAACATGACCTATAACATGTCGGCACGCAACCAGGTGAACATTGCGGACAGCCTCCTCTTTACTGAAGAAGGCTTTTCATCCTTCAGAAGTGGTGTGCGGCATGAGATTCCGATCAGCTATTCAACACGCGTGCTTAATCATTTTAACTTTAGCAGCAGCATCAATTACAATGAAAGATGGTATTTCAGCACCATCAGGGAGTCCTGGGAGGCCAGTGAAGCGAATGACAAGATGGGTGAGGTTGTACGGGATACGATTTCCGAGTTTGCTGCGATTCGTGATTTTAATGTTACCACGGGCTTAAGCACGAGGCTTTTTGGCATGATGCAGTTTCAACGGGGGCCGGTTACAGCCCTCAGGCATGTAATGAGCCCCAATATCGGCTTTTCATTCCGTCCAGACTTTGCAGACCCTTCATGGGGATATTTTGATACCTATTATGATCCAGTGAAAGAAGAAGAGGTGCGGTATGCGATATTCCAGGATGGCATCTTCGGCGGTCCGCAGCCAGGCAGATCTGGGAACATAAACCTTTCGATAAGCAACAACCTGGAGATGAAGGTACGTAACAGAAGAGACCCGGATGCAGAGGAACGAAAAATCGTTCTTGTGGATAACTTCAGGATATCTACAGGATATGATATCGCCCGTGATTCGTTAAACTTCAATGATATCAGGGTATCTGGCAGGACGCGCCTGCTGGATAATTTCGACATTTCATATTCAAGTTCCTGGACATTTTATGCCCGTAATGAAGAAGGCCAGCTTATTGATAAGTTTCTATGGAACACCAATGACCGCTTACTCCAGCTAAACAATACCAATTGGGGTCTTAACCTCAATTATAACCTGAGCTCAGCAAGGCGGGGAAATGGCAACGGTTCTGCTGGCTCCGAAGCGGCGCAATCAGGTGGAGATGCTCCCGGATTAACAACCCCGGGCCAGAATAACAACGGCTTATCATCGCAAGAGATGTCGGAAATGACACCAGCTAGTGGTGTTGATTACAGCGTACCGTGGAACCTGAGTTTTACCTATTCCTTCGATTACAGGTCCAGGTATCAGCATGCCCAGGATCGAATGGATAGAAATTATATCCAAAGCCTTTCTGTCAGGGGAGATATCCAATTGACACCCAACTGGCGCATTGGATTCAGAAGCGGGTATGACTTTGACAATCACCAGCTTACTTACACATCCATAGACGTGCACCGCGACCTTCATTGCTGGGAGATGACATTTAACTGGATTCCTATGGGCTTCAGACAGAGCTATAATTTTACCATCAGGGTTAAATCCAGTGTGCTTCAGGACCTCAAGCTGACACGCCAGAGACATCATCTCGACAGGCAATTTTAGTATAACTGAAAAGCCCATGACCTCTGGGCGAGTTGATGTTCCGGCGAGGCTTTGCCCGAAAGCCTGTATGGCAGAAAAAACTCGTGGTGCAAAGCAAAAACCAGGGTAAAAGACACCTCCTTTGGTGGTGGATAGTCCGATTTCAGTGAATTTTTTACTTTGGGCAGACAATCTCTGCAGGTCAAGCAATAATTATAATTAAATTAGTGAACTTTTTTGGGTAATTTGGATTTTTTTTTGAATATTTGCACCCACATTGAAAGCATAGAGATACGCACTCAATTGACAGGGTATGAGCCAAACCATGCCAACCGGACTGACACACCGGGTCATGATTATCAGGCACTTGGCACAGACCGCATAAGATGTGAGTGAGTTCAGCTGGCTTAACCCAATAAATTCTTGACATTTCGACATTTTGACAAAATTTCAAACACATGAACCGAACCATGCCAATTCATTTGACATACAAGACAATGATTATTGCATGGCAAACTCCATGTGACCTGTTTAATCAAATTATAAACACATGAAAACAGTTATTCAGATTGCATTAACTATCGTCATTCTTGTATTGGCGTATTTTGTATATGACAGTGTGATGGAACCGGTGCGTTTCCGCCAGGTCGTTGAACAGCGTGAGGCTGAAATCATTCAGAATCTCAAGGATATTCGTGAAGTGCAGCGATCACATCGTTCAAGGTATCAGCGTTTTACCGGTGACCTGGACTCTCTTGTCATGTTTTACAATGTTGACTCCCTGGCGCTGGTCCGTGCAATCGGTTCTGTGCCGGACACCCTCACCGAATCTGAAGCTGTCAGACTGGGCATTGTTGAACGCGACACCATCTGGATTGCGGTAAGGGACAGCCTGCTTCGCCACATGGCTAAACCAATCGATTCCTTGCCCTATGTGCCTTTTGGCGGGGGGGAACGATTTGAAATGGAGTCCGGAATAATCGAAAGGGGCCTTGTAAAGCTTCCTGTGTTCGAAGCTTCTGTTCAACCTTTCGTATATATGGGCGACCTGGATAACTGGAGGGTGTATTATACCCGGGAAGAGGGTCTCCGTGTTGGCTCCATGCAGGAAGCCGTGCTGGATGGCAACTGGGAGTAAACGCTTCTGCAATGGCAAAAATCTTCCGGAATACATGGCGTATTCATGACCCGGATACAGTCCGGGTCATGAATGAAAGCAATACATTATCCATCGAGTTTTTACCCGATGGATTTGTTTTTTCTGTCATGGACACAAAAGCCTTCAAATATCTTGCGCTGGAGGCCTGCCAGGCTGATACACCACCCAGCCTGGAAGACTATTGCCGCGAACTGCATGCATCCTATACCAAAAACCCACTCCTGAATCAAGATTATCAGAGGGTCCTTGCCGCTGTGTATACTCCTGAGGTCGTGCTGGTACCCGAACAGCTGAATGCATCCCAGGAGGAGAATGAACTATTCTCCTCCTATGTGCGCAACGCATACCATAAGCAACTCAGAAGTGACCCCCTTCAGATCATTGATGCAAAAGGAATATATGCGATTCCAGATCCATTGATGCAAGTCCTTGCAGAAATCTTCCCTGGATGCATGATCAAAAGCTCCTGCACTGCGATGATCAAAAGTGTCATGGCAGCCAGAAGCATCGAACAATGGAATGCAGACCTGGTGATCCATGTCCGTCAAGCATTTACGGAAATTCTTTTATTTGATAAAGACATGCTTACCTTTTACAGGTCTTTTCCTACCACCTGCATCGACGACCTGCTGTATTACCTGTTTTATGTGCTTGAACAATACCAGCAAAAGGCTGATCAGATACACGCTTATGCCATCGGTGAAGTAGCCATGGATAGCCCTGATTATGATTTGCTTTCCTCCTTCTTTAAACAGGTGGATATCCCTCAAAGAAATGACATTTTTAGATATGCAGATGATTTTGATAATATACCCTGTCATTATTACTATAATCTCTTTAACCTGAACGCATGCGAATCATAGGTGGAGCGCATCACAGGAGGATTATCCATCCACCAGCTGGCTTGCCAGTGCGTCCTACTACCGACAAGGCAAAGGAAGCCCTTTTCAACATCCTGAATCAACGTGTCAATTTTGAAGGTTTGCGGGTGCTTGACCTGTTTGCGGGAACAGGTGCCATCTCATATGAATTTGCATCCAGGGGAGCCGCAGAAGTGGTTGCAGTCGAAAAAAACAACAGATGCTGTCGTTTTATCCACAGCATAATATCCCAATTGCAGTTTGACAACCTGCAGTGCCTGAAAATGGATGCGATGCGATACATAAGCAACTGCCCCGGAGATTTTGACCTGGTTTTTGCCGATCCGCCCTATCAAATGTCAGGAATTGAAAGTTTGCCGGGGTTGATCCTTGCCAACCGGGTTCTGGCCGATGATGGTATCCTCATCATAGAACATGGTCCCGGGATTTCTTTTTCTACAAATCCGCAACTAAGAGAAACACGAAAGTACTCCAAGGTGCATTTCAGCTTTTTCGAAAGCAAAGCTCCATGATGCAAATAACGTTCCAATGAATTGCCTTCATTTCTATGTTTTTGTGCGCAAACTTTCAGTAACTTTGTGCTCCCATGAGAGCTGATCAGTAAATTCTTCAACTGTTATAAAAGCTTTAGACCATGACAATAAAGACCGCGCTTTTCCCCGGATCCTTTGATCCGATCACCAAAGGGCATGAATCCATTGTACGCAGAGCATTGCCTCTCTTCGATGAGATCATCATGGCCATCGGAATCAATGAACAGAAAACCGGTTTCTTTGCCCTGGAAAAGCGGAAATCCTGGATTGAAAACGTGTTCCGTGATGAGCCGAAGGTCAGGGTAATCACTTATGAAGGCCTGACGGTTGATCTTTGCAAGAAACTCGGGGTGAATTTTATCCTGCGCGGCTTGCGTACCTCTGCAGATTTCGAATTTGAGCGAAGCATAGGACAGATGAACAAGAAAATGCTTCCTGACCTCGAAACCGTATTTTTGCTCACCACCCCGGAGCATACGGCATTGAACTCATACATCGTCAGGGATATCATCAGAAACGGCGGCGATGCAAGCCAGTTTATTCCCGATGCCATTAGTCTGGATGATTGAAATCCCGTTCAGGCACTTTTTCCCACATCCTTCTTTGATTAAACCACACACTATGAGCAAACGAATCATGATCCTTACGCTCCTGGCCAGTGTTTTCCTGGTCGCTGCTGCTGGTGCCAACACCCGCATACAGGGCAAGTTTCCCGGAGCTTCCGGGGGGGAGATCAGACTGATGACCTATGATGACCTGCTGAGCTACAGAGTAATTGAAGTGGATGCACAAATAGTGGATGCAGAAGGGCAATTTATCATGGAGCTTGCACTGGAGGAACCTCAGCTGATGTTTTTCCGCTATCGCCATGGACGACGGTTCATATACCTTGAACCGGGTCAAACCTACATCATTCGTTTTGACGTGGCTGCACGCAATGATGGGGATTTTCGCAGTCTGCACCCCATGCACCAAGGTTTCCAGATGGAAGTGACCTATCCCGAATCAGGTGAGCATTTGCATGACCATGTTAACCAGCTCGAAAATATGGTGGCCCAATACCTTGAAACACATGTGATGCATAGGCCGAGGACTAATCACAGAGAGTCTCTAAGGCAGTTCAGCATCCTGGCCGACACATTGCTGGCCGATACAGATAATTTGTTTTTTCACAACTTTAAACGCTATTACATCGCTTATCTGGAATCCACATTAAACACCCAGTCTTTTCACAGCCTGGTGGAGGAATATATCCTGGATCAGCCTGTATTATATAAGAACCCGATGTACATGGATGTGTTTGACGCCTTGTTCGGGAAATATGTATTCACCGGAAGCCGTTCGATCATGCGTCGTGATCTGCATAAGGCCGTTAATATAGATGCCAGCCATCAGGCCATGATGGACACATTGGCCAAAGATACTTTGCTTTCGGACAAGCGTTTGCGTGAATTGGTGATGCTTGCCTCTTTGCAGGAAATGTTTGACATCTCTGAATATGATCAGCGCCAGGTGATGCGCGTGTTAGAGGAAACAGCAGAGCAGAGTATGTTTCCTGCACATCGCCGGGTGGCCTCAAACATGCTGTATCAGCAGAAACGTTTAAAATCCGGTTTTCCTGCACCAGACCTTGTGCTGAAAGAAGGGGAGGAGGTGATTTTTGACCTGGAGGAAGCGAAGGGGAAATATGTCTATCTTTTTTTCTGGGCGTCATGGTGCCCTGTGTCGATGTCCGAAGTTTCACCCATGTTATCCCTTGCTGATGATTTTCGTGACAAGGTTTCGTTTGTGGGGGTCATGGTAGACGAGGATGGTGATGCAACCCTGGTGTCTGTGGATCAGAAAGACGGTGAGAAACCATTCCGGCTTTTTCATTATGGAGGTGACTACAGGATGCTTGAGAGGTATGGCATCAGCACCATTCCCCAATATATGCTGATTGATCCTCAGGGGTATGTATATGAATATCCTTTCGCAGCACCGTCGTCAGGTATCAGTGACAGGCTTCGTCGCATCATCAACCGTTGACCTCAGGTTTTACGCAGATGGCTGTAGCTAAGCAGCATTTCCTTTATGTTTCCGTAAGTATTGTTGAACACCTCTTCAAGGTGTTTGGGGTCTTTCCATTCGGCTTTGGTGATGCCTTCGCTTGTTTGTGGTTTCGTCTGGCAGCATATCCTGGTGCGCAGAAAAAACCAATGGGTTTTTTTGAGGGCCCACTTGTTGTTGTCGTTTAGCGGATACACATGATAGGTTGGGTTAAGTGCATGGATGATATGTAAGCCACCGATTCCACATTCTTCTTTTACTTCCCGCAATGCTGTCTCTTCGGGGATTTCGCCAGGGTCAACCATACCTTTGGGTAAATCCCAGCGGTCTCTCCTGTAAATAAATAGCCAGTGATCTGAAGGGTCAGCCACCAGGCCGCCGGCGGCTTCCACTTGTCGAAACATCGCCGAAAATTCAATGAACTGTCTGACGGGATCATCACTAATGCAAGCCATGGCGCCGGTGCCTGAACGAATGAAGTTTATGAAGCCCTCCCAGTCGATATCCCTGTGAATGCTTTGGTATTGGGTGGCTTGCTTCTCTGAAAGCCGACTGGTAAAAAGGAGTTTTTGTCTGTCAAAGAATACGGCATGGCTGGTTTGCATAAAGCCTGTGAGGTTTTGGTGAAGTCGTGATATAGCCTATTTTTTTCGTAGCTTTGTGGTCTCATGTTTGCCAGAAACCCTGCATCCCATGTTGAAAAGCGACACCATGGCCCGCGAGGTCGCCGGATATTTACTGCAAATTAACGCAATAAAACTGAATACAGAAAACCCTTTTACCTGGGCTTCCGGATTGCGTGCCCCCATTTATTGTGATAACAGACGCATTTTGTCCTTTCCGGATGTTCGGCAAGATGTGGCAAGGAAGATGGCGACCCTCGTCCAAAAACACTACCCCGACGCTGAACTCATCGCAGGCGTGGCCACAGGTGCCATTGCACAGGGTGTGCTTGTGGCCGAACGGCTGCGTCTTCCCTTCGTTTATGTGCGATCCGGTTCAAAATCCCATGGCATGGGTGCCCGGGTGGAAGGCCATGCGGAAAAAGGCAAAAAAACAGTGGTCATTGAAGACCTGGTATCTACAGGCAAAAGCAGCCTGGCCGCTGTGCAGGCATTGCGCGAAACCGGATTGAAGGTGCTCGGTATGACCGCTGTGTTTACCTATAACCTGCCACAGGCTGAACATAATTTTCGGGAAGAACGTTGTGCATTGCATACATTAAGCAGTTATGAAGCTTTGCTTGAAAAGGTACAGGAAGATAAACCTTTCGGCAAACGTGCACTTAACACCCTGTATGACTGGCGGAAAGACCCTGTCAAATGGTCTGATGCCGCTGCAAAATAACTATACAACATTATGGCAAAATTTGAAAATCAAGATATTCTGGTAAACACTGATTGTCAGACGGTATTTGACTTTCTGGGCGATTTCCGCAACTTTGAACACCTGGTTCCGGAGCAGGTCAAAAACTGGCAGGCTAATGAAAACTCCTGCTCCTTCACTGTGGAGGGTATGGCAGACCTTGCCATGCGCATCGACGGCAAATACCCATGCAACAATATCCATATCGTTGCGGATGGGAAAAATCCAGTAAACTTCAGCCTTGACTATTATTTTCGAGATAAGGGTGAAGGTCAGTGTGCCGTATCAATTTTGTTTGAAGCAGACCTTAACCCTTTCATGAAAGCCGTGGCTGCCAGACCCCTTCAGCATTTTGTAGACATGCTCGGAAGCAAGTTGCAGGAGAAATATGCATGAGGGGTAGCTCGCCTGCCTTTAGTCAGGCCTGTATGCGCTAATCAATGTTTCATGGCAACTTCTTTAATGCCGTATGCCTTTGTTTGGCCACTTGGGTCGCGCAGCAGGAGTTTCCCATAGGCGTCCAGGCCGGCGATCTCAGCAACAAATGTATTTCCATCAGCCACAAAAGTATTTTGCTCCCCGTAACCCAAAAGGAGTTCAAGGTATGTCGCATCAATGATGCCCCAATGCCCTTCCCTTAACAAATTATAATATTTATATACTGCCGACAGGGTCATGCGAAGCAAGTGCTCCACTTCAAAAGATTTGCCGGTGAGCAATTTTAAGGATGATGGGTTGGGGAGAGATACCGGAAAGTGATCCTGGTTCACATTGATGCCGGTGCCAGCTACAGTGGCCTCCATCGTCTTTCCCGTAATGCGGTTTTCCACCAGGGTTCCCCCGATCTTTTTTCCCGCGGCATACATGTCGTTGGGCCATTTGATGACGATATCCTGTTGTGGACAAAGACCGGCAAGGGCTTCCCGGATACCCAAAGAGATGGCCTTATTCAACATGAACTGTGCTGCCGGGTCAAGAAATGCCGGCTTCAGCAGCAGGGAAAACAACAAATTCTTTCCTGACTCGCTTTCCCAGTTGGTGTCTCCCAGCCCCCGGCCGGCTGTTTGCATGCCGGCCTGGATTACTGTAAACTCAGGAAGCCGGGCATCTGCATCCAGCCTGCGCCACAACTCTTTGTTGGTAGAGTCAGTTACCTCAATGTAATGAATATTCTGTTGGTCGGTCATAAAAAAACATTAAATACACTCACATCCCGCAACAAAAAAAATAGCCAACAGCCGACTGCCAATAGCTAACATCCAAGAGCTAACATCCAATAGCTAACATCCAACATCCAACAGCCAGCAGCCAACAGCAAGACGTACACCTTTTAACAAATTTAGCGGTTTTTTAACATTTTCTGGCCTGTTTTGTGTTTTTGGCTTTAGGTGCGGTCATCCAAAAATGACTGAAGTAAAATATGTGGCTAAAAATCATTAATTTTGCACCAAAAGAATAAGGCTTAGCGAATGACAAAAAACACATCGGAAAAAGACGGACTCATCTTACTGGTTGATTCAATAACCAAGGGCATATTGGACAAAAAAGGGGAAGAGGTTATCAGTCTTGATCTGGGAAAGAAAAACTCTACCGTTTGCGATTATTTCATCATCTGTCATGGCAATTCCCGCACACATGCGACATCCATTGCAGAATCCATTGAAGAAGAGGTCAAAAAGGACTGCGGAGTGAACCCTGCTCGCAGGGAAGGCTATGTCAATGGGGAATGGTTGTTGCTTGACTACCTGGATGTAGTTGTTCACGTATTCCAGGAACCAGTAAGAAGGCATTTCCAGCTGGAGGAGCTATGGGCAGACGTGCCTGCACGAAAGCTTACGGAAGTGGAATGAGTCTGAAAATGCATTGCCATTTCATTAATTTGTTGATCTTTACATCATAATGAACAATCAGAATAACAGAACAAACTGGCAGGTCAATCCACAGGGTGGTGGACCGTCAAACAATGAAGGTCGCGGGGAAAGGCAGCCGGACAAGAGGCCGGATGGGGGCAAGCCAGACGGGAAAAAACCCCGTTTTAACTTTTACATCATCTATGCAGTACTTGCCGTCATCCTCATTGGCATTCAGTTGATGAACTGGGGAGGATCTGCTACGGAGATATCGCAGCGTCGTTTTGAAAATGAACTCCTGGTCTGGGATGAGGAGAAGGGCACGGATATTGACCGGATCGTCATTGTCAACCAGGAGACCGTCGAAATATACATCAAGGAAGACAGGCTTGACAAGGAGAAGTATGATGACGTGGATGTAAGCAGGGGTTTTGCTGGTGCGGAGCATCCGCATTATGTGTTTCGCGTGGCTTCGGTCGAAACTTTTGAGCAGCGTCTTTATGCTGCGCAGGAGGACTGGCCGAAGGAGGATCACATCGAAGTGTTTGCCGAGAGCCGGCAAAGCTGGGGCACGGATATCCTCAGTTGGTTGTTGCCCATTGGCTTGCTGATTGCCTTCTGGATCTTCATTATGCGCAGGATGGCAAGGGGCGGTGGCCCTGGCGGACAGATGTTCAATATCGGGAAATCTAAGGCTACGCTGTTTGACAAGGACACCCATGTGAGCATAGACTTTAAGGATGTAGCTGGCCTGGAAGAGGCTAAGGTTGAGTTGATGGAGATCGTAGATTTTCTGAAAAACCCAAAAAAATATACAGAGCTGGGCGGCAAGATACCGAAAGGGGCCTTGCTGGTGGGTCCTCCGGGCACAGGGAAAACACTGCTGGCCAAGGCCGTGGCAGGACAGGCCCAAGTGCCCTTTTTCTCGCTCAGCGGGTCCGACTTTGTGGAAATGTTTGTCGGTGTCGGCGCGTCACGTGTCCGTGACCTGTTCAAACAAGCCAAAGAGAAAGCGCCCTGCATTGTGTTTATCGATGAGATCGATGCCATCGGACGTGCCCGGGGCAAAAACCCGGTTACCGGATCTAATGATGAACGTGAAAATACGTTGAACCAGCTGCTTGCAGAGATGGATGGCTTTGGTACCAATGTAGGTGTGATCATCCTGGCTGCCACAAACCGGGCTGATGTGCTGGATAAGGCCCTCATGCGCGCCGGACGCTTTGACCGGCAGATTCATGTGGAAATGCCTGACCTTAAAGAAAGAAAAGCCATCTTTGATGTGCATATGAAACCCCTTCGCCTGGAAGAAGGACTGGATGCTGAGTTTTTGGCAAAACAAACCCCGGGATTCTCAGGTGCGGATATCGCCAATGTCTGTAATGAGGCTGCCCTGATCGCAGCGCGACGCAATAAAAAGCATGTCGAGAAGAAAGACTTCCTGGATGCTGTAGATCGCATCATTGCCGGACTAGAGAAACGAAACAAGATCATCTCACCCAATGAGAAAAAGGTAATCGCTTATCATGAATCCGGTCATGCTGCTGTGAGCTGGATGCTCGAACATGCACATCCCCTGGTTAAAGTGACCATCGTACCGAGGGGCAAAGCCCTCGGCGCTGCCTGGTATCTGCCTGAAGAAAGACAGATATCCACAAATGAGCAAATGTTTGATGAGATCACCAGCACCCTGGGTGGTCGCGCAGCAGAAGAAATACTCTTTGGTGAAATCTCTACTGGCGCGCTTAACGACCTGGAAAAGGTGACAAAACAAGCCTATGCAATGGTGGTCTATTTCGGCCTTAATCCCAAAATAGGAAACATCAGCTACTATGACTCCAGCGGTCAGCAGGAATATACCTTTACCAAGCCTTATTCAGAGAATACGGCAAAGATTATTGATGAGGAAGTCAGTAAACTGATAGAGAAAGCCTATAAGCGCGCAAAAGTTATTCTGCTTGAGCACAAAGAAAACCTCATTAAACTTGGTGAACTGCTATTGGAAAGAGAGGTTATCTTCCGTGAAGACCTGGAAAGCATTTTTGGCAAACGGCCGTATCCTGATCCGGAGCATTCAAAAGAAACTGAGTTTTCGGTTGGCGGAAGCAACATCAAAAAGCCAGAGGAAAAAGAGAAGGAAGACAAAAGCCAGCAATAGGTATCCATGAAAGAGAGCACAACAAAGGAAAAAGTGTTAAAGAAGATCCGTGACGCACTGGTCAATCATATGCGGCCACCTTATGAGGATGTCGACATGGAATCTCCGGTGATGTATGTGCCTGCGGATAACCGGCTCGATGAGGATTTTGCTGCCTCTTTTTCCGCCTCACATGGCAAGTTTATCTTTTGCCGTGACGTGGGTGAGCTTACCGAAGGCCTGGCTGCGATCATACAACAACATCACATCCAAAAAATGTATTGCAATGAGGATTTCCTCAAAGAATTGCTTACTGAGTTGTCCATTAGCTTCGTATCAGATAAACGGGAAGTGGCCCGCAGCGATGCCGCCATCACCGGTTGCGAAGCGCTGGTAGCAAGACATGGCAATATCATGCTCAGCTCCGCACAGGGCGTGAGCAGGAAAGCATTTGTGATGCCTCCTGTGCATATTATAGTGGCTGGAACACATCAACTTACACCAGACCTGAAAGGTGCTTACCATGATCTCAAAGAGAAATATCAGGGAAAACTGCCTTCTTTGATTACCTTTGTGGGTGGCCCAAGCCGTACTGCAGATATAGAAAAGACCCTTGTTTACGGCATGCATGGTCCAAAAGAAGTGTACCTTTTTTTGCTTGACCTCATGGGCTGACATGCTTTAAACAAATCGGCCATCCTATGACCGACAACTGGAAGAAAGTCTATAGCAATACCTTACAGCATAAAGTGGAGATCGTCCAGGCGGTCCTGAAAGACCAGGATATCGCCAGCGTGATCATGAATAAAAAGGACTCAGCTTATCTTTTTGGTGAAATTGAGCTCTATGTGCAGGCAGATAATGTGCTGAAAGCAAAACAAATCATTAATAAAGAAGCGCTGTGAGTAACCTGGCAACAAGGACCATAACAGGCATCGTTTTAGTTGTATTGGTGATTGCTGCAATCATCGCCGGTCAATATCCGTTTGCATTGTTGTTTCTGGTATTTACCGTGATCGGATTATGGGAATTTTATACCCTTGTCGAAAGAGCTCAGGTATTTCCCAACAAAGCCGCAGGAATATTTGCCGGAATCATATTGTTCGTAAGCAATGCCCTGGTGGCTATGAATGTGTTGGAAGTGGAATGGTTGCTGCTGAACTTTCTTTCAATTTTTGTCATTTTCCTTTTTGAACTCTATCGTAAGGACCCAAATCCTTTTACGAATATTGCCTTCACTTTTTTTGGCCTTTTGTATGTCGCCGTACCCTTTTCGCTGCTGAACTATTTTCCTAATCCCGGTTTTTTACCTGAGAGGCATCACTCCAGCCTGCTCCTTGGGTTCTTTTTCCTGGTCTGGATCAATGAAACAGGTGCTTATGTGCTTGGATCAGCATTTGGTAATCACAAGCTTTTTGAACGGGTGTCGCCAAAAAAAACCTGGGAGGGTGCGATCGGAGGGGGAATCCTTGCTATTTTCACTGCCTGGATGATCTCGTTGTTTTTTATGCAGCTAACACTGTCTGATTGGCTTATCATGGCTTTGATGGTGGTGGTATTCGGCTCATACGGTGACCTGTTTGAATCCATGTTTAAGCGGAGCATTAATGCCAAAGACAGTGGCTCCATTTTGCCTGGACATGGTGGGGTGCTTGACCGTTTTGACGGGGTGTTTATTGCTGCCCCATTTGTTTTTGTTTACTTGCTGATGACCTTCTAACCAACTGGATTGTTGGTCTTACAACATGCATTTACATTTCAAAATGCTACTTTTCAGGCCGGCAAAACAAAAGGCCAATGAAAAGAAGAAGATATTTCGAAATAATTATCATACAATAACCGGGCCCTTGCGGGCTCGGCGAAGCCAACGGCCAAAAGCCAATAGCCAAACGATTTGACATATTGAAAAAACGGATACAAATGAAGATACATAAGGAAGGAAGAAAGATCGTGCAGATTTTGGCTGTGGTCACTATTATGCTTGTGGCGGCCATCCTGTGGTTCGTGCCGTCGCATCATTGGGCGTTTCCTGTCGCGCTGCTAATCATTGGACTGTTCTTCATCTGGATACTCTGGTTTTTCAGAAGTCCTTCCCGGCATATTACCAGGCAGGGAGATGCCTTTCTCAGTCCCGCCGACGGCAAGGTAGTCATCGCCGAAAAAGTCCATGAATCGCAGTTTTTCGATAAGGACATGCAACAGGTATCTGTGTTCATGTCACCACTCAACGTGCACCTGAATCGCTATCCCATTGATGGAAAAGTGTTGTCGTATCAATATTTTCCCGGAAAATACCTTGTGGCGTGGCACCCCAAGTCGAGCCTGCTTAATGAACGTAATGCCATTTTGATGGAAACCTCTGGTGGCGAGCAGCTAGTGGTAAGCCAGATTGCCGGTACGGTGGCAAGACGTATCGTATGCTATAGTCAGGCCGGGGAAAAGGTGAAGCAGGGAGATGAACTCGGGTTTATCAAGTTTGGTTCCCGTGTGGACCTCTATTTGCCGGTGAATGTCAAACTGCAAGTGAAACCGGGTGATAAGGTAAGGGCTGGTTTAAGTGTGCTGGCTATAAGTGACAGTAAAGCGTATTAAGTTGGTCATTATCTGGCAGCACAAATGCATGGCCTGGTAGTCACAGCAGCTACATGTAGCCATGATTAAGTGCCTGCAGACAGCAACATGCTTTGATCAGGAGATTAAAGGAAGCCACAAGGTGTGAACTGGTGATTATCGAGCCGGATCATTTGGCGGTTCAAAGCTGTCGCACATTGCAAACGGGTATTTAGCACTCGCTATTCCCCAGCACATGTGAACCTATTGTTTATCTCCTCCCTTCCAATGCAGGATAGTTTCCTTGTCTTCCACAATGATTTGGTTATCGAGCAGATGGCGCAATACGTT
>PWNO01000203.1 GCA_003557765.1 Bacteroidales bacterium
CCACGTTGATTCCGCGGATCCTGACCGTTGGTTGCCCTGCGGTAACTTCTGCCATTTGTCCTTTCCCACAAATTCCGGGACCAAAATCGAGGTCATTTGCAACGGCATCAATGTTTGAGATCACCCCCATGCAGGACCCGATAAGGGTTGCACCCTTCACGGGAGTGGTTTTGCGACCGTTTTCTATCAGGTAGGCCTCGCGGCAGGTGAAGTTAAACACGCCGGTTACGGGGTTTACGCTGCCGCCGCTGAGGCTCTGCACGTATAAGCCTTTTGGAGTATCTCTTAATATGTCTTCCGGACGATCCTTGCCCGGTTCGATAAAGGTGTTCGTCATCCGTGGGATCGGAATATGTCTGAAAGATTCCCGGCGCCCATTTCCTGTTCTCGGGAGATCCAGTTGTCTGGCACTTAGAATGTCGGTCATGTATCCTTTCAAAACACCTTTATCTATCAAAACATTCCGCTGCGCCTGTGTCCCTTCATCATCAAAATCAATGGTACCCCTGAAATTGGGAATTGTACCGTCATCAACCATCGTAAATACATCTGTGGCAACTTTCTGTCCCATTTTTCCGGTAAATGCACCAATGCCTTTTGCAATGTTATCGGCTTCCAGTGGATGGCCAACCGCTTCATGTATCAGCACACCACCAAAACCGTTTTCCATCACCACATCCATTATGCCCGCGGGGGCATCTTCTGCATCAAGCATCGCGATTGCCTCCCTTGCTGCACGTTGCGATACAGCTTCAGGCGTTTCCTTCTCGAAAAGTTCAAAACCACTGTGTGCACTGATCCGTTCGCGCGACATATGCCTGTTGTTGCCATCATCGCTCATAGTCTGAACGATGAAAAACAATAACGGCAATTCATCACGCAGATAAACCCCTTCGCTGTTTGCCAGAACCCTTGCACGTACCTGGTCATTGTATTCGATCAATGCCATCCGGATGCGCGGATCGTAATCGAGCGCTGCCTGGTTGGCGCGCTCCATGATTTCAATCCGGCGGGAGTCGGCAATGACTTCCAAAGGCTGTTCGACCGTATTAAATGTTTTGCGCTGCGCCATCTCAATATTGACAGGCTGTATGTGTTTGCCATTTCGCGCTACATAGGATGCAATTGTGGCTGCGCGCATCAGGTTTTCTTCAGTGACTTCCTCTGTGTAGGCATATCCGGTCTTGTCTCCTGAAATGACCCTTACGCCTGCACCCTGACTGATTCCGTAAAGTCCGCTTTTGAAGCTTGACTCTTCCATCATAATCTGACGGCTGTTGCGGTTTTCCAGGTATACATCGGCAAAATCTCCACCCTGTTCAAGGGCCTTTGCGATCACCCTGTCGAGGGTCGCCTTGTCCATTTCCAGTCCCGGACCGGTTCGCATTGATGGTCCGCTGCAGGCAAACATGTTAGTAAGCAGCGGAGGTGTGACGGCTATCGCGATGCCGCTTTTTAATCCATACTCCAGGAACTTTCTGCGTGGCAAAAAACGCCCATTGGAACGATTGGTACTCATATTATTCAATTTATTTGTTTATATAAACATTTATATAATTTAGTGTCTGATAGCTAATTCAGGTCTAAAAGTAGGAATTTTTTTTTAAGTGCGAATGGTCACGGTTCTATTGTTAGAAATTTTATCTTTGTGAGATAAAGGTTTCGATTTTATTCTTAAAAGCTTGTGCTTATGAGCAAATTGGATGCAAAGTTACTGATCATTGATGATGATGAAGATGTGTTGTTGGCTGCGAAACTCTTTTTGAAACAGCACATTAAGTCGGTTCACACCGATCCCAATCCCAGCAACTTGCCGATGTTGCTGAAAAACGAAAGCTATGACATGATCCTGCTGGACATGAATTTTTCGCGTGATGCAACAAGTGGAAAGGAGGGTTTTCACTGGCTCAACAAGATTCTGGAAATTGATCCTTCCATTGCGGTTGTTTTGATAACGGCTTATGGCGATATTGAACTTGCCGTTCAGGGGGTGAAGGAGGGTGCAACAAACTTCCTTCTTAAGCCCTGGGACAACAAGAAGTTGCTCGCCACCATCAGCACTACTCTTGAGGCCCAGCGCTCCAAAAAGGAGCTTCAGGATTTACGCTCCAAGAACAAGTTTTTGATGGAGCAGGGTGATCAGCCATACAGCAACATCATTGGGGAGTCTGAAGCGATGATGACGGTGTTGAAAACGGTACAAAAAGTGGCGGTTACGGACGCCAATGTCCTGATTCTGGGTGAAAACGGAACCGGGAAAGAGGTGATTGCACGGGCGCTGCACCGTGCCTCGCAACGCAACGATCAGGTATTCATCAGTGTTGACCTTGGAGCCATCAGCGAAACCCTTTTTGAAAGTGAGCTGTTTGGTTATAAGAAGGGTGCTTTTACCGATGCCAAAGAGGATCGTCCCGGACGATTTGAAGCGGCAAACAAGGGCACCATCTTCCTGGATGAGATTGGAAACCTGAGCCTCCCACTGCAATCGAAACTGCTCAGCGTGATCCAGAACAGGGTGGTTAACCGGCTTGGCTCCGTAAAGGAGATCCCGGTTGATGTGCGGTTGATCTGCGCCACCAACATGCCGCTCTATAAAATGGTGGATGAAGGGAAATTCAGGCAGGATTTGCTCTACCGCATCAATACGGTGGAAATCAATCTTCCGCCATTGCGCGAAAGGGTTGAAGACATCCCTCTTTTGGTGAATCACTTTTTGGAGATCTATTGCAAAAAGTATAAGATGCCGAATAAACGGCTTCATACACACACCATGAAACGCCTTGAAAAGCATCATTGGCCAGGAAATATCAGGGAGTTGCAACATGCCGTTGAAAGGGCTGTGATCATGAGCGATTCCAACATCCTGCAACCCAACGATTTTTTCTTGTCACAACAACAGGAAAAAAGCAACAATAAGCTGCCTGAGTCAGCCACCAACCTTGAGGAAACGGAAAAGATGCTGGTCCGCAAGGTGATTGACAAGCACGGAGGTAACATCAGCAAGGCAGCCAAAGAACTGGGTATCACAAGGGCATCACTTTACCGTCGAATCGAAAAATATGAACTTTAGAAATTTTCGTTTAAATGTGATCATCAGGATCATCATGATCCTGGTGTCGGTGGTCGTTCTGCTTACAATCATCAGGAACTCCTCCTTAATAATCAGCTCGGCAACCCTTATCATCCTCATCTTGTGGCAGATTATAGCCCTTGTGAGGTATGTTGAACGCACGAACCGGAAACTATCGGTTTTTTTTGATGCAGTCAGGCACAGCGACTTTTCCTCCTCTTTTTCCGATCAGGGTTTAGGAAAAAGTTTTGATGAGTTGAACCAGGCTTTTAACGAAGTGATTCAAGCCTTTCAGAAAACACGCGCTGCCAAGGAGGAGCACTTCAACTACCTGCAAACCGTTGTGCAACACGTAACCACCGGCATCATTGTGTTTACCAAGAATGGCCGGGTCAGCATGGTCAACAATGCCTTCAAGCGGATGTTCCGCAACAGTAACCTGAGGTTCATCAGCGACATGGAAAAGATAGACGAGAACCTTTCAGAGCTTTTGATGAACATCAAGGCGGGAGAAAGTGAGCTGGTTAAGGTATTTTACGACAATGAGCTGCTACAGTTGTCGGTCAGGGCAACTGAATTCCGGATGCAGGGGGAGGATTTTGTACTGGTATCTTTGCAAAACATACACACGGAGCTGGAGGCCAAGGAGATGGATTCCTGGCAAAAATTGATTCGTGTCCTTACGCACGAGATCATGAACTCCATAACACCCATCGTTTCCCTATCGTCGACAGTTAAAACCCTGTTGATCGATGAAGAAAGCGTAAGGCTGAAAAGCGAAATAGATGCTGATGATGTAGAGAGTGCGCAAAGTGCCTTGAATACTATTGAACGGCGCAGCCAAAGTCTTTTGAATTTTGTTCAGGTGTATCGAAACCTTACACGCATCCCCAAGCCCAACTTTCGCCACTTTCCCATCAAAGACTTGTGTGATAACGCTGAACAACTGCTGCTTCCAAAAATCAAAGAGCAAAACATTCAGTTTAAATGCCGGATCGTGCCGCCCGGGTTAACGCTTACGGCTGACCCTGATCTGATCGAACAGGTCATCATCAACCTGCTGATCAATAGCATGCATGCAGTAAAGGACACAGAAAACCCTAAAATCCAGGTGCTTGCCACGGCAGAGGGGATCAACCATGTGAATATCGCTGTGAGCGACAATGGCTATGGTATCAAGCCCGACAACCTGGAGCAGATCTTTGTGCCGTTTTTTACTTCAAAGAAAGAGGGATCCGGCATAGGCCTCAGCCTCTCGCGTGAGATCATGCGGCTGCACAAAGGCAATATCACGGTAAAATCAAGGCCAAACGTCGAAACACGCTTCACGCTGCACTTTTAAGAGGTGTTCGCTATCGTACGGCATCTGTCAATTAATGAACACCAAAAGGATCAATCAACACACGTCTTCCTGGCACAGTATTCTATATTATAGGATATTATAAACGATGGCATGTTTTTAGGTGTAATAGAAACAAACACTAAACTTCTATTGTACCATGAAAAATCAAATCATTGCCCTTTTTCTGTTTGTCTTTTCGTTATCAGCAGCGTGGTCACAAAACACTCCAAATGGTGAGGTTTGGAGCCTGGAACGTTGCATTGATCATGCACTGGAAAACAACCTTGATGTGCGTATTCAGCGCCTGCATCAGGCAAGGGCCGATCATGACCTGACACAGAGCTATGTCAATCTGCTGCCCGCCATCAATGCGGGGACCAATTTTGGGTTTAATTATGGACGTAGCATCGACCAGGTAACCAATGAGATTTATACCGAACGTATTGGCTCGCAAAGTCTGTCTGCAACAGGGAATCTGACATTGTTTGCAGGGTTTCGTACCATAAACAATATCAGATATAACCTGGCCCGGCAAACAGCCTTCAGGTACAACACCGAAAGCATGGAAAATGACCTGATCCTGACCATAGCAAATGCCTATTTACAGATTCTATACCTGGAAGATATGCTGGAGGTAGCGGCGGAGCAGCTTAAGCTGAGTCGTGAGCAAACAGAAAGAACCCGTATTCTGCTTCAGGGAGGGACCGTTTCGCGCCGCGACCTGCTGGAAATGGAAGCAGTAGAGGCCGAAGAGCTGGTGCGTCACACCAACATCCAGAACAATCTGAACCTGGCCTACCTTGAACTGATCAAATTGCTGGAACTGGATCCTGTTGATCCTTTTTCGGTTCAGAGACCCAATATGGACGTGTCGGAGTTTGTGTTTCTCTATAACCCGACAGAGGTTTTTGAAAAAGCACTTCTCATCGAGCCTTCGCTGCTGGCAGCAAAATACAGAATATCAATGGCTGAAAAGGGACTTGCTATTGTAAATGGAGAGCGGATACCTACAATCAGCCTGAGTACCAGTCTGGGGTCAAGGTATTCAGCAGCTTACAAACTCCCGGTAAACAATAATGAAAACAGCAAAACAGTAGTTTCACGACAGGGTGGCTCTTTTGCCAATGCCAAATCTCCAAATGGAGATGCTCCCCTAATGGAAACTGTTCCTTACAGGGATCAGCTTACGGAAAATTATGCGCGGTCTGCTTTTATTACCTTAAGCATTCCAATCTTTAACCAGTTTCAGACACGTGCCAGGATTCAGCATGCCCGCATTGATCTTGATCAGGCACGTATGAATTACGAACAAACGAGAAACAACCTGAGCCGGATCATCCATCAGGCTCACGCCGACGCCCTGGCTGCCTATGAGGCATACAACAGCAATACCAAGGCACTTGAAGCATCAAGGGAATCATATAATTATGCTGAACAAGGCTATTCGCTTGGGCGGGTGAGTACCATTGAACTCAATGAAGCAAAGGCACGGCTCAACCGGGCCGAAATCAACCTGATTCAGGCGATGTATGAGTTGGTTTTCAAAGTCAAAATCCTTGAATTCTACCAGGGAGAAGGATTTGTTTTGTAAGATCAAGGTTTGGATTTAGGTTTTGAAGGTGCTGGAAAGAAGCTAAAAGGTTACTGGACAGAATACAGCATACAAAATTAATTGTGTAAATTTGCGAAAAATGGCTTAAGCTGAGAATCAACACAAAGGCAAAAAAAACAGGAATAACATGAAAGACGAAGGCATCCTGGGAGGGTTGCACCCATTTCTGAAATTGTTATTGTTATCAGCCCTCATGCTTGCTTCGGTGCTGATGGTTTTGTTTGCCGCTATAATCCTGATGCTCCCGTTTACAGGGATAGAAATCCTAAACAGGCTTGGTGATTTCACAGATGAAAGCCTGAACCTCCAGCGCTACATGCAAGTCATGAGCCATATCGGGCTCTTTATCATACCGGCTGTCGTCTTTGCCCTGCTGGTTAATCGTAACTTTCTGAAATACTATGATGGGGAAAGAACTCCAATTTGCAGGGCAATCATTTTTTCTGCACTGGTTATGGTCGTCGCCATCCCCTTGGTGTATTATTTGATGCAACTCAACCAGCAAATGTCCCTGCCCGATTCGATGAGTCGTATTGAAAACTGGATGCGGCAAGCCGAAGATGCTGCAGAGCTCCTTACCGAGAAGTTCCTCAACGTTAGCAACATTCCAGCGCTGTTGTTTAATCTGTTCATGATAGCAGTAATCCCGGCAATTGGGGAAGAGTTCATTTTTCGTGGTGCTGTACAACGGGTCTTTTTTCAGTGGACGAAAAACATACACGTTGCAGTGATCATCGCGGCCTTCTTCTTTAGTGCAATGCATCTGCAGTTTTACGGATTTCTTCCCCGATTCGTACTGGGAATTCTGCTCGGCTATATGTTTGTTTATACCGGAAACATATGGATACCGGTGTTTGCCCACTTTTTTAACAATACCATGGCGGTGATCCTCTATTATATTGCCTATAACAGCGAAAGCATTGATCCTGATGCTATCGGGTCATCAGGCTTTAGCCTCTCCATCGTATTGCTGAGCATGGCATTGGTGATATTCTTAATGATTCACATAAAAAATCTGCATAACCGAAATACTACAAATCCTTAAGCAACAGATTTTCCTTTGATTGCTCAATACATTTGTTGAATGACGAAAGGGCTTCCTTAAGTTTGTCCAGGTCTGGTGATGGTTTTGCGATAAGCACATCCATCCCTTTTTTATCCAGTTGCTCCATAATGGTTTTTATACTGATGGTGTTGATGTCGATAGCGGGTTGATAAGCCGACTTTTTCGAATGGTTCCTGTCGACCTCGCTGACCAGGCCGACCGATTCAAGATCGTTGAGGATCATCCTTACCAGGCTGTTTGGTATGTGCAAAATGGCAGATACATTATCTGGTGTCAGGGGTTTCTCCCCAAGATGAAAGCGTTTAATAATCAGCTGCATGATGTAAAGTGCCAGAATCTTCTTATTAAACGGACTAATGTTTTTTGACTCCGCTTCAAACTCATAATTGTCAACATGTTGGTTTGCAAACGACAGTTCGGCACCAAACAGAATTACGATCCAGCTTACCTGCATCCAGAGCAGGAGGAGAGGAAGCGCTGCAAAAGATCCATATATGGCACCATACCTGGCAGCCCCGATCTGAAAAGCGATATATCCCCATTGCAACAGCTGGAACAGTGTGCCGGCGATGATTCCTGCCATCAGTGCCGAAGAAAACTTTACGTTGGTATTTGGCATCACTATATATAGCAGTGTAAATATGGTCCAGATAAGTATATATGGAATGATGTTCGCCATGAACATCAGGACTGGACTCAGAAGGGTATAACTTGTTTCCTGGATTTGGGTATTGAGAAAAACGGTTGCTGCGCTCGCCATAATGAAAAAGAGGGGCGCGATGAACATCATGGCAAAGTAATCGCTGAACTTACGTGACCAGGTCCTGGGCTTGTTTACCTGCCAGATCTCATTGAAGGATGCTTCTATGTTGTTCAGCAGCATAGTGATAGTATATATAAGGATGGCCAGGCCCACTGCTGCCACTGTGCCCCCGTGTGTGCCCCGCAGGAAAGATTGAGTGATCTCCATCACCCAGTTGAAGACCTCCTCGCGCCCTGCCAGTGCTGCCTCCAGCTGTCGTTCAACATACATTTCAAGGCCAAAACCTTTGGCAATCCCAAATGCAAGTGCCACAACCGGTACGATGCTGAACATCGAATAATAGGTCAGCGCCGGTGCCCTGAGAAGGATCTGATCCTCCCTGAAGCCGCGCAATGCCAGGATGAAAATGCGCAAATGCCTGATGAGAAACATCTTTCTGCGGGGCAGCTCCCGCAAAGGCATGCGCCATATGTCGTTTCTTACAAAATGCAGCCCCTCATTGATGGCCTTGAAGAGTTTGGATAGTTTTTGCTTCATTTTGATAGGGTTGAATGGATGAATCGTTGAATGGTTGAATTGTTTAATCGTTTATTTGCTTGGCGTTAAACGTTTAGCGTTTTTTCTCCCTTCGAGCTTCCAGCTTCCAGCTTCGAGCTTTTTGTTCACCATTCAAATATACGTATGAATTCCCAAATATCCCATTTTCTAAGTAAATCTAAAAAAAAAGGCAGCACCCAACACAGATGCTGCCTTTTGAAATGTTGTTGAAGGGGCTATTCGATCACAAAGAAGCTCTTCTCCAGGCCAGAGTTGATATCGACATTATCAACCTGCATTTCTACACGCTGCGGACCTGCTTCCTGAATGGTTTTATAGGGCATCAAAATGCCACCAACCTCCCTGTAGTCACTGTATGTGGTACTGCTGTCGTCGGTCAGACTCTTGATCTTCAGTCCTGTTTCGGTGCAGAAGTAGTCAAAAGACTGTGCACCTGCCGGCGAGATCATTTTGATTTTATAAGCAGGAGAGCCATCTATGGTTTCTATGCCAAGCAGCTCAGCATCAAATCCATAATCATCGTAATAAAGCTCAATGTTCATGACCGACTGCAGCTTGAACATCTCAAACATTTCCCCTTCGGTATATTCCTGGACACCCATTTGGGAAACGATAACCGCCTTTTCTCCGTCAAAGAGCTGCTGTTGCAGTGTCATGCCACCCATCAGCATTTTGGACATGAAGTAATGGGGTTTTTTCTGATAACTTTCCACCTGTAGCTCCATTCCCATAGTGCTGGCTGTTATTTCTGTTTTGATGTCTTCAACGGCTTTTAGGTTGGCACGTCCGCCGATCGCTTCAATGTAATTGTTGATTACCGTTTTAGCAGTGTATCCTGCCGGTGCAGGAAGCAAACCGGCGTCTTCTATCGGACGGCCAAAGGCATCAAAGAACTCTACTTCCCCGCTTGCGGTGAATGGGATCAGGGTTTCTGCCACTTCGTCGCGGTTGCCTGCCACAACAATGACGGCATTGTTTGGTTTAAGGTATTTGGCAGCCATTTCCTGCACATCATCCGCTGTAACGCTGTTGAGTCGCTCCAGGTAGGTGGCGTAATAATCTTCCGGTAACCCGTATCGCTCAATGTTCAGAGCAAATCTTGCCATTGTTCTCGGACTTTCAAGGGAACGGGCGAAATTTCCGGTCATAAAGTTTTGGATTAATTGCAGGTTCTCTATTTCTACAGGTTCATCGATGAGGCGTTGCATCTCATAAAGGATCTCCGTCACGG
>PWNO01000147.1 GCA_003557765.1 Bacteroidales bacterium
ATCCCAGCTCAGAGACTCTGCTTTCTCATTCAGGACAGCCATTTTCCTGTTTTGTGCGTCAAATATCATGGTACCTTTGTAATTATTCGTGGGTGGATAATAGATGTGTATGCTGATCGTCACATCAAGCGGAGATGTGTTTTGCAGCTTATGAATCACGTTGTAAGGTTCGTAAATGGTCTCACCTTCCTTATAGGTCTTTGTAGGATGTAAAAACACTTTCTTTTTGCGCGGGGCATATCCATATATCGTTTCCGCAACGATGCCCTCCAGGGGTATGACATATCCCCAGAAGTTCTTGTGCTGATGAATAGGTAACAGAAACTGTGGAGGCCAGGTCATCAGAAAGACCTGCATGGGATCTTCGATGATGCGGATCCTGTTGTAGGCTCCCATATCCTTTCCCTCAAGGTAATCTTTGTAATCCAAAGCCTTGAAATCAATCTCCGATAAAACCTTTTTCACCAGTGCAGGGTCAATATTTTGCCCTTTGAGTTGTGCTAACTTTTGTACAAAATGCTTCATTGTCAATATTTTTGGGTTAACGCTTCCACATTACCTTGCGCTTTGCAGCAAATTGGGAGCATAAAGATACGATAATCTGCTGAGATAACGCGCCACAGCATGTCTTTTTTGACCTGTCCTCGTGGTAATAGTCAGCTGACTGGCTGGTCTCCATAAATATTGCAAATCATCAAATGATATTGGCCTTGTGTCAAAAATACCTATTTTTGTCTGTTACCGATGGTGTGTCGGTGATTTCATGTAATGGTGCGTGTATGGCAGACAAAATATATTTTCTTTCAGACAGTCACCTGGGTGTGCCAACTTACATGGCGAGCCTTGCCAGGGAAAAGCTTTTGGTGAGATGGCTTGACCAAATAAAACAAGACGCCTTGGCCATCTATCTGTTGGGAGACATTTTAGATTTCTGGTTTGAATACCGTAAGGTGGTGCCCAGGGGATATGTGCGGTTGTTTGGTAAACTTGCCGAGCTAAGCGATGCCGGTATTCCGGTGCATTACTTCACAGGCAATCACGACATGTGGTCGTTTGATTATTTTGAGCAGGAATTGGGTCTGACTATGCATCGCGCACCTGTTGATGCTGAGATCATGGGGATGCGCTTTCACATAGGCCACGGTGATGGCTTGGGTCCGGGTGACAAAGGATATAAACTGATGAAATCAATATTCTCCTGTGCTTTTTGTCAGCGCCTTTTTGCAGCTCTGCACCCCCGATTGGGCATCGGGTTGGCAGAATTCTTTTCTAAGAAAAGCCGGATCATGAACCGGGAACAAGATGAGGCGTTTCTTGGCGAAGATAAGGAATGGCTGATATTATATGCGAAAGAGATCCTAAAAAAACAGCATGTCGATTTTTTTATTTTCGGACACCGGCATTTGCCAGTAAACCTCGAAATCGCACCTGGCAGCCGATACATCAATACCGGTGATTGGGTAAGGCATTACAGTTACGCGGTTTTTGACGGTCAGCAGACCGAACTGCTTACTTTTGCTGATGCTCTTCACGCAACAAGTCGTTGATGGTTTTTACAGGATTGAATGTGATGAGCGGTACTTCTACAAATACAGTGTTCCAGTGTGCCATGGCACCATTCCATAAGCCTGGCCTTTCAAGGGCCTTGAGGTCCTGGCCGTCTTTTGATTTGTGGCTGATGAACCCGGTGTCAGGATCAATGAAGTCAGGAAGGTGATAAGACTCCCCTTTGTAGTTTTTGAAGGAACATGCGATGTCTACCGGGTTAAAATGCGTAGACTTTTTGAACAGTTGCTCCTGTTTTGGATCCTGAAGGTCTATCTGTGATTTTTCTACGATCTGGAGCGTACGGTGCCCTGTTTTGGGGTCATTGACCCAAAATGGTCCGCCACCCGGTTCACCTTGGTTACGGACCATTCCACAAACCCTAAGGGGCTTGTCGAGCGCCTTCCGCAGCACCCGCGAACCTTGCTGCTCGTCATCCGGAAACAATTTGCGATCAATGTTCAGGCCGTTGCAAGCAAAGTCGAGCGCCTGCAAATAAGCGTCAGGTTCCAGATTGCCTGTGTCCAGTTGTTTCATCCAAAAGGCAATCTCTTCCTTCAGTTGAATCAGGATGCCTCCCAGCACCTTTTTAAACGTGATGGTCGGTTCTTTTAACCGGTCAGGGACAATGTTGTCAATGTTTTTGATGAAGATGAGATCACTGTTGAGATCATTGAGGTTTTCAATAAGGGCACCATGTCCGCCCGGACGAAACAACAGGCTGCCATCTTTATCCCGGAATGGTAAATTATCGTGAGTCACCGCGATGGTGTCGGTCGATGGCTTCTGGATAGACCAACTGACAGCATAATGGACACCATGTTGCTGCTCATATTGCCCCTTTACTTTTTCAAACGTTAGTCTGAATGCCGCAATGTGTTCCGGTGAAAGGGTAAAATGGATGTTGACCCTGCCGGTTGCCTCTCCCGCATACCTGGCTCCTTCAACCAGGTGTTCTTCCATGGCCGTCCGAATTACCTGATCATAGCGATGAAAAGCGATTAGGGCCTTCGGCAGGGCTGCATAATCCAGCCCTTGGTCAAAAAGTAAATAATCCAGTATGGGTAAATAATTTCCGGTTTGCAGCAAATGATCTGCATAAAGGTCATCCTTGTCCATTGCTACCTGCAGGTCTTCCCAGAATGGGAACCTGTGCATCTCTTCGAAAAAACGTTTTGCTTCCGGATTGGAGTCTTTCAGGCTTTCGGGATCCACCCCAGCTATGAGCAAATCCCGCCAGGCAAAAACTTCCTTGAACATGCGCGTGGCGGCACCACTAGCTGGCACAAATTTCAATACCTTATAATTCCCTGACCGCTCATGGTATGTGTCTGCATAATCGCGCACGTTGTGTTCATCCAGTACCCTGATGCCATCACCTGCCGTAGCTGGCCTGTCCAGCTGAAGGGCGGGGAACCCCTTCTTGAAATGGGCAATCTGTTGCAGGAAATCCTCCCTGGTAATCCCCTTGCCTTCCAACTGATGAATATCTTGTTCGTTTAACATAAGCTGCATCTTTGATTCCTGTCTATATGAACAAATGTATTAAAATAATCGGAAAATTCATACAATGATGAGTTGCAGGCAATGAACCGAGTCATGCCAAGGTTTTGATAAACAGAGGGATGCTTGTTGCACCGGGCAAGTGGGCGCTGAACAGTGAGGATATAAATGCATTCAGTAGGTTTTACCCATAATAATCTTGAAATTTCGACATGTTGAGAATATATAAACATATACAAACAAATTTTGTAATTTCGTAATCTAATCCGATTGCAGAAATGTTTGATCCCGCGCAGAAAGTATCGCCAGCAAAAATAAAATCACAGGCCAGCAATATCATCAGGAGTCCGTTTTTTACAGAGCTTCTGAAGGATGCCCCTAATGTCCTGATGATACTTAATGCGCAACGGCAGGTAGTCTTCCTGAATCGAAACCCAGTGCCCGGTGACAAGGCATTGTCCGGAAATGGATTGGGGCAGCGCCCCGGTGAGTGCCTGGGCTGTATCAACGTCAGCAGCGGGGAGCTTGGCTGTGGATCATCTGAATTTTGCCGTGTTTGTGGATTTAATTCTGCCATCACCGCCAGTGAACGTGGGGAAGAAGGTCAGGACGAATGCAATATTGCCTTGAAAAATGGGGCATCCCTTACCTTGAGTGTTTCTGCTAAACCTTTTACTTTTGATGGCGAGCAATATATTTTCTGTGCGCTGGAAGATATTAGTGAGAAAAAAAGACGTGAGATGCTTGAGAGCATCTTTCTTCATGATATTCTTAACACGGCAGCCATCCTGAATGGCTTAAGTGATACCTATAAAGAACTTTCGGAAGATCAGGTTAGGGAGATGCTCGGTGAAGTGGCGGAAAACATCAGCGATGAAGTGCAATCTTACCGCCTGATCAGCAGTGTGGAAAACCAGCTGCTGCGACCCAATTTCACCCAGTTCGATATTGCCGACATGGTGTCGGAGTTGGTTCGTTCATTGCAGAATATGCACAAGTACAAATTCAGGAAAACGGAATTGGATGTTTCTGTTGGTCATATCGTGACCGAGCGCACTTTGCTTCGTAGAGTCCTTTTGAACATGATCAAGAACGCTTTTGAAGCCAGCAGCAAGGATGATGTGGTTCGGATATCTGCCACTTATGACAAAAAGGAACAAAAAGCCATTGTCTCTGTGCAAAATCCACAGGTCATTCCCAAAAACGACCAGTTGAAGCTATTTCAAAAATCTTTCTCTACTAAAGGCCGGGGTAGGGGCTGGGGGACTTATAGCATCAAAATACTGACAGAAAAATACCTCCAGGGGGAAGTACGTTTCAAATCGGACACAGCAATTGGAACTATCTTTACAATTGAAATTCCTTCACTTGAAGCGTCTCCCCACCAAAAGCACGATTCCAGGTAAATGCCTACACGCCTGGGACCTTTATTCCATGGTAAATAATTTCTCCTCAACTGCCTTATGGTACTTAGCTAACGGCATATGTGACCTTTGCCAATGGGTTGGAAGACAAGAATAATCGAAATTATTCCACCGGCATTCAGCTTTGGTGACATGCCCATTGTCTGGGCATATCATCGCACGTAAAAATCCGTTGATTTCAGGTGGGGCGCCAGATGCACGATCAGCAAACGTACAGTGTGAATTTAAAAATGGCTATTGTGTTTTCCGTATTTCTTCCCTGATGAATGGGGTGATGTGCTCAATGCCGATGTCCTTGGCCAGGATTCTTTTCTCTTCATTAAGGATGTATACCTTGGGTATGGCATAAATGCTGTAGGTGTCCAACACTTTGCCCTCGCCACCTGCATCGTGCAGGTGAATCCAATCCTGGGGGTAATCGCTGATGGCATCTAGCCATTTACTTTGGTCTCTCTCAGTGTTTATCGCCACGATGCGGACACCCTCATCTTTCAATGCCTCCCAGCTTTCTTTCAGCTTGGGAGCTGCTTGAAGACAGAAAGGACACTCGCTATCCCAAAAGTACAATACCATGTAATCTGCTTCGATCTCATGCAGGGTCAGGATTTGTCCCTCCGGATCCCGCAAACGAACGTCAGGAGCTGTTTTTCCCAATAGCAGCGGCTTGATTTCTTCTGCTCTTTGCCGCAAACTTTCCAGGCGTTGGTCATCCATCCAGTCCACCTCATCGGTAAGATAATAGTTCTCCACCATGTGCACAAAGACCTTGTCCATCCCCATCACTTGTGAAACCTCTGCATTGTTGGTGATAAACCATATGGTGTATTGAAACACTTCGGGATGTGCCCTCGCCTTGTCAATGACCCGGTCTGCTTCCCTGATGATACTGTCCGGATGCTGTATCAGCACATTGTTGAAATAGATGCGCAGGCGGCTGTGATATACTGGTGTATAAAGAATACGTGCATCTGAGAAGTCGATGTTGTTAAAAAACTGGCTTTTGTAAATCTGGTACATGGCATCTGTATCCTGACGGCCATCAGGCAGGAGGGGAGGCTCGGGAAGATCAGGGTCCCGCTGCCCTTTTAAGATAAGTGTCAGCAGACCATCCGGGTTTTTTGCAATGATCTCAGCTTGTTTCTCCCGCATAGCTGCATTCATTTCTTCAATCTTCTGACGTAACGCCGTTTGTCGGTCGGGTGCTGTTGAAGATTCTGTCAACTCGGCCTCCAGCGACTGCCTGCGCTGGTTCTTACGCGTGAGGAAGTTCAGGTAATCATAAAACTGGTCGTTTTCCGGGGAGCCCTCAAACGATAAGGTGCCCATGATATCATCCGGGTCTGCAAATATGCTGAAATGCTGGTGCTTGTCGATGACAATCTCAAAGTTGGTTTCGTCTTCCAATACAACAAGGTATAAACCCGCCTCCAATGGCTCATCACCAGAAAAAACAGCCTTGCCATCAGTGTCTATATATGTGGTGTCGTACATATATTGCCTGTTTCCGAAATGGTAAGCCAGATAGCACTCCTCATCTGCCAACCCGTCAAAGTGAATCGATATGTGATGTCCGCCACCAGCAGAGAAATTGCCAGAAAAGAAAAAGACGGCGACAAGCAAAAATGCCGGCATCGTGAGAAAAGAATGCAAGTAATCAAGGGAATTTCTGAATGATCTGTGCATAAGTTTTTTCATTTAAAAACATGTTTCATGTGTTTATATTTTTTCAAATTATTGGTTATCTGGCGTTTATGTTTTCAACAGGATTGCTATTTGCTCTTGGCTTTCTTGCCAATAGCCAATGGCTAATAGCCAAAAGCCTACTTAGTCTGAACGCGCCTTGACAATAATCATCCTCCTGTGTGTCAAAAATCCTGTCATGGGCATTTCATGTGTTTATAAATTTTATATTTCGGTTACATGAACCGAGCACTTTGCGAGCTCGGCGAAGCCAAACTCGCCATGACATAATCATTATCATGTGTGTCAATTTATTGGCATGGCTCGTTTCATGGGAACATCCGGAATCCGGAAAGCCGTCATGAACGTTACGATTGTCCAAGCCGCAGTGACCATTGGATGATAATCTCCGTGAATGAACGAGTTTTGTAATGCAATCTGATATCAGTACCTAAAAATACACATTTTTTGAAATTATCAGCGATCCAAAAATGGTCCGCGAAGAGCCATCCGGACAATTCGCGAACCAACTGGCCAATTGATGAATCCCGCGGTCAATCATCCAGGTAGTCAATCACCCGAACAGGCCTCCATTCAACCGACCGATTGATCAATCAACCAGCCATCCGGTATTTTCGTCGAGCGCGTCGGGGTTAATCACATCCCTAAACAGGACCTGGTGCACAGCACCCAGAGCGGAAACAGTAACAGGCCCCCAATGCCAGCCAAACAGGTCGCGCAATTGAGCCACTGCATGTTGTCTTGCCGGGGTCGTATTCTTCTGGTACAACATCACAAAGTCTTTCATGTCCTGGTAAATATCTGCCATGTTATCGGCCAGGCTAGCTTCTATAGAATCCTGATTGTGGTCGTGTAAATGGTATACATCGATTTCAAGAAATTGTTCGCGTAAGGTCTTAAAGATGGATTCCCACTGCTCTTCCGTGACAAAACGTTCTACTGCACCGGGATCGCTGAGCTCTATTGCCGGAAGCATGGCGCCCTTTAAATATAATAATGGTGCTACTTTATGGAAATAGGACAATATGTCTTGCCTTTTGTATTGCGTTGCTTTTTCAAAAAACAGACAATACTCATTGGCCACGGTGATCATTTCGATAACCGGTTTCGAAATGCTTTGATCTTCCGAAAAGTAATCCTGCATGTCGGTGGTTTTTGTCATAATATTCGCAAGTTTTTATAAGTCAACCTCTTACTGCATTCCAGGTTGCTGTGGTCTGCATGGGGAAATGATTTTTATGCAAAGCATGTCTTTTTTTGTAAAGATAAGTAAGAAAATTTGTAATTTTGCCGACGCAATAAGCCCAGGTGGTGAAATTGGTAGACACGCTACTTTGAGGGGGTAGTGGCCGCAAGGCTGTGCAAGTTCGAATCTTGTCCTGGGCACGAACGACAATATGTTCTTAAAAATTTTGACAGCAAGCAGTTTGCATCACCTCTTTTGTGTATACAGGAATAAGTCCTTGTATACCACAAGGCAAAAGTTTACCAATAACAATTGATGCCCAGATGGCGAAATTGGTAGACGCGCTAGTTTCAGGGACTAGTGATGGCAACATCGTGCAGGTTCGAGTCCTGCTCTGGGCACACCAAGGCCGTCTGATTTTCAGGCGGCCTTTTTTTGTGTTTATGTGGAAAAATTATTCTACTGGCTAATTTTTTTGAAAAAACTTCCCAGTCCCTGTCCGCACAAGCATTTTTTCTGTAATATAGCAGCTTTTAAAATGATTGATCAATCATGATTGCCCGCATTATTCACAATACATGTTATTGTGTGGATCACCTTTTTTACGCAGGCTTAACTGGACCCTTGCTTTCCGGAACAAGCCGGAGCAGGTGTGCCAAGGTGTTGGGTCATTTTCCTGAGCAAACGGAACGAAGATGCGTCTTTTCAGATCACACATAGTTTACAAAGTATTGCAAACCAGTCCTGTCCATACGGAAAAGTATCACGAATCTGATACATATATCAGGATAATTGCTGACTCATACATAATGAACCCCTGAATCATAAACCTTTATAACTAAAAATTATGCGTGCTGTTAATTATTTATTTGCCTTTTGGATGCTGGCTTTTTGCCTCATCGCCGGAAAACCTGTTTCTGGTCAAAATATACCAATTGAATCTGCCAACTACCGTCTTGCTGAGCGTTTTTCGCCCAACAAAGTCGGACGAATGGTGTTCAGCACCAGTGTCCAGCCCAACTGGTTGAAAACTGGTGACAAGTTCTGGTATTCCTATAAGACATCGGATGGTGAGTTTTATTACCTGGTTGACTTGGAGGAGCAAAGCAAGAACTATCTCTTCGACAACCACGAGATGGCCAGGCAGCTTACCCTGATCACCAAAGACCCCTATGACCACCAGAACCTTCCGGATATTGACCCTGAATTTGTGCGCGACGACCGCTATTTTCGCTTTAAGGTGACCAGTACCAAAATGGTGGAGGTTACAGAGGATGAGGAAGATGTGGAAGAAGAGGAAGAAAAGGATGACCTGGATGGTGAAAATCAGCAACAAGACCAGGACATAGAAGACCAGGAAAATGATATGGATGACGACCAGGACGGCGAGCAGGATGAGGAAGAGCACGGCGACAAATTGAACGGTGTGGATGGAGAAAAGGAGGATGGCAAAGATGATTCGCCAACGGTACGCCGCGAACCCAAGGTCTTTCACCTGGAATACAACCTGGAAACTGGAGAGTTGTATGAGATAGAAGAGGAAGAGGAACCGGAACCCAAGGACTGGGCGAGTGTCTCTCCCGACAGCACGTATGTGGTGTTTGCCCGGGATTATAATCTGTTCTGGATGGATAAGGAGAATTATCTGAAAGCCCTGACGGATGAACAGGACACTACGATTGTTGAGCACCAGCTTACCACAGAAGGTGAGCAGTATTATGCTTTCGGAGGTGGTTATACTGCACAGATGAATGATGATGAAGAAAAGATCAAAGAAGAAAAGAAAAAGCGGCGCAGCGCTCCGATCATCTGGTCGCCTGACTCCCGGCGTTTTGCTGTCATCCGTAACGACACCCGAGATATTAAATTTATGTGGGTGATTAACTCCCTGTCGGAGCCCAGACCTGAGTTGGAGAGCTACAAATATCAAATGCCGGGTGAAGAGCAGCCAGCAGAATCAGAGCTGTGGGTTTTTGATATGGAGGAAGAGGCTGGCGACACGATAGCTGTGCATGCCTTTAAGAACCAGACCATCAACGTGCCGCGTATGCCCAGGTCGCATCGCGAGCGATTGGAAGACCACACGCCACCCATATGGTTGAGCCCGCATTCCGGTGAGCTCTATTTTACCCGCATCAGCCGCGATCTGAAACGTTATGACGTGTGTCGTGCCAACCTGGAAACCGGCGAGGTCGATGTGCTGATCGAAGAGCGCATGAACACCTATGTGGATAC
>PWNO01000149.1 GCA_003557765.1 Bacteroidales bacterium
ATATGAAGAAGACGGCTCGCCAAAGCTGGACGGGGAAAACCCTGAGCCGGCCCTTCGCAGCCAGCCCATCCTGGGCCTGGAGATCATCAAAGGGTTTACCTACGATGCTGCTGACGAGGAATGGTCCGGTGGCAGCATCTATGATCCCGAGAATGGGCGCACATATACGGCCTACATGCGTTTCGAAAATTCAAACACCCTTCGCCTCAGGGGTTATGTGATGGGTATGCGTTTTCTGGGGCGCACCACCTACTGGACACGTGCAGACGGGCCACTGGAGTAATCCACCCGCATCATAACCTGGGGAGGAAACATGCTGTTCAGGTATTTCGCGCAATGCATTGCAGCAATCCCTCCTTGTCAATGGGCTTGGTGATGTAGTCGTCAAATCCTGCTTCCATTGCGTTTGTGCGATCGCCTGTCAGGGCTTTTGCCGTTTGGGCAATGATGACCACCTCCTTGTTGAACCGCCGGATTTCCCTTGTGGCATCCATGCCGTCCATCACGGGCATTTTAATGTCCATCAGCACCAGGTCAATATCCGGTTGCTCACGGCATATTTCCACGGCTTCCTCGCCCGTGAAGGCCTGCAGGGTCCCCCTGGCAAACACATCCACATATTCCCTGATGAGCGTGGAAGACACCTTGTCATCTTCCACGATCAATATCTTAAGCTTTTTTGATGGATACGCTATTTTTTCAGGCGATACATCCTTGCCAGCTGTTTTTTCGCCATCCGTCCTCCCATCGCAAGGTATGGTGAAATAAAACGTCGAACCCTGACCTTCTTCACTCTCCATGCGGATCTCTCCGCCCAGCATTTCCACATAGGCCTTTGAAATGGCCAATCCAAGCCCGGCTCCCTCCCTGGCTTCCCGGTCTTCAATGTCGGCCTGCACGAAGCGGTCAAATATGGCCGGCTGCCGCTCTTTCGGAATGCCTATGCCCGTATCCTTCACAAAGAACTCAAGGAACGACCCCTTATCCCTGCAACCATACTGTATATAACCTTCCCTGGAGTATTTTATGGCATTTTTAACCAGGTTAGTCAACACGGCCAGTATTTTTTCCCGGTCCGTAAACACCCTGGCCCTTTCGGCTGGGAGGTGATCCGGCATCATCAGCTGCATGCCCTTTGCAACCTGGGGCTTGAAAAAACTGTAAATATAATCCAGTTGCTCGTTGACATCGGATTCTGCCAGGTCCACCTCCATCACCCCGGCTTCAATGCGCGAGATATCCACAATGTTATTGATGATGTTCAGCATGCGCACGCCGCTCTGATCAATGATGTCGATGTACTTTTTCTGCTCTTCGCCTGAAAGGTTGGGGTCTTTTAATAATTCAGCGAAGCCCATAATGCCGTTCATCGGGGTGCGTATCTCGTGGCTCATGTTGGCCAGGAAAGCAGATTTCAGTCGGTCGCTTTCCTCTGCCCTGACCAGGGCTTCCTTCAACTCCTGCTCCTTCTTTTTATCCTCTGTAATGTCGCGAAATTCGGTTACCCTGGCAGTTTTGCCTCTGTATGGAATGTTTTTTGCAGCGATCCGGATGGGAAATTCCGCGCCGTTCTTTCGTTTGCCAATGGCCTCATAAGGTTTTTCGTAGCCTGCCAGGATGTTTTGCATGACCATTTCCCTTTTATCGTCTGCAATCAAAAGCAATCCATTCATGCCAATCAGTTCCTCCGTAGAGTACCCGGTTATCTCAGCAAGGCCTTGGTTGCAGTCCAGGATAATGCCCTTGTCGTGGATGGCAATGCCCCCAAAACTGGCATTGTGCAGTGCCTTGAAACGTGTCTCATTCTCTTCGGCTTTCTCTTTGGCCTGTTTCAGATCCTGCAAAAAAATGTTTCTCTGGATGGCCATGCTGACCTGAGAAGAAACGAATTCCAGGATCTCCTGGCTCCCTTGGTCATACGCATCGGGGTCATGGTAATCCTGCACCGCCAGCACCCCGATCACTTCCAAACCCGAAAACAGCGGCACCCCAAGCCACACCGCGCACATGTTTCCAATCTGTTCAACTTCATCTGACTTCACGATCTCCAAAAGCTCCGGTTTTTTCAAAAGCAAGGCCTTTTTCTGGCGTAGCACAAGACCGGTAACGGAGTCTTTGGCCGGCCAGGTTTCTATCTGGTCCTTCTCATCTGCATGATATGGGGTCGAAAACAGGTCGCTTTCCTGGTCATACAAGGCAATGTAGAAGTTTGTGGTATCGATGAGTTTATGGAGAAGGGTCTTAATGGATGCCATCAGAGATTCCAAATCTTCAGTGAAGAAGGCGGCATTGGCAATCTTCAGGAGCACTTGCTCCCTGGCCTCCTTTTGCTTTTTTTCTGTGATGTCGCGCACGATGGCCAGGGCTCTGTCGTTGCCGCATGGCACCATGCGACTCTCAAAGAATTGTTTTTCCCCGGAGATATCCAGGGAATACTCATAAATTTGTGGCTCACCGTTCTTAAACACTTTTTCCAGATGATTAAGTGTTATATGGGTCAAGTCTGGCGGCAAGATTTCTGAGACGTGTTTTTCCAGGAAAGCCGTGGGCGCCATCAGCAACTCTCTTTGATCAGCAGCCTCATAGTCAACGAAATGTCCTTCCCTGTCAAAAAGAAACATCAGGTCGGGATTCGCCTCCA
Organism: Bacteroidales bacterium; assembly: GCA_003557765.1. The sequence continues at coordinate 2,642 of PWNO01000149.1, forward strand.
GGAGGGCGCTTTTTTCGGCTTCCACGGCACGCAGTTTCTGCTCGGCCTGCATGCGCCTGGTGATGTTCCTGGTATTAAATACGATTTCCATTGGATTGCCATCAGGACCTGAAACCAAGGTGCCAATGGTTTCAAACCAAAGGTAAGAACTGTCGGCACAACGATTCCTATAAGTGGCCGTGGCACTGGATCTTTTGTTTGTAATGAAATCGGCAAACCCGGCCTGCACTTCCGGCAACTCATCAGGATGGACAAAGTCCATTACGTTCTTCCCGATGAGATATCCTTCTTCGTAGCCCAGTATCTGATGGGATTTCCCCGCAAAGGTAAAGTTGCCTTGCAAGTCGGTGATCGCAATAAGGTCCAGCAAATTATCCAGGATGTATTTCAATTTGCTTTCATCAGACTGCAATAGTTCATGAATGTCTTTTTTTTGATGCATGACTAGGATATTGGGAGTTTCAAGTCATTGGCAATAATACGTTTATTACAGAATTACACTAATTAGATATATGTATTGATTAGATATATTATATGTATTGCTCAGAAATTCATTGCAATTTAACAAAAATTTGCGAATAAAATGACACATAAATCATTTGCAGTATTTGTGCTGAAGTCAGACATCAGACTCCGGGGTTGGATCGTGGCAGGATTCTGCTACAGTACAGGCCTTTGCAAGCAACAGGGGAAGGTTTTTTGGGGAGGGGTGCTGGGTCCACAAATGGGCACAAATAATTTTCCGTGCTAACGTATCGGGGTTCATCTGCTCAACTTTTGATCGGCTCCTGTTTTTGCTGATTGCTGCAACCCAAATAAGGGTATTTTGGCTTCTTACAGCTATTCCGCAAATTAAGACCAAATAAAAATTGGGGCGTTGCCGGTGCAAAACGCACACATTAAATGCATATGTATGAAGAGAATGTTCTATATTTGACTTGCCAAGAGGCTTCCAGCTTGTCTAACACGCAGGCCGGTCCCGGAATCACCAATTTATAATCAAAACAGCCACTTGTTTAAACTAACCCCACCAATCATGAAGCAACTTTTACTCGCCTTGCTGGCCTTATTGTTTGTGACAGCATCCGCAATAGGACAAACCACTTATTATGTTTCAACCGATGGAGATAACGCTAACGATGGATTATCTCCAACAGAAGCATTTCGAACAATTCAACATGCAGTCGACGTGGTTGATGAAGACGACATTATCCAGGTAGCCGCCGGAACATACACCGAAACCATTACAATTACGAAAAGCATCACAATCGAAGGTGATATTGATGGAGATGCACGGCCTGTTATTCAACCAGAAGACCAGCCAGCAAAACTTAACAACGAAGATAAGTCTGGGTTCCCTGCAATAATTAGCGTTTCTACACTGTCAGGAAAAACAGAAAAATCAACAGAAGCATCCATTTCCGGAATTGAGATCGACGGAAAACATAATGAACATTATCAATACGGCATATATGTGTGGGAAGCTCATATTAACATTGATGATGTGATTATTCGTAATATCCGTTCACAGTGGAAAGCATCCGGGATATGGATAGAAAATGAAACGGCACATATTACTAATTGCAAAATATCCAACATAGAAACTCAGGATTCATTTGTTGAAAAATCTTTTAATGCCGCGTATGGCATTTATGTCGCTGCACCTGATCAAACAGATTTTAATAGCGGATTCAAAGACCAGCATGACTTTCAAATAACAATAGCTGATAATTCAATCCACAGCATTTGGGGTGACTCCCGGGCAAGCGGCATTTATGTGGACAACAGCTTTGATGCGGAAATTTCAGAAAACACCATTGAAAACGTGGAGGCACAACATGCTGCTGTTGGGGTTTACATAAGAAAAGCTGCCGCATACGACAAAATCAATGATGATGCAGCGTTTCACATACGCAAAAACAACATTGTAAACATAAAATCAACATCCACCACCTACTTCCCCGTTCTAAAGGGAGTCCTGTTTCCGATGGGCTCTTTTGGAATCCACGTAATCGATCACCAAAACGTCGAAATTTCTGACAACACGGTCGAAGATATCATGTCTGAAGGCTTTCCTTCATCAGGCATACATGTTATTGCCAGCTTGCCATCCAAGCCTACTAAGCAGAAAAATGATAAGCTTATTAAAGTTGTTGACAACCAGGTGGTTAATGTTTTCGGAAGGCAATACTTGGGTTTACAACCCAGGGTTCCATTTAAAGCAAATGGTTATCTGCCTCTCGGGTCGGTGGCTATCGGTGTATCAGAAGCAGGAAACACATTGATCAAAAACAATGAATTGCATAACGATTTATCTGGTTCTGATGAAGGCTACGATCCTTTTTTGGGAATCGCCGTGAATAATCCGGATGGCGAGACAACAATATCTGAAAACGCCATCTCGACGATGATGGTTGGTATCTATGGGTTTCATACTCCGCACATCATCACAGAAGATAATATCGTTACAAATTGCATCATCGGTATCGCCGCAGCAGATGTCATGCTGCCTGACTTCTTCTCTGGTTCTGAAAAAAATAATGCGCTGCAGATTCCAGATATGATCTCCTTAATGGAAAAACAAGCAAGAGAGGCAAACAGAGGGGGATATGACTTTACCGTTGAGCTATGGGAGTTCAATGAAAACACAGTTACAGAAAACGAAATTGGCTTTTGGGTTATGTATGAGGGTGAGCTCGATCTGAAAAGTGAAGATGTATCAAAGTTCAGAGCCAAGGGAAACATTGTTCAAGGCAATGCGGGTGGGTTCCTAATATGGGATGATGGCAGTTTACAACCCGAAATCAACAAGAACATAATCCAGGATCATGTGGTGATTAGCATTTTCTATATGGTTAGCGATGGAGAGATAGACAACAATGACACCAAATTCCCTATGGCCGATGGCAGGTTTAATTATTGGGGCGAGGTGAGCTCACCCGATGAAACCGGGTTACTCAACGTAAGGTACTCCCCCTGGCTGGGTGCAGAGCCAGGCACCACCCCAATGACCTATTTTGTTGACGATTCCGGTAGCATCCAGGATGCCATTGACCTCGCTAAGGCCGGAGAAACCGTCAGGATCCTGGGAGGTGTGTACGAAGGAGACCTGGACACCGAAAGCAAAGGCATCATACTTTATCCTGGCGACAGCCCTGCCTGCGTAACCATTGAGGGAGATTTTACCGTGAGCAACCAGGATAAACTGGTCGTTGATATTTTCGGGACTGCGAACTGCGATGATGAGGATAACGGGTACACGCAGCTCACCGTCGAAGGTGATGTGATCCTTAATGGCATCGAGCTGGAGATCCAACTTGGATTTCTTCCAGGAGAATTAGGTAAAAAGTTTGATATCATTTTCAGCGACAACCCAATCCAGGGCACTTTTGACCAGGGTGATGAAATACAGGCCGAATACCAGAATGCCCTGGTTACATTCTCCATATCCTATTACACTGACCCGGACAAAAATGGCGACTACACAGTAACCCTGGAAATCACCGACATCGAACTGCCTGCCGTGCCCATCGGCCACCTGGGGCTGATTGTTTTGGCAGGTTTGGTAGTAGCCCGTGTTGTTTTCAGCACCGGTAAAAGACAGACGCCACAGACTTAATCAACCTGCCACTAACCTCCTCAAATTCAAAAAGAGGCTGTCTCCAAACGAAGGGACAGCCTCTTTTTTTTTAGAGCATCTTAAAGGCGCAGTATTTCCAGGTTTAAATATACAAGAAGCACTGTGTTCATTAAACAGAAATACCCATCCAACAAATAATAACGACAATTGACCTTATCTCAGCAACGCAATGTTGTTTTAGCAATCAGCAATGATATTAAGGCAAAACCACATTAAGAGGAGAGATACAAATCGTTATCGTAGTATTTTTTGCCGGGACCGGGTTGGTCTTCGGAGTAGGGACCGTAAATGTCGCACACCCGGGCCATGTAATGTTTCAGCAGATGTTCGGGCAGGCCCAGTGCCCTGATGCGGTACTTGGCTTCCTCTTCAAGAAACATCAGGAAGCTCCTTGGTCCGGCGTATTCGCCGGTGCCGTGGGCCGTCAGCACGCGCATAAGCTCCTCCTTCTGCTCCTGCAGGATCTGTTCGGCCTCATTGATGATGTCCTGTAAACGCTTGTCCATCAAGGCATCTTTGTTTGGGCGGGGATTATCAAAAGATTGATATGTGCTGCCCATATGGCTTTCTCCCATAATCATTGCTTACGGAAAAGGGTAGGCCCGCACTGGTTCATACGGAGTACTGCTCCTGAAAAGCATGTTGAAGCGCTTCCAGCTGTTCTTCGTGATACTGGTGCAGCAGGTCATTATCTGCGGTGGTTTGCATGGCCAGCTGGAAGCAGTGACCAAGGGTCTCGCGGTTGATCTTGAAGCTGGCGTCCTCGGTCAGTGTGGCTTCGAGATTTTGCAGGGCCAGCCTGACGGTCTCAAAGGCCGGAAGCAGGCACAGCAAGGCGCCCATCCGGTAACCTTTAGCCGATAAAGGGATGTGGCTGATGTAACGCACCGCGCCTTTCAACTCATTGAAAAGGTCTTCCAATACCAGCCTGCGGGTCTCCATCGTCACCCCTTCGATGAGTTTACCGGCCGACTGCATCCATTTCCGGGGAATATAGCAAATGCCCCGTGAGAGGTCTTTTCCAAAATCCTTTAAAATATTGGTCTTTTGCAAGGTACGCGCAAAGTGCTCCGTGTATTGCAGCAGCTGGTGCACGGTATGCTGGCTGAAGCCGTAAAATTCAGCCGTCATCCTGGTCAACAGGTGCCCTACGTTTCCGGCCACCACATAACAATACCGGTTGTAAGCCTCCACCGTCTGCAGCACGTGCAGGTCCTTTTCCTTTTTCAACACAGAGGTCTCCGGGTCCAGGTTGCCCACCATACCACTGATCATCTCACTCACCCAATAGGCAATGTGCCTTTTGAAGCGATCCGGAAATTTGCCAAAAATCTGCCACAACTGCAACCCATTGGAAATGGTCATCAGGTATTGCTCATGTGCGGTAAGACCAAGCCAATCATATTTTTCCCAGGAAGAAAGCACCTTGTCAGGTGAAGACACTCCATTGAGCATCTTTGTCATTTCTGCAAAACGCTCCCTTTTAAAATCAGGCCCGGCCTCGACGTCTTCGATATTATCAGCCACCCGACAAAGCAAATAAGAGATGCCGGTGTAATCGTCCAGCGGCTTTTCCATTTGCGGCACCACAATGGCAAACGACCTGCTCACCTCTTGCATCCGGTCCAGATAATACGCCTCTTCTTGCTTTGTTAAAATACTTTCTGCTGCTTTCATAGGTACAAAGATAATAATTCTGTCCTGCCATTATCCGAAACGCTATGCCTCACAGCCTTATTGCCTTTAATTTTGGTCATGGGGCCTCCAAAGTATTGAAGATTCACAAAATTCCTTAACGTTTTTTTTGTTTTTTTCAGGTCTATTGGTATTTTAGCCATTGTAAATGATTCTAATTTCTAACCCAGGCAAGATGTGCCGTCAGTTGATATGACAATTCATTCCAGAAGATTCACAAAAAACCAGCACACCTCATGTGGAGCCTGCTGCTGTTGCTCAACCTGAGTGCAAAACACAACATTAACCTCACAATTATAAACCAAAAAAACTTAATTTTATGATCAAGATGAAACCCGCTTACTTCATTAACAAACTATTTGCCTTAAGTATCCTGCTGGCATTCGGCCTCGCTGCCTGTGATGATGACAACGATGATCTGGTCGATGTTGACCTCGACCCTGAGCTTTTTGGCAGATGGGAGCATTATGACCCGGCTGGCAATGTGGAGTATGCCTGGGAGTTTAACAGCGATGCCACAGCCACCCAGTTCATCTATGACGATGAATACGACTTCGTGGAGGATGAGATTGACTGGTTATGGGAAATTGAAAATGACCAGCTCAAAATCTATGTGGACGGTGGGATCCCACGGTATATGACCTACATGATCGAGGATAATATGCTCTTTTTCTGGGTGGAACAAATTAACGACTGGGGCGCTCCCTATTTTAAGGTCAGCTGATAGGCCCCTGCAATCAGACTCCGGAAACAATCCATTTAGCATACAAATGCCAATCAATGCAAGCTGCAAATACTTATGCAGCTTTTTTATACATTTGTATTAAACGTCCCTATATGATGTGTTGAAAACCACCCGTAAAAACCCAAAACCCTCACACCATGAAAAACTTCATCACCACATCCACAGCATGGCTCCTTGTTCTTGGGAGCTTAAGCCTGGCCCAGGCGCCCCCTGAACAAATGGTTCCCCTGCCGGAATTTGCCGAAGAACAGGTGGAGCTATCCGCACACGTCAACGAACTTGAAGAGTCCATCGGTGGCAGCCACAGGGAGGGCGCCACCTACGAGAATGGTCAAATGATCAGGTACCGCGCGGTAGCACACGACACGCGGGTCTTTACCACCTCACTTCCCATTGAAACGGTACGCGAAAAATATCTTGAACTGATGCTTTCAGAGATGGAAGACGAAGGCATGCCTCCGGAGGCCATCGCGCAATATCGCGCATTTCTTGAAGCCGAGGTTGTGCAGCCCGTTACGTCGGGTGCTATCCTTACCGGAGACGTGGAAATGATCGCGCGACATTATGCACAGGCGGGCATCGACTTGCCTGCAGGCTACCTGGATTGCCTGCGCAGATTGGAGCCGGAACTGGAAGGGAAAGACGGCGCAAGTTTCTCGATCGAAATGGACGAGCGCAGGGTCCGCCAAGAGGATCCGGTGCCACCCGGTGGGCACTTTACCATCGTGGAGGTGGAGGCGCACACGCCATACCCCAACACCCTGGACTGCGAAATCCTCGAAGAGACCACCATCATTTACAAGTCCTACCGGATGCAGCTTCTGGAAGACGAATGATGGCATCCAATGC
>PWNO01000086.1 GCA_003557765.1 Bacteroidales bacterium
GGGGCTTGGGACTTGAAGTTTGAGGTTGAGCGGCAGTGGAGTCCCGAAAGCGAAGTGACAGGGAGTTGAATTTCGGGGTTTGCGGGGTCCCGATGGCATGCAAAGAGCTGGGTTGCGCTTGTTTGTTAGTGGTTTTAGCGGGTATTGGGTGCAAGGATTGCCGGGGGTAAATGTATGTGGCTATGAGGAAATTGTCAATGGATGAGTTGGGGAGGAAAACCCCGGAGGGATTCAGGGCGTCGGAAAAGATGCCCCTGGTGATCGTGCTGGACAACATCCGAAGCCGGATGAATACCGGTTCGGTCTTCCGGACGGCTGATGCCTTTCTGCTTGAAGGCATTTTCCTTTGTGGCTTTACGGCCACACCACCGCATCGTGAGATCCATAAGACCGCACTGGGTGCCACTGAGTCGGTGACCTGGCAATACTTCAAACAGACCACCGAAGCCATACAGCATCTAAGGGCGAACGGCTATTCCGTGTTTGCGTTGGAACAGACCACCCAAAGCATCACTTTACAGGATTTTCATCCGGGAAAGGGCCGGAAATATGCCATGGTGTTTGGCAATGAGGTGAAAGGCGTGGGTGAAGATGCGCTTGCCCTTTGCGATCAGAGTCTGGAAATCCCGCAATTTGGCACAAAGCACTCGCTGAATGTGGCTGTGACGGCCGGGATGGTGGTTTGGGATTTTTATTCCAAAAGTACCCAGCGGGGTGGGGAGTATGGAAGTAAGAAGTAAGTGTATCGTCCTGAAATAGGTTTACACTTTTTGCAAATAAAAATCAGCATGGGTCAAGGGCAGCCTGAAATAAAAGAAGCAGGAAGGCGACTGAAGCACCTGGACTGCGATGAAGATCTGGTAAACAAGTTAGCCACAACGCCCTGGCTGCGGAGAAGGCCCCGTAAGAAGAAAGAAACTACTCAATGTAAACAGAAAACATGATGGCCCGTGCATTGACCCGGTCAATGGCATTGTAATAATCTAGGTAGCCAACTTCCCCTGGCTGGACAATGTTGCGCAGACCAAAAGAGGCCTTCAACTCCAAACCCAGCTTAAAGTAGTAGAAGTAATGATCTAAGCCTATCCCGATCTCATAATGCAGGTCATCTTTATCAATCCTTGTGATCAGCTCATCACCGCCCCTTGGGGATCTCCCTCCCGTAGCAGCAAAGTCATGGCTGTATTTGATCCCCCCGACAATAAAAGCCCTGGTGTTATTCATGCGGGCAGATTTGTATTTGAGGTGCAGGGGGAAGTCAAGCTGCGTGACGCCAAGGCTCTGGTCAATGCGATGATGTCTCGTTGCATTTCCTAGTGTGTATGCATCGTCAGACCTATAAAATTCAATATACCGTTCCTCTGCAATAATCAGGGTCGGAATGAGGCGCAGATCAAGATAGCGGCCTAAACTCAGGTTCCCTAAGACCCCCACGTGAAATCCCGGCGCCGGATCCGAAGCGAGAATATGTTTATACTCATCAAGATCGTCGTTGAAATCCTCATTTGGTCTCACAGCATACTTCAGGGAGCTGAATCCAATGGTATACCCAAAATGATAGGGCATGCGGTCATGTTCCGGGAGATTTTGGAAGCGAAACACGCGGTCTCTTCTCCTGCGTTGCCCATATGCATCTTCGGGCATAAAGCAAATCGCAAAAAACAAAAATGCCAGCAGCTTGATGATGGTGGTGTTTTTCACTATCAGGTTTCTCTTTTATTCGCTTTACAAACGCTGGCAAGGGGCATAATATTTTGTCATGATGAAACCTCCATGCCAAAAAAATGACAAATAGGGGGATGATTATTGTCATGGGTTAAGGTGCCAGACGCTGAAACCCCCATTTTCCGGCCTTTTGTTTATACAATATCCGGTCGTGCAACCTGCTTTCACGGCCCTGCCAGAATTCGATGCTTTCCGGTCTGACGGCGTAGCCGCCCCAATGCACGGGCCTTTTAATCTCTGCGTCCCTGTGCTTTTCAAAAGCTTCATAGAACGCATTTTCGAGCTCCTCCCTGTCTGCAATGGCTTTGCTCTGGGGAGAGATGACCGCGCTGATCTGGCTGTTTTTAGGTCTCACGGAAAAATAGGCGTCTGACTCTTCGGGGCTGACCTTGCTGACCGGTCCGCTGATGCGCACCTGGCGTTGCATGTCGAGCCAGAGAAAAACCAATGTGGCATAGGGATTGGCTTCCAGGTCTTTGCCTTTTTGGCTCTCGTAATTGGTGTAGAATACGAAAGCATCGTCGCGCACTTCCTTCAGGAGCAAGGCCCTGGCAGCAGCTCGACCATCGGGCGCAACAGTGGCCAGGGTCATCGCGTTGGGTTCCGGCACGCCTTTGTTGATTGCATCTTCGAGCCACTGATCAAAAAGCCAAAGGGGGTTTTCTGGCAGATGGTTTTCCTCCAGCTTGTTCATCGCGTACTCTTTGCGAAAATCGGCTAGGTTCTTCATGTGAAAATTCCTTAGCTTAGTTTTTTCAGGGCATTTTTCATCCTGTCCACAGCTTCGGTGAGCAAGTCATTGGATGTGGCATAGGAAAACCTGACACATTCATCATCGCCGAAAGCACTTCCCGGTACCAGCGCAATATGTGCTTTTTTAAGAAGATACATGCAAAAGTCAGATGCATCTTTGATCTTTAGGTCACCATCGGATTTGCCAAAGTAGGATTTGACATTAATAAAAAGGTAAAAGGCCCCCTTTGGTGTATTGGTGGTTGTTCCGGGAACATCCTTAAGCAGATTGATGACCAGGTCGCGGCGTTCCCTGAATTTTTCAAGCATGCCCCTGGTGATTTCAGGATCGGTCTTCATGGCTTCCAGTGCTGCCCGCTGTGAGATTGAACAGGTTCCTGAAGTAAACTGTCCCTGCAGCTTCGTGCAGGCTTTGGCCACCTCGGGATGTGCTGCCAGGTAACCCAGGCGCCAACCGGTCATGGCGAAACCTTTCGAAACCCCATTTACCAGAATTACCCTGTCTTTGATTTCCTCAAACTGTGCAATGCTTTCGTGTTTGCCATCAAAGTTGATGTGTTCATAAATCTCGTCAGCAATGATAAACACCTTGGGGTGGCGTGCAAACACTTCAGCCAGTGCTTTCAACTCCGATTTGCTGTAAACAGAACCTGTTGGGTTGCAGGGACTGGAAAAGATAAACATCCGGGTGTTTTCCGTGATTGCTGCTTCCAGTTGCTGTGGGGTGATCTTGAAATCGTTGTCGATGCCGGCTTTCACATATACGGCTTCAGCTTCAGCCATTTTCACAATCTCACGATAGCTGACCCAGTAAGGAGTGGGGATGACCACCTCATCGCCGGGGTCGACCAGGCAGAGAACCGCATTGGCAATGGCCTGCTTGGCACCGGTGCTGACTACGATCTGGTCAGGCTTGTATGTCAGTGCATTATCCCTTAAGAGCTTCTCGCAGATGGCTTCTCGGAGGTCCTGGTAGCCATTAACCGGCGTGTAGAAAGAGTAATTGTCTTGAATAGCCTGGGTGGCTGCCATTTTGACACTGTCAGGTGTGAAAAAATCGGGCTCTCCCACACTCAGGTTGATCACATCATGGCCTTCGGCTTTTAATTCACGACTCATCCTTGACATGGCAAGGGTTTCGGACTCAGACAAACGGGTTATTCGATCAGATAGATGTATCATGGCATTATGGATATGAGGGTAAATAATTATAAAATGGATTCTTTGATGCTAAAGTCAATCCAGCAAAGCGGCAAATTTAGCAAAATAAACCCATTTGCCAAAAGCGATTATCTTTGTGGTATAAAGAAACATAGTATTATGGGAGACCTTTTTTACATCTTACGCTACACGGTACCTGCCCTTGTAGTTTTCATGACCGCCTGGTTCCTTCTGAAAGAGTTTTTTCAGCAGGAAAACAAGCGCCGGCATGCGGATTTGATGTCAGACCGCATGCAAATCTCGCTACCTTTGCGCTTGCAGGCCTATGAACGTCTGGTGCTGATGCTTGAACGCATGTCGCCGAATAACCTCATCATGCGGGTGTATAAGCCGGAATGGACTGCTAAGGAGTTGCAGAAACAGCTGATCAAGAGTGTCAGGGACGAGTATACCCATAACCTGTCGCAGCAGCTCTATGTGTCGCCACAGGTATGGGAACTGATCAACCAGGCTTATGAGGAAACACTGGGTCAGATCAACGCACTGACTTCATCATTGGATGAAGGCGCCACGGCCACTGACCTGAGCCAGAAAATTCTGGAGTCTGACCTTGAACGCTCAGCTACAGAAAAGGCCATGGCCTACCTCAAAAGCGAAGCCCGCAAAAGCTTTTAGAAACGAAAACGCAGTCTGAAGAAATGCAGATTAACTTAAACAACCGGCCCGAAGAGATACCGGGCAAAGAAAAAATGACTGTAAAGGAGTTGCTTGACTACAAAAATTTCACTTTTAAATTCCTGGTTGTTCGTATCAACGGAAAGACTATCATGCCCGGCGAATACGAAGAAAGCCTCATCCGCGGCGGAGATGATGTGAAGGTCATCCATTTGATCAGTGGCGGCTGATCCTTTTTACGGAACAGCAGGATTCATGTGGCTGATCCCAATCAGCCGGTCATACAGGTCGCCCGGCCTCCGGTGAAAGACATAAATCGTATAATCATTTTCAGTCTGGGAATGGCTGCCTTCGATGAACGGGACATCAGCCGTGACTGCTCCTTCAGGCATATAGGCATACTGATAATTGTAATAGCCCTGTTTGAGTAGCAGGCTTAATTCATAAGCATTCTCCCCGTAATTGTAATTCATCTTGTTGTCTTCAGAAAAGTGCCAATTGGTAAGCGCACCCATCACATGGAGATGCCCATCCGGAAGTGGCGCATCCATTGGCAGATGAAAATGGACCCAGGCGTAATCGCCTTCTGTCATCGCATTGCGGGCATCATGTGTAAGTATCTGGAAACGTCCGTTCAGGTCATCTTCGCTGAAATATCTGTCGTAGGTCCGTAGCTTGTCAGGTAGCAGGTATACGTCCCAAAAGCGTCGGGATGACTGGATGTCGGCAATGTTCCCACCAAGGTATCGGAGACTCCGGATATCAAAGTGCCGGAATTCATTGCCGCCTTCAAAAAGCATCTTGTCCTCATAATCGTAAACCAGTTCATTGCCCATAATCGTCCTGGGCTCCAGGTCGGTGATGGAATTATCCCAGCGGCCGTTTTGCCGGATCAATACCTGCAGGTCGCGGTAAGGGTTCGAGATGTTATAACCTCCCGTGTTGATTGTAAATGACACTTGCTGCTTCCTGTCACGGTAGCGCACGAGGTTTGCCTGGGTAACCCGTCCATTGATGCTCACCTGCTGCTCAAAAACAGAGAACCTGCGTGTAAAAACCACGTCATCGGGATTGCCGTCGAGATAAACTTTGAGTATGTAGTTGCCGGACTTGGTGGGCCGCAGATTGGGCCCTGGAAAGTCCAGGTAGTAATGGGTGTAGGATACGCGGGTATTCATCGAACGCCGAAAGTCGCGGATCTGGTCTTCAAAAAAACCTTCAATGTATTCATGTTGTTGCAGATCAGAAGGCTCCCAATTGGCATCACAATGAATGATGGTGTAGTAATAATTTTTGTAATCCGCATCCAGGTCATCAAAGCGCAAAATCAGCCGGTCACCGCTGTTTATTCGCATTAAAGGATCTGATAATTCAAATCCCCTTTGATTAAACAAAACCGTTTGGATGTTGTTTTTATGGGTAAAATCGCCATAAAGAAAATAGTCTTTATTGCTTTCTCCTTTAGCCACGGGCAAGCATGCAAACAAGGCGATTAGCATCAGGAGAATGGGCCATCCCTGGCAAGGTCTGATTAATGAAAAAAAGTGATAATGCATCAGCATGCTTTTTTTAAAACGCACCTATTCTTCTTTAACCAAAACTAAGTAAAATAATATTTATGGCCAAAGAATTTTTGGTATTTAAAAATATCCATAATTTTGTTTGCCACGATTGTTAACAAAGTTAAAAGCAATGTCGAAAGTCATACACATCAAACGCGGGCTCGATATCCCCCTTGAGGGCACTGCAGAGAAAATTCTTCAAAAGCCCTCCCGGTCTGCCACATATGCTGTCAAGCCTACGGATTTTCATGGTTTGTTTCCCAAGATGCTGGTCAGCGAGGGCGACAGGGTAAAGGCAGGTACACCGCTATTCTATGACAAGTACAATGAAGACGTAGTCTTTACTTCGCCTGTGAGTGGCACCTACCAGCAGCTTGTCAGGGGTGCCAAGCGACGCATTCTGGAGGTTCGTATAGAAGCGGATCCGGAAGATGATTATGTGGATTTTGGTGCCGCTGACCCGAAATCGCTCAACCGGGATGAGGTGAAGAAAAAGTTACTTAAAAGTGGGCTGTGGCCGGTGATACGCCAGCGTCCTTACGCTGTAATTGCACACCAGAAAGACACTCCGCGTGACATCTTTATCTCTGCATTCAAGTCCACCCCTGTGGCACCCGATATGGATTTTGTTGTGAACGGGCAGGAGGATGTTTTCCAAAAAGGGCTGGATGTGCTTACACAGCTTACTGATGGTGATGTGCACCTCAGCATGCATAGTGAAAACAATACATCCCGGGCTTTTACCGAGGCAAAAGGTGTGGTGCTTCACCGTTTTAAAGGGCCCCATCCTGCGGGGAACGTGGGCATTCAGATACATCACATCAAGCCGTTAAATAAAGGCGATATCGTATGGTATGTCGACGTGCAGGATGTGATCTCCATTGGCCGTCTTTTTGAGAAAGGGATCTATGATGCCAGCAAGATCGTGGTGTTGAATGGGCCCGAGGTGTTGAAGCCCAGGTATTACCGGGTGCTCAGTGGCGTGAACATCACAGCATTCACCCGGGAAAACATCCGGGAGGAAGAGGGGATCACCCCGCGCTTCATCAGTGGAGATGTGTTATCCGGTGAAAAGATCCAACCGGATGGCTTTCTGGGCTTTTATGATGGACAGGTTACCGTCATCCCGGAAGGGGATAAGCCAGAATTGCTTGGCTGGCTGATCCCCAGAACGGATAAATTCAGTGTGTCACGCACCTTCTTCTCCTTCCTGATGCCATGGAAGAAATACAGGCTCAACACCAATATCCGCAGCGGAGAACGCCCCTTTGTGATCACCGGTATCTACGAGAAGGTGTTGCCGATGGATATCATGCCCATGCAGCTGATTAAAAGTATCATGATCAATGACATCGACAAGATGGAGAAACTAGGCATTTACGAGATTGCCCCGGAAGATTTTGCTTTACCGGAATACGTTTGTCCGTCAAAAATTGAGATGCAGACCATTGTGCGGGAAGGACTGGACGCCTTGCAAAAAGAATTTGCTTAGAAGTTTTTGATCGAACATAAACCAAAAAAATAAAGAACGTTGAAAGCTTTACATAATTTAGTGGAAAAGGTTAAGCCTCAGTTCGAAAAAGGAGGGAGGTTTCAAAAGCTTTACAGGACTTTTGAAGCTTTTGAAACCTTTTTGTTTGTGAAGGGCGATGTGACCACCCGCGGAAGTCACATACGGGATGCGATGGACATGAAGCGCACCATGTTTCATGTGATCATTGCACTGACACCAGTGCTGTTGTTCGGTATGTGGAATGTGGGGCTGCAGCATTACAGGGCCATGGGTGAGGAGGTCGCTTTCATGGATGAGTTTCTGTTCGGGCTCATCAAAGTGTTGCCGCTGGTTGTGGTCAGCTACGCCTCGGGCCTGATCGTCGAATTTATCTTTGCCACCATTCGGGACCATGAGGTCAACGAAGGTTTCCTGGTTTCAGGAATGCTTATTCCATTGATTATCCCGGTGACTACGCCGCTCTGGATGGTTGCCGTGGCCACGGTGTTTGCCGTGATCATCGGCAAGGAAGTATTTGGCGGCACCGGCATGAACATCCTGAATCCGGCATTGCTCGCACGGGCCTTCCTGTTTTTTGCCTACCCGGCTTACCTGTCTGGAGAAGAAAACCCCGCAGGAAACTTTGTGTGGACACAAGCTTCCGCAGATCAGGCAGTGGATGCCTATTCGGGGGCAACCCCGCTGGCTGAGGCTGCAACCGCATCTGCAGCTGGTGATGTCAGTGCTGCCCAGATGATGGAAAGCATGCCCTCTGCATTTGAAATGTTCATTGGCACCATCCCGGGCTCCGTGGGTGAAACCTCCACCTTGCTGATCCTTCTGGGTGCCTTGATCCTCGTGGCCACAGGTGTAGGCAGCCTGCGAATCATGGTGTCGGTAGTGGCGGGAGGCCTCTTTACCGGCCTACTGTTTAATCTCTTGGCTGTGAACACTTTTATGGAACTGCCGGCATACTATCATCTCATTATGGGCGGTTTTGCCTTTGGTACGGTATACATGGCCACTGACCCGGTGTCGGCTTCACAAACCGGTTCGGGCAAATACATCTATGGCTTCCTGATTGGGGTCATCACGGTGCTGATCCGTGTGATCAACCCGGCATACCCTGAGGGCATGATGCTGGCCATTCTGTTCATGAATGTGTTTGCGCCGCTAATTGACCATTATGTTGTAGAAGCCAACATCAAGCGGCGCATGAAACGACTGAAGCCTGTAGCCGGGTAGTCTGCTTAACAAGTGAAAACAAATTAAATCGCAATACAATGAGCAACCGTTATGTGTTTTTATATGCTTCTGCCATGGTTATCATCGTGGCCCTCGTCCTTTCCGGGGCGGCCACCTTGCTGAGGCCGCTGCAGGAGCGTAACATGCGCATCGAAAAAATGCAAAACATCCTGTCGACCATCAACATCCCGGCCGACAGGGCTGAGGCAGAAGAGCTGTTCAACCGCTACATCACTGAGACCAAGGTGGTCAACCATGCGGGCGAAGAGATTGAGGGCGATGCCTTTGAAGTGGACCTTCAGGATGAGAACCGCAAACCCGTGGAGGAACGTCAGCTGCCCGTATTCATTGCGGATGTCGACGGTGAAAATTTCTACATCGTTCCGCTTCGCGGTGCGGGACTATGGGGTCCAATCTGGGGTTATATTGGACTGGAGTCTGACCTGGAGACCATTGCCGGCGCCAACTTTGACCATGCTTCCGAAACCCCCGGCCTGGGTGCCGAAATTGCCGACCGTCCATTTCAAGAGCAGTTCCGGGGCAAGCGCATATATGATGAAGCGAGCGATTTCCGTCCTGTGACCGTGGTTAAAGGTACCGCACCACCGGATGATCCCCATCGCGTGGATGGGATCAGCGGAGGAACCATTACCTCAAACGGTGTAACCAACATGCTGCGTGATGGCCTGGAGGTATACAAGTCGTACTTTGAAAAACTGAAAACGTCATGAGCGAAAACAATAACCAAC
>PWNO01000103.1 GCA_003557765.1 Bacteroidales bacterium
CTCCCTGGCCAGGTCAATGATGTGCATCTGATCATGGATACGTGCATGCATGTTGTAATACTGGTCTTTCATGTCAAGCTTGATGCGTTGCTCTCCATAGCGCTCTTTGAGTTGGTTGACGGTGTGCCTGAGACGTGCTTTCCGGCTTTCGAAACGTTGTTGGTTATGATCGCGGATGATGTACTCCAACGATGCCTGTTCTACATTTCCCTGAAAAGAGGTGAGATGAAAAAAACCCTCATAGTTGGTGGTGTACTCGGGGCGCTCCCTGGAAGGCAGCATGCTGTTCAGCTCCATACCCACCAGGCTGGCATTGATCATCTTGTCCTTGGCCTCTCCCGGGTGGATGTTTCTGCCTTCTATTTGGATGCCGGCATGCGCTGCATTGAAGTTTTCGTATTGCAGCTCTCCAAGTTCTCCGCCGTCGATGGTATAGGCAAATTCAGCACCGAAGCACTTCACGTCGAAATGGTCGGCTCCCCTGCCAATCTCTTCATCCGGAGTAAATCCTACCCGGATCTTCCCATGCAGGATTTCCGGATGCTTCTGCAGGGTAAAGAGGGCTGTCATGATCTCTGCAATGCCCGCTTTGTCATCGGCGCCAAGCAGGGTGGTGCCATCAGAGGTAATGAGCGTCTGCCCTGCATATTTTTTCAAGGAAGGGAAGTCGGCAGGCTTCATTACCAACTCCTTCTCCTTGTGCAGGATCAGCTCTTGCCCATCATAGTTTTCATGGATCTTTGGGACAACATTTTTACCGGTCATGTCCGGACTGGTATCCAGATGAGCAATGAAGCCGATAACCGGAGCCTCAGCATGGGTGTTGGCAGGTAATGTCCCCATTACGTAAGCATGATCATCCACAGTAACATCTTGAAGGCCGAGCTCTTTAAGTTCATTGGCCAGAAGATGGGCAAGCTCAAATTGGCCGGGTGTGCTGGGCATTTCTTTGCTGGCCGGGTCACTTTGCGTGTCGACAGCGATGTAACGAAAAAAACGGTCGGCGAGGGCTTGGCGATCAATCCGGATGTCTTTGGCCATGCTGTTTGTTTTTCTGCAAAGGTAAGGCTTATTAAATTCCTGATTGCACAATCATCCCAAAGGGAAAAAATGCACGGCAGATTGGGCTGTCATGCCAAAAAGCGGCCGGGCAGGATATAAAGTAAAGGTTATCCGGATAAGGCTTCAAAAATCTGTTTCTATGGGCTGCTCAGATGCTCGCGGAACTGATCTGAGCAGAGATCAGTGTTTTTTAAGCATGATTCCGGCCATAAAGCGTCCTGTATGGCCGTTGTCAGCCCGCGAGGAATAGAAGAGGGAGTTGTTGCACTGGCAGCAAACACCAGAGTTCTCGATGTTTTCTTCTTTTACCCCGGCATCTTTTAATTGCCGGATGTTGGCAGCCCATTGGTCGAAAATATGCTTTCCAGGTTTGGCAGATGGTTTTATGACGTCTTTCAGGTTTCCAAGTGCCATTCTGGCTTCCCTGAACACGTCATCTCCAATTTCATAGCAACAGGGGCCATTCGACGGGCCCAGGGCGGCCAGCATGTTTTCAGCGCGGCTGCCGTAATGCTGGACCATTTTATCCACGGTTGCGGTCACGATCTTTCTCAGTGTCCCTTTCCAGCCCGCATGCAAGGCAGCGATCACCTGGCGCACCGGATCATATAGGAATATGGGCACACAATCGGCAACCTGGATGCCCAGGCAAATGTTTTTCACGTTGGTGATCATCCCATCCGCGTTGGGAAGGGCTGTTTCCAATTCCATGGCTCCCTTTCCGCGGCAAGCTTCATTTACGACAGCAACATTGGCGCTGTGACACTGGTTGGCAAAAGTGAACCTGGCAAGGTCCGTGCGCAGTTCGTCTGCAAGGATGCGGCGGTTCTTTAACACCCTGAAGTTGTCATCTCCCACGTGGAAACCGATGTTCAGAGATGAAAAATTGCCGCTGCTGATTCCACCTTCACGCGTGGATACGAAATGCAAAAGACGATCGAACCTTGAAAGCTGTTCAAACGTTCCGGCAGTTATGGCTCCATGGTGGTGATAGCGCATGGGTGATGCTATTGTTTATCCATCAAATTTAAGAAAATTCCGATTATGAATAATCTTCAACCACCTCAATCATATCTTTTTTATCTTTGAATACATAATGGAAGACATGCAAACCCCTACCCGCAGCAGTTGACTTGCGGAGAAGTAAGAAGCAGGAAGTAAGAAGTAAGAATGTAACCGAGGCATTTGTGTGTGCATTTGTGCAACCTTTTGTGTTTATTTGTGGATTTTCTAATCGCCTCGGGTAACCTCATACCTCAAACCTTTTATTCCCATGGCTGGCATCTACATCCACATCCCTTACTGCCGGCAGGCCTGCCACTACTGCAACTTCCACTTCTCAGTGTCGCAGAGGAACAGGGCGGCGTTTGTGGATGCCCTGATGCTGGAAATATCGATGCAGGCAGATTTTTTCAGGAATATCGGGGAGGTTGGCGAGATCAGCACTATATATTTGGGAGGGGGCACACCCTCCGTCCTCGAAAATGATGAACTTGAAAGGCTTTTCGAGCATCTCGGGAATGTTTTTTCGATAGCTGGTGCTGAAGAGATTACCCTTGAAGCAAACCCCGACGACCTGGATCGCGAAAAGCTGCTTTTTTTGTGCGATACACCTGTCAACAGGCTGAGCATTGGCGTGCAAAGTTTTCATGATGACGACCTTCGGTATATGAATCGCCTGCACAGTCCGGCACAAGCCGTGGAATCCATTGAACTGGCTCAGCAGTTGGGTTTTGACCGGCTCACCGTGGACCTGATCTATGGCACGCCTACCATGGATGATCGCCGGTGGGAAGAGAACCTCAACCGTGTCACCGGCATGGGCATTTTCCACCTCTCAGCTTATGCGCTGACGGTTGAGCAGAAGACCGTGTTGCATTATCTCATTCAGAAAGGCCGCGCTGAAGACGTCTCTGAGGAGCAAAGCGCCAGGCAGTTTGAGCTGATGTGTACTTTGCTTGCTTCTGCCGGTTATGCCCATTATGAAGTTTCCAACTTTGGCCGTCCAGGTCATTATGGTTTGCACAACCTGTCTTACTGGACCGGCCGCCCATACCTCGGACTAGGACCTTCTGCACATAGCTATACGGGTAGGCGGCGCCTATGGAATCCTGCCAATACATCGCTTTACATTCAATCGATACGGGAAGGTGAACTGCCTGCATTGGGAGAAACGCTATCACTTGCACAAGCCTGTAACTAATATGTGATGACTTCCCTG
Source organism: Bacteroidales bacterium (assembly GCA_003557765.1). The sequence continues at coordinate 3,284 of PWNO01000103.1, forward strand.
CGCACGATGTGGGGATGTGATTTAAACCGCATTCGTGACCTATATGGCGAATCCCTGGCCCGGCAGGTGGAGAAAAACGCGACACGGCATCTGCAGCAGGGGATGCTTCATCGATCAGGTGAGCATTTGCTGGTGACCCAACAAGGAAAATTTTTTGCCGATGGCATTGCCGCTGAGCTTTTTGTATGAATGGAAGGACAAAAAGATAAAATGACAAAAGGACAAAAAGTCGGGGTACGCGGTGAACCTGGAGTGGATGGGTGGTCTTTGTGCGGCAAAGATGTTAGGCTGGAGCTTTGACACTACTTCGCCCTTGGGTGATAGGAGAGCAGGTTTTCCCGCAAATACTCCCTGCTCAGGTGAGTGTATATCTCGGTGGTGGTGATGGACTCGTGCCCAAGCATGTCCTGCACGGCCCTCAGGTCTGCGCCCCCCTCCACGAGATGTGTGGCAAAACTGTGCCGGAGCGTATGCGGGCTTACTATTTTTTTTATCCCGGCAGTTTTACACGACTCCCTAATGATGTAAAATACCATTACCCTGGTAAGCGCTTTACCCCGGCGATTTAAAAAAAGGTGATCTTCAAACCCGGGTGCTGCCGGGGTCTGATTTCTATTGTTGCGCAGGTAGATTATCATATGCTTTAGCGCTTCCCTTCCTATGGGCACGATGCGCTGTTTATTACCCTTTCCGCTGACCCTGATGAATTCGTCTTTTTCAAAAATGTCGGAAATTTTGAGGTGAAGAAGTTCCGAAACCCTCAGGCCGCAGCCGTAAAGAGTTTCCACGATAGCGCGGTTACGCTGGCCTTGCGGCTTACTGAGGTCAATCGCAGCAATCATCCGGTCAACCTCTTCAATGGATAGCACTTCAGGGAGCTTGCGCCCTGTTCGGGGCAGATCAAGGGATGCACTGGGATCGTGATCAATGGCGTTTTCAATTAGCAGGTAACCATAAAATCCGCGTATGCCGGAAATGATCCTGGCCTGTGTGCGTTCGCCTATGCCCATGCGATGGATCCAATGCAGGAAGTCATGCAAATCTGACCGGTTTAAGGTCAACAGCGACTTTTGGTTATCCTGGTGATCGAGATATTCCACCAGCTTTTCCACATCATGCAGGTAGGCGGAAATGGAGTTTTCTGACAGGGAACGCTCCAGTCGCAGGTACATCTCAAAACCACGGATCCAACTGTCACGGCTCATGAACAGGTGTTATGGGAGCTGTTTTACACAGCATGGTTATCTTATCATACAAAGTTAATAAGATATATGCGGAAACAAGCCATGCCAGATAAATTGATGCCCTTTCATCCAGGCAACTTTTTTTGCCAATTTTTCTGCAGATGAACCGGGCACTTGCGATCTCGGCGAAGCCAGTGGCCCATTACAGGATTTTTGATACACACAATGATGATCATTACCCATGGCTGTTCAATTCTGCGAGCCTAAGCAAAACCATCAGCAAACCTAAGCGAGAAACCAAAACCACAAAACATTGATTGCCTTAATTTTGAAAAATTATGTGCACTCGATCATGTGCCTTTTATCCATTGATGCAACAAAATCACTAATTTTGGGGCGTCCTGGTCGTTGGCCGGATACATTCAAACCGGTTTCTATGAAAAAAAACAAGAATTTTCAGATCATTCGCGATATTCTTATCCGTCCGGAGGCATTTTTCAAGGACTTTGTCAGTGATTTACCGCAGGTACGGTCCTTTTTCTTCGCCTATGGGCTTCCGTTGATGGTGCTTGGTGCGGCAGGCAGGATGACACGGGAACTGATGAAGCACATCAGCCGGGATATAGAGGTGTATGGTGATCAGCTTGCTGGCGTTTTTATCGTCAGCCTCATTGGCTACGTCTTATCCGTATGGCTGGGCGGGATAATCATCAGCCAGCTTGCGAAGTCTTTTAGCAGCCGGATGGATGCAGACCGGGCAATATTACTTTGCATGACGGCCTATACACCCTATATGATCGCACAACCACTTGCTGCCATTGGCATGGGGATGGATCCACTGGCGTTCATCGGGTTATTGTATACCGTATTTATTTTTGGGAAAGGCCTTGGCCCCATGCTTGAGACGCCGAAGAAACATACCGTTGGCTTTGCGCTGATCGGTTTTTTTGTGCTGTTTGGCATTGCGCATGTCAGTTATTTGCTTCTTTCGGGATTGTTCATTGCCGGTCTTGCACCCAGCCCGGGTCCTTGATTAACTATCCCTGACATCCAATATGGGTAATTTACAACACCTGTGCGTGAGCCCGCAGCATCGTACAAAACAAAAAATATAGATGATGACCGATATAAAGAAACGTATTCTACTGCTGGCAATCAGCACTTTGCTTTTTTTGGTCGTGGCAGCCTGGTTCAGGTTCTCTGGTGAAGACACATCCGGCAAAACGCCTCTTAAGAATGAAAAGGAGAGTACAGCAGATGTGCCACAGCAGCCTGCCAGGGATGATTTTGGATTGCCAATGGATGAATACCTGCGTGCAGAGGCCAGGGTAGGCCGTGGTCAAACCTTGTCGCAGATCTTTGGCGACCTGGGCTTCAGTGCCCGACAGATTCACGACATTTCAGGAAAGATGGAACCTGTATTCCGTCCTTCGCGTATCAGGCGGGGGAATACTTACCATACCTATACCAAAGGCGACAGCGCACAATTCCCTGATTATATCGTATATGAAATTAATAATGTGGATTATTTGCTGTTTGACTTTAGAGATTCACTACATATTGAGCGCGGGTCGCGTCCGGTAACTACGGTCAGCGCAGAAGCCGGGGGAGTGATCCGGTCTTCGCTTTGGAATACCGTGGTCAACAATGATCTCCATCCGGAGCTGGTACTGCACATGCTGCGCGTGCTGGCCTGGTCGGTGGACTTTTATCGTATTCAGGAAGGCGACCGCTTCCAGGTGTTGTTTGTTGAAGAATACATTGGTGATCGCCGGCACGGTGTCTCGCATGTGGATGCCATTCGTTTTGTCCACCGCGGAAGGGAAATAGAGGCATTCCGGTTTTCGTCCGACACCCTGACAGGGTATTATGACCAAAAGGGCAATAATGTGCGGAAGGCGTTTTTGCGGGCACCACTGGAGTACGGACGCATTACAAGCCGGTATTCCCATAGCCGGCTGCATCCCATACATGGTGATCGCAGGCCACATCTGGGAACCGATTACGCGGCACCTCACGGTACGCCAATACTGGCCGTTGGTGATGGCGTGGTCACAAGGGCCTCATATAACAGAGGCAACGGCAACTATGTGCGCATCCGCCATTCGTCGGTCTATGAAACACAATACCTTCATATGTCACGCTTTGCCACGGGCATTCAGCCAGGAGCCAGGGTCGGACAAGGCGATGTCATTGGATATGTGGGAAGTACCGGTCTTGCAACAGGTCCACATGTCTGCTTCCGGTTCTGGAAAAACGGCCAGCAGGTAGATCACCTGCGTCTCGAATTCCCCAGCGGCGACCCCTTGCCGGAAGTTTACATGGATGACTTCAGGAAAAAGGTGAAACACCTGCGTAGCAAGCTGGATGACATACCGGCAGGGGATGACCTGGCTACCAAATAGTGATTGCAGGGCAGGTGTTGGAAATTATTAAAAGGACTATAAATCGTGATACCCGATAAGGTCAGGAAAAATACCCGGCACATTCAGTAACAACCCCTCGTTTTCTCAACAGCAACACCTTGTTCTGTCAGGCATACGGCCGGAGCCCCGCAGACAACATGCACTTCCTCCATTAAAGGAGTGACTGCACATCTCCCTTGCCTTCGCGCAAAATTTCCATCTCCTCACCAGTGCAATCAATGATAGTAGAAGCATGATTGTCGCCATTCCCGCCATCGATGACTAAATCCACAATTTCTTTATAGTTTTCGTGTATCAGTTCAGGGTCTGTGGTGTACTCTAGAATTTCATCATCGTCATAAACAGAAGTGGATATGATGGGATTGCCGAGCTCTTTGACGATCTCCCTGGGGATGCTGTTGTCAGGTATCCTTATACCTACAGTCTTTTTCCTGCTTTGAAACAGCTTGGGCACGTTGTTGTTGGCGTTCAAAATAAAGGTGTATGGACCCGGGAAGGCCTTCTTCATAGCCTTATAAATGCTTGTACTGAATGGCTTGGTCAGATCAGAGATGTGGCTGAGATCATCACAAACCAGTGAAAAATTCGCTTTTTCTGGCTTCAGGCCCTTAATTTGCGCAACACGTTGCACTGCTTTGGGCTGATGGATATCACAGCCGATGGCATATACCGTGTCGGTGGGGTAGATAACCACACCACCCTTTTGCAAACAGTCAACAACGACCTTGATGAGCCGGCGGCTCGGGTTTTCAGGATAAATTCTTACAAGCATGGCAAGTCTTTTAGGGTTGATTGCAAATTTACACTAATTTCACGATTGTGTTTATTTTTTATGATTGTGTCCATATCTTTGCAAACGTGCAAGTCAACACTTTTTCGGGTACCGTGCGGCATCAATTCTCTATGAGACAACTGTTAACCCTCGTTTTGTTATTGTCTTTTCTTTCCCCTGCCAGTGAGGCAAGTGAAGGATTCCACACCCACAGGATTTCCTTGCAGCAGGATTTTTCCTATGCGCCCTATCCGGATGCCCAGGCTGAAGCCGTAAATGCCCTTTTGCTGCATATTGCTGAGGGCGCTGGCAAGTTGCGGGTACGCACATCTTATCGCGTGCGTATTGACATCGACATGCAGATGGAAAGGGTGCATCACGACAGCCTGCTTGTCTGTGTGGTTGCAAAAGAGGTCAGCATTACCGGAGATAAGCATTATAAGGATTTCAGCCTGGAACAATTGATGATCCCGGATGGATTCAGCGCCCAATGGCATGTGCTGGATGGAGAAAATGATACTGTTTTTCAATCCGCTTATCAAAACCAGCGAATGGATCTGCCTCTCAATGAGTGGCCGAAACATGTTTTCCATTTTACCGGAGACTTGCCTGGACTGTCAGTTGCATATGACGATTTGGCGATGCATTATGAAGCGCAGATGGATGAACGGCTGGCACAGTGGCGGGCGGCATTGCTCAGCTATTATGATGCTTCGGCCTCCATCGATATCATTGCCGGTGCAATAGCCGATTTGAACCCCGGTAATCCAAACACCCTGTTGCTCGATGAGTTTAAGCTCTGTGAGGCGGAAGCCATTGCTGGAGAAATACGGCATGCAGCCTTTCACAATTGGCTTGACCTGGATGCGCATGACCCTGAAGATGTGCTTAACCGTTTTAACAACAAAAAAGTGCAGATTAATCAATTACGCCGGTCTTTCAATCATGCCATCGCCAATCTGGACGCGCTGTATTATGCACAGGGGAGAACCCTGGCTGTTGAAGAGGGCTGGCATGCGGCCAGGGAGACCTTTGCTTCTGCGGTGCATTATAACCCATTTCATGTGCCATCTCATCTGGGTCTTACAGAAGCAGATCTTCGGGCTGGTAAGCTGGTCCATGCACTCGACAGGCTTGGTCACGTCATTGCTGATATGCAGCCACTGAACGCCAGTGATAAGCTTAGCGCAGCGCTTGCCGACACCCTGTTAGACAAATTCTTTACTCATGCCAGGGAGCTTATTGAAGCGGATCGCCTGACCAGCTCGTTGGACACCCTGCAGCATGTCCGCGCATTCTGCTCCAGGGTCAATACCCATTATGTCTGCCCGGAGCAATTGCAATACCTTATAGACACCTCGCACATGGGCATTTACCGGTCATTTCTGACCGTAGCAAGGCGCGCCATCAGGAATGATGATGTCGGTTTTGCCAGGATGTATGTGGAAAGTGCACTGGATTACCAGTGCCGTTACCAAAAGCACATACCGGATGCCTTTGATGCAAAACACCTGCTGCTGCGCGTAATGACCCGTCAACGCGTGCTTGCCGACATTGCCATGCTGGGTGGCAACTATGACCTTTCCGGTGA
>PWNO01000089.1 GCA_003557765.1 Bacteroidales bacterium
ATCATGGCGGCATCGGCTTGCGGATAGTCGGTAAGGTGTACCGAAGCCACCGGGTGCCGTTCACTCACGCTGTTGAGGTCAAGGAAGAGCCTTTCGCTGAAAAACGGGGCAATTGGTGCAGACACCATGGCCAGCACTTCGAGGCAGCGATAGAGGGTTTGGTAAGCAGATATTTTGTCGGCAGTATAATCTCCTTTCCAGAAGCGGCGCCGGCAGAGGCGCACATACCAGTTGCTGAGATGCTCGTCTACAAAGGTGTGGATGAGCCGGCTCGCACGCGTAGGCTCATAGTCGGCATAGCAGGCATCGGTTTCCCTGATAAGGGTGTTCAGCTCCGACAGGATCCAGCGGTCAATCTCCGGCCGTTTTTCGTAAGGCACCTCTTTTTCGCTATAAGTAAAGCCATCAATGTTGGCATAAAGTGCAAAGAAAGCATAGGTGTTGTATAGGGTGCCGAAAAACTTGCGTCTGACCTCTTCTACGCCTTCCAGGTCGAACTTCAGGTTATCCCAGGGCTGGGCGTTGTTGATCATATACCAGCGCGTGGCATCGGGTCCATATTTCTTAATGGTTGCGAAGGGGTCGATCGCGTTGCCCAGGCGTTTGGACATCTTGTTGCCTTCCTTGTCGAGCACCAGGCCGTTTGACACCACAGCTTTGAAGGCCACCGAATCGGAGATCATGGTGGCAATGGCGTGCAGGGTAAAGAACCATCCCCGGGTCTGGTCTACGCCTTCTGCAATGAAGTCGGCGGGGAAGTTTTCTTCAAACAGCTGGTGTTGCTCAAAGGGGTAGTGATACTGAGCATAGGGCATCGATCCACTGTCGAACCACACGTCGATCAGGTCCATTTCGCGGTACATCTTTCTGCCGGAAGGTGATACGAGCACCACCTCATCCACAAAGGGACGGTGGAGGTCGAAACGCTTATAGTTTTCATCAGACATGTCGTCCGGGTCGAAGTCCTTCATCGGATTCTCCTTCATGAAGCCTGCTTCCACGGCTTTATCGATGGCGTCTTTCAGCTGGCGGGCGCTTCCGATGCAGACCTGTTCTTCGCGATCTTCGGTCATCCAGATGGGCAGCGGGATGCCCCAGTAGCGCGAGCGGCTCAGGTTCCAGTCCTGAAGGTTTTCCAGCCAGTTACCGAAGCGCCCGGTACCGGTGCTTTCCGGTTTCCATTTGATGGTTTTGTTCAGTTCAATCATCCTGTCCTTGATGGCGGTGGACCTGATAAACCAAGAGTCGAGCGGATAATACAGGATGGGTTTATCGGTACGCCAGCAATGGGGGTAGGAATGCTCGTATTTCTCGGCCCTGAAGGCCCTATTTTCTGTTTTCAGTTTGATGATGATATCGACGTCGACGGGTCGCTCTTCCGGCTCGTCGTTTTCGCCAATGTATTCGGGCTTCACGAATCGTCCGGCAAACTCGCCCATCTCTTCCACAAAGCGGCCCTTCTTGTTCACCATTGTGAGCGAGCCCAGTGCGTATTGTTGACCCACCTTGTAGTCGTCGGCACCGAAGCTCGGTGCGATATGCACCACGCCGGTACCGTCTTCGGTCGTCACGAAGTCGCCAAGCACCACCCTGAAGGGGTCACCATCTTCGGGCTGTGCATAAGGCAGCAGCTGTTCGTAGCGGATGTTTTCAAACTGTTCGCCTTTGTAGCTGCCTACCACCTTGTAAGGGATCTTCTTTTGTCCGGGTTGATAGTCATCGAGCGCCATCTCTGCGTGCTTAGGGTTGAAAAAGTTGTCCATCAACTCTTTGGCCAGCACTACGAAGATGGGTTCGTGCGTATAGGCGTTAAAAGTTTGCACCTTCAGGTATTCGATGTTTTTTCCTACAGCGAGGCCGGTGTTGCTGGGAAGCGTCCAGGGCGTGGTGGTCCACGCCAGCAGGAAAACCTCTTCGTCATCATCAAAAAGGAAGCCGGATTGCGCATTGCGTACCACCTTAAACTGGGCGGTGAGGGAGTTGTCTTTGACGTTACGGTAGCAACCGGGCTGGTTCAGCTCGTGGGTGCTCAGGCCTGTGCCGGCGGCAGGCGAATAGGGCTGAATACTGTATCCTTTATAGAGCAGCCCTTTCTCATACAGTTTGCTCAGCAGGTGCCATACGGTTTCGATGTATTTGTTGTCGAAGGTGATGTAGGGGTCACTCAGGTCAAGCCAGTAGCCCATGATGCGGGTCAGCTCGTCCCAGGTGTCTTTGTACTTCATCACATCCTTGCGACAGGCCTGGTTGTATTCTTCGATGGAGATGGTTTTTCCGATGTCCTCCTTGGTGATGCCCAGCAGTTTCTCCACGCCAATCTCTACGGGCAGGCCGTGGGTGTCCCATCCTGCTTTGCGCTTGACGTAATGACCTTTCTGGGTGCGGTAGCGGCAGAAGATGTCCTTGATGGCGCGTGCCATCACGTGGTGAATGCCTGGCAGGCCGTTAGCCGACGGTGGCCCTTCGTAAAACACCCACGGCTTGCCGTCCTTGCGCAACTCGAGGCTCTGCTCAAACACCTGATGTTCTTCCCAGTAGGCGCTGATTTCTTCCCCCAGCCGGGGCAAGTTGAGCGACTGATATTCTTTGTACTTCGGCATGGTATAACTGCTGGTTTAGGCTCCTGATGGGGGTGAAACGCAAGTGATTTCACTGAAATTCAGGGGGTAGTTTGTGATTTTAAGCCGCAAAAATATAAAAAAAAAAGGAAACAAGTTGTGAAGTTAGCAGGGACAGCACTTGAACTGTCTAAAGTGGCCAGAGGTGCTTATGAAAGTATTTTGGTGTATTGATGAGTTATTGGTTTAAGGGGTTCGGGGTTCCTGATTTTCTGCAAAATCCACAAATAAGCACAAATGGTTTCACAAATGCACACAAATACCTCAGATCACAAAATCCTTCCTCTGCGAACATCTGCGAAGACCACTGCGAGCTTCTGCGAGAACCCAACCCGCCACGCCAACCCCGATCACCTATGTCCCCCATGACACAGCAAACCCGAACCCCTTATCCCATTAGTGCGTCGCATACATTAAACACATCGTAGCACCCCAGGCCTCCCCATAGCACTTTAACTCCGTAACCAAACAACACACCACCTTAATCCAGACCATCGCAAACACCTCGGGAACCTCAAACTTCAAACCCATTTAACCACATAACTCCCCACATCACCAGGGTTAAACAAAAAATCCTCGGGCAACCTCAACCTTCAAACCTCTTTAACTCCGCCAGGGCGATGGCTGTGATGGCTTCGATGACGACGGGCACGCGCAGGGCGATGCAGGCGTCGTGGCGGCCGGTGACCTTCATCGCTTCCACCTTTTGGGTTTCGGTGTTCAGGGAATGTTGTTCCCGGGCGATGCTGGATGTGGGTTTGACGGCCACGCGAAACACAAGGGGGTTGCCGTTGGTCATTCCGCCTGTGATCCCGCCGGCGTTGTTGGTCCTGGTCTTGCCAGTATTGTCGAGGAGGGGGTCATTGTGTTCGCTTCCCCGCATGGAAGCTGCACGGAAACCGCTTCCGAAGGAGATCCCTTTGATGGCAGGCACGGCAAAGGCCAGGTGGCTGATGACCGATTCTACGGAGTCAAAGAAGGGCTCTCCCCAGCCCAGCGGGATGTTTTCGGCCGTGCATTCGACCAGTCCGCCGATGCTGTCACCGGCTTGCAGCGCTTCCTCGACGGCCGCATCGATGTCGGTGGATCCGCCTGCTTCAATGAGTTTAGCTTTGATGGTGATGCCTTCCAGCAGCTTTTTGGCCACCACGCCTGCTGCCACCAGCGCCAGGGTAAGGCGTCCGGAAAAGTGGCCGCCGCCGCGGTGATCCTGGAAGCCCTTGAAGCGCTGTGAAGCCACGAAGTCGGCGTGACCGGGGCGCGGTTGCCGTTTGAAGGCCGAATAATCGCGCGGACGGGTGTTTTTGTTGACAAACTGTATGGTGATTGGCGCTCCCGTGGTGTACCCGTTGAAGACTCCGGAGAGGAGCTCCGGCTGGTCTTTTTCCTTCCGTGGGGTCGTACCCTTTGCTCCGGGCTTCCGGCGCGACAGGTCTGCGGAAAAATCTTCTTCCGTCAGGGGCACGCCCGGCGGACAGCCATCGATGCAGACACCGATTGCCGGGCCGTGTGATTCACCAAAAATATTTATCCTGAATTTGTTTCCAAAGCTGTTCATGGTAAATAAGGGTTAAAAGACAAAAGGTCAAAAAGTCAAAAAGACGAAAGGACAAAAAGACAAAAGGACGAAAGGACGAAAGGTCAATAGTCCGGCATCCATCTTGCAGATGCCATTGGTAGCAACAGGTGAAATGGTTTTTTGTTGAACCTGTTGCTGGCGATGTGATCATTAGATGCGAGATGCGACGCGTTGCTGGGTTAAAGGGTTAATAGGACAAAAGGTCGAAAAGTCCGGGTTTGTGATGTCTTCAAACTGATTTACAAAAACCTCTTATAACGCCATTCAGGCATTGTCACCCGGGCAGCCTCAAACTACGGATAGCCCGAGTGCTGTCCCAAAGGGCTTCAAACGCTTCCAGTGCGTTCCTTTTTCCAATTTCTTCGACCCGTCCTGATTCCAATTTTTTGCTGTCTGCTTACTTTCCGGTTTTTGCTTATTGCCTCCAGCTGACCCTCATCGGGCCTGGCGCAAAAATCATGATCCAAAGGCCAGGTGTATTTCTTCTTCAATCACTTTCCTCACGGCTGCCTGATCCATTCCGGATGCTGAGACCACGAGGTCGTATTGTGCTTCCGGGAGCTTTTGCAGGTTATCCTCCATCAGGGGCAGTATTTGCAAGTTTTCGGGGTCTGGTTTCTGATGCAGGTTCCTGGTCAGCACCTCCGGCTTGGTTGTTTTATCCAGGTAGAAGGCAGCTGCTTCGGCTCCCTGGAAGGCAAGCCATTGCTCGCCGCTGATCATGGGGATGTCTGCCGTTTTGCAGGCTGCGGTCACCCGGGAGGGTTTATATATGGCATCCAGGAGCACCCCGCAGGATAAACGATCGATATAGGGCGGGATGCCTTCTGGCAGAATGGTGGAGACGACCGCATCGAAACGGGGCAGTTCGGTCTCCTGTTTCCATGGGATGATCTGGCAGTCGAAATCTGCAGCCAGCGCTTTGGCCTTGGTGTGCGTCCTGTTGCTGAGCCACACCTGGGCTCCGGCATGGGTGAGTCCGTATACGGCAGCTCTTGCCGCCCCGCCGGCACCAAGCACCAGGATGCTGCCGCCTTTCAGCTCCAACCCAAAAGCTTGCAGCGGCCCGGTAACGCCTATATGGTCCGTGTTGTGCCCGGTGATCTTTTTTCCATCGTAGCGTATACAGTTGACGGCACCCACTGCACGGACGGCATCTGTCACCTCATCGGCCAGGTCCACCAAATCCTCCTTAAAGGGTGAGGTGATGCTTGCCCCGCGGATATAAAGCAACCGGACCATGTGCACCAGGTCTTCTGCCGACTGTGGCCGGATCCGCAAATACCGTTCCTGCTGTACATCCATTAACGGACTGAACAGCTGCGGGCTTTTGCTGTGCAGCACAGGCTGGCCGAAAACCGCATATAGCAATGGGTTGATAGACATTTCTTCGGTTTAATGTTTTGTGGTTAAGGAGTGAATCGGTGAATCGGTTATTGTTAAATTGGGTGACTGTGTTAATAGGCGAATCGGGCTAATGGGTGAATGGCTGAATCGGTTATGGGGTCAGGCCCTGCCACTGTTAACTGGAGAAAGCCCAAGTGCAGTCTGTGGCCTCTTGCGGCAATCTCTTTACTTAGTATCTCATCATCCTGATTTTATTTGCAATAAAGTGTAAACCTATTTCAGGACGAGACACACGCCTTCTTACTGCTTACTTCTTACTTCCTTCCTCCCCGCTTCCACTCTCCATCTCCTTTGCCTCATTCCAGAACACATCCATCTCTGCCAGGTTCATCTTTTTCATATCCTGGCCCGTTTTTCTGGCTTGTTCCTCAAGGTGTTCGAATCGTTTCACGAACTTTTTGTTGGTACGTTCCAGGGCGTTTTCGGGATTGACCCCGATAAAGCGGGCGTAGTTGATGAGGGCAAATAGCAGGTCGCCGAACTCCTCTTCCATTTTTTTCTGGGTGGTCTGATTGTCTTCCTTTGCGGGGATCTGTTCACCGGCAGTTTCTTCATTTCCTGGATCTCCATGGTTATTGGGAGCGCCTTGTCGTTCAGCAGTTTTTTCCAGCCGATCAGCAGCTTCATGTTTGCCGACTGCTTCTTTCAGCTCTTCCATTTCCTCCTGGACCTTTTCCCATACCTGGTGTGGCTCTTCCCAGTCGAACCCCACACCTTTCACTTTATCCTGTATCCGGTAAGCCTTGATCATTGCCGGCAATGATTTGGGCACGCCCGACAGTACCCTTTTCTTACCGGTTTTCAGCTTAATTTTTTCCCAGTTGTCTTTAACCTGTTCGGCTGTTTCGGCTTTCACATCACCATAGATGTGTGGGTGCCGCCTGATGAGCTTTTCATTGATGCCATCCAGCACGCTTGTGATGTCAAAAGCCCCTTTTTCGCTGCCTATTCTGGCATAAAACACGATGTGCAGCATCAGGTCGCCGAGCTCGCCCCCGATGCCATCGAGGTCTTCATCGAGGATGGCGTCAGCCAGCTCATAGGTTTCTTCGATGGTGAGGTGGCGGAGGCTTTCGAGGGTTTGTTTTTTGTCCCAGGGGCATTTCTCCCTAAGGTCGTCCATGATGTTCAGCAGGTGCTGAAAGGATTGCAGTCTTTTATCCATGGGATGATTTGATTAGTCGTGTGTGGGAACCTTTGCAGGCTCTGGGCCCAGCGTGGCATTTTCTGTTTTGTACGGGGGTACAAAGGTACGAAATGTCATAATGTCAAAAGGTCAAAAGGTCGAAAAGTCGGAGAATGCGGTGGTTTGGGGATGGTTTGGTGGTCTTTGTGATGCAAAGATATTAGCTTGGGGGTAGAGACAAAAGGACAAAAAGTCAAAAGGTCGAAAAATCAAAAGGTCGAAAAATCATGGAATGCGGTGGTTTGGGGATGGTTTGGTGGGTTTGGTGCTGCGAAGATATTAGCTTGGGGCTAGGGACAAAAGGACAAAAAGTCAAAAGGTCGAAAAGTCGGGGGATGCGGTGGTTTGGGGATGGTTTGATGGGTTTGGTGCTGCGAAGTTATTCGCCGGGGAGAAAGGACGAAAAGAAGAAAAGACACAAGGACGAAAGGTCGAAAAGTCGGGGCATACAGCGTGTTGTGCCAGGGCAAATCGGTTTGAAGTTTGAGGTTGTCCACAAATTAACACAAATGGTTTTCACAGATGCACACAAACACAAATGCCCCGGGTAACGTCAAACTGCAAACTCCTTAACTCTTTAACCCTGTAAACCTGTAACTCCTCAACCTCTGCCTCCTTAGGTCTTTCACCCTGTAAACCTGTAACTCCTCAACCTCAGCCTTAACCTTAGCCTTAACCTGCTTACTGCATACTTCTTACTCCTTACTTCTCCTCCCCGGCGCACGCTACTCACCATCATCGCCCTGCCCTCGTGGTCCTGCGTTTCGCATCGAGGGTATGAAAGTTCATAAAGGTGGTTCGTCCCTCACGGATTTGGGTCTCCAGCTGCAGGGTTTTTGCCGTGTTGCCGTTGGGGAGAAGCAGTTCGAGACTCAGCCGATGCTCTCCTGCTGGCAGGGTTTTACGGGTGTAGAAGATGGAATGGGGAAGGGTTTGCCAATTGCGGGTGTCTGCTTGTTCGGCTATGGCTCCCAGGATGCCAAAGATGGCTCCCAGGCTTTCGTCTTCTTTCCGTATACGTTGTTCGGCGGCCTGTCTTATGGCCAGGCGCAGCAATGCGGTACCCATCTCGCGCAGCATGCGGTCTTGCAGTGCCTGAAAAGCCACGGCATTCAGGTCTTGGGCCAGGTAGAGATCTGCATGGTTACCAGCCGCACCCAGTCGTGCACCAGTGTATACGAGCTCCCTTTCCACGTATTTAGGGAAAGCGACCCTGATGACACGCAGGTCGCCGAGCTTTCCGTCTGAATCTTCAGCATCGGAGGCTGGGACAGGGAAAGACATGCCCATCTCTTCATTCTCAAAATGCATTGCACCCCCTGCACCCCGCACGAGTGTAAACATGATGCTCTGTTCGTCCTTTACGGGTCCCAGCCCATTCTGCCAGAAAAACACCAGGTCGCCTTCATCCGGGGAGCGATCGTGCGTATAGGTCATGTCAAAAGCTTCTTCGAAACGCCTTACCTCGTCGCGGAAGCCGGTAAGGAAAGCGGTGCGCAGCAAGTCTTTTTTAAGTTGTTCGGGCACACCCACGTTAAAGAGGCGGGTGAAGTCATCCTGGTAGATCTCGACGGCATTGCGGTAAGCAATGAAGGCATTGTTGTAATCGCCGGTGGCGTCATACAGGATGCCCATCAGGGTGTGGATGAAAGCGTCGCGGCGGTACCTGTTTTCGTTGTTAAACCTGTCGCTGAGGGCATTCAGACCAATGTTCAGCCGCCGGCATTCCACCATCGCAGCATCCAGGTCTCCCAGCTGGATGAAGTTCATTGCCTTGTAATAGTGGATCATGAGCAACTCGAAGGGCTCGCCACGGTATTCGGTAACATTGGGGTTGACAAGCAGGGCCAGGGCCTGGTCACCAAGGTTTCTGCGAAAATCCTCTCCCAGGATATACGCCTGTTCAAAAAAGTCGTTGCTTGCCGCATAGTTGCCAAGCATATGTTGTACCACACCCTGGTTCATCAGGTGCAGCAGGCGCGTCCTGCGGTTTTCTGCTCTCCTGTCTCCTTCCAGCACCTGTGCCGCCTCTTCAATGTTTCCCATTTGAAAATGGTTTTGAAACTCCTGCTGACGCTGGTAATAGGTGCGACATCCCGGCAAGGCAAGAAGGATCGCCAACAGCAACAGCCATCTTTGCCGAACGTACTTAAGCCATAAATTATGAACAGTGGATCGCATAGGCGTTTATGTGTTGTGGATCATCCTCAGCACCCAAGCTGGTGTATTAAACAAACATGCCGTTGCATGGCCTTTCTCCAGATGTGGTATAGTTGATTCGTGTCCGGCATTCGGCGTTACTGCCTTAAACAACAACTGAGATGGTTTTCCCTTATAATAAGGAAACCCTTTTAAACCAGCATACCTTAGGGGCCAGCATAACCTTTAGAAGTTCGCTATTGGCCGAAATGCACATACAGCCATTTTTCCAGCGCATCGTGACCCGATCTTTATTTATGA
>PWNO01000045.1 GCA_003557765.1 Bacteroidales bacterium
ATGACCCATCACGGTGACAATCGGTGCACGGTCACGCAAATCGGCAGGATCATCCTCTTCCTCTTCGATGACCTCCTGGGAGTCAGCACTCACAAATTCCACTTCATAACCAAACTCGTCTGCCACAATGGTAATGGTTTCTGCATCCAATCGCTGATTAATGGACACAAAGAGACCGAGCGACATGCACGTGGATATGATTTCATTGACAGAAACATTCATCATGTTAGCCAATTCGGCAGCCGAAATAAACTCGGTCACCTGCAGGTTTTTCTGTTCGCTTTCTGCCTTTTCTTTTTCCTTCTCCTTTTGCTGTTGCAGAATCTCGCGCTTCATGCGGCGGTGCTTGGCAGCCTTGGACTTTCCTGTTCCACTGAGATTGGCTAATGTTTCTTTGATCTGGCGGGAGATTTCCTCTTCAGAAACTTCGGGACGCGGTTCCTTTTTGCCTTTGCGGGGCTTACCAGATTCCTGTTTGGCTGTCTTTTTATCCTTTTGTGCAGAGGGATCTGCAGCCTTGTCTTTTTTAATGCGTTTACGTTTACGCTTTTTGGACTTTGAGGGGTCGGAAGATGAAGCCACGGGTTTTTTAGATGTCTCTGCAGGGTCAGGCAGGTCCATCTTACCTAAAATGGTGGGGCCTTCCAATTTTTTGAATTGGGTCTGATGATGTGCTGCAGCCGAATCCTGATCTTCAATCTCCTCTTTTTTATCTTGGGAAGGATCTTCAGCTTCTTTATCCTTTTCAACGGTTTTGGCATCTTCTTCAGCAACACGATCCGCGCCACGTTCCTCTTCAGATGGCTTTTCTGCTGTTTGCTTCAGCTCCTCCTTGCCAGCAGTATCCTGATCCTCAGGCTGCTTTTTTTCCTTTTCTTCAACAGCCTTTTCTTTTTTAGTCTTTTTATCCGCACTTACTTTGCTCTTGGTTTTTTTTGCCTTTTCGGACTTTTCTTCCTCAAGCTCCAACTTGCCTACAACCTTCAACCCGGTACCTGCATCATCTTTCGCCTCGTCTTTTCCAGGCTCAACGCCTGCCTTATCTTCTGCTTCCGGCTGCTTTTCCTCGACCTTTTTGGTGTCAGACTTGTCTGTGACCGACTCCTTGTCAGCTTTTTCAGGTACCCTGACACCCTTTGCTTCTTCAGCGGACACCTGATCGCCGGGCTCCCCTTCTTCAGGCATTTCCTTGCCCGGAGCCTCTTTCGAAGCCGAAGCCTGTGTGTCCTTGATGTAAAGCTCATCGCCTGCTTCTTCTTCCTGCTGCTCATCTTCAGGCTGCAACTCGTCATCTTCACCCTTTTCCATCGAAACACTCTCCCGCTTAAGAATACTCAAGCCGGCCTTGCGTGTTTCCTCCCGGAGGTTCTTCTCGCTCTGAAACTCCTGAAACAACAGCTCATAAGCCTCCTGGGAAATCTTCGCATTGGGGTTATTGGCCACCGTGATCCCCTTTTTGTTCAGGAAATCCACAATGGTGGACAGCCCAATATTAAACTCCTTGGCCACCTTACTTAATCGTCTTGTCTTGGTCCCTTCAGTCATAAAATCATTTCGGTTATCAAACCCTGCGCGTCGGCGTAACACGCCAGCTGCAAATTTAGGGTATTTTATTCAAACTCTGCCTTTAATACGCGGATGACCTCTTCCACAGTTTCCTTTTCAAGCTCCGTCCTTTGCACCAGATCATCCACGCTTAGAGCGAGAACACTTTTCGCCGTATCGCAACCGATCCGCTTCAGCTCATCGATGATCCAGCCTTCCACCTCATCAGCAAATTCACTGATATCCACATCCTCACTGTCCACATCGGTCTCACGGTAAACGTCAATCTCATATCCGGTCAGGCTTCCGGCAAGTTTTATGTTAAAGCCTCCTTTGCCGATAGCCAGCGACACCTGGTCAGGCTTCAGGTAAACCTCTGCCCTTTTGTTTTCTTCATCTATGTCTATTGATGTGATCTTGGCAGGACTTAACGCCCTGGTGATATACAACTTGGCGTTGCTGGTGTAATTGATCACATCAATATTTTCATTGCGAAGCTCACGGACGATACCATGTATCCGTGAACCTTTCATGCCTACACATGCACCGACCGGATCAATACGGTCATCATAAGACTCCACGGCCACCTTGGCACGTTCACCTGGCTGGCGGACAATCTTTTTTATGGTGATCAGCCCGTCATATACCTCAGGGACTTCTTGTTCAAAAAGCCTTTCAAGAAAAACAGGTGACGTGCGGCTGATGATAATCAGTGGATTGTTGTTTTTGATTTCCACCCTGGACACAACCGCCCTGATGGTATCTCCCTTGCGGTAAAAATCAGATGGGATTTGCTCCGTCTTAGGCAGGATCAGTTCGATATCTTCATCATCAAGCGCCAGGATCTCTTTCTTCCAAACCTGGTATACTTCTGCCGTGATGAGGTCGCCAATCTGGTCCTTGTATTTGTTGTAGACGCTGTCCTTTTCCAGCTCGAGGATCTTGGAGGACAGGTTCTGTCGGATAGCAAGGATCTCACGCCGGCCAAAATCACTCATCTTAACCGGCTCTGAAACATCCTCCCCAACTTCAAAGTCAGGTTCGATCTTGATGGCTTCAGAGTAGGCAATCTGGGAGCTTTCATCTTCCACTTCGCCGTCCTCCACAATGGTACGGTTATGCCATACCTCGAGGTCTCCCTTGTCGATGTTCACAATAATGTCAAAATTATCGGCCGAACCGTACTTTTTCTCCAGCATGCTGTTGAACACATCTTCCAGGATCAGCATCATGGTGGATCGGTCGATGTTTTTGAATTCCTTAAATTCCGAAAACGATTCAACCAGGTTAATAGTTTCCATCTTCTTTATGCAATTTGTGTTGTACTTATTAAGTCGTTTCAATGTTACCGGAAAGACACCTGCACTTTGGCCTCCCTGATGTTCTCAAAAGGGATAAAGATGCTGTCATCGGCATCCGTTTCCGGTTCTTTCTTTTTCTTTTTGGCTTTCGATGGCTTATCTTTTTCAATCGTGATCCCGCTGGATTCTACCCCGGTGAGCTTGCCTTTGACACGTTTGTCGTGTATATCCAGTATGGCCAGCCGGCGTCCGATGTTATTGCGGTACTGACGTGGAAGCTCTAAGGGATGGCCAACACCTACCGAGGAAACTTCAAGCTCAAAGTCTTCTGCATCTCTGTCGAGCTGTTGCTCAATATGCCTGCTGAGTTTCACGCAGTCGTCGATGGTCACCCCATGATCTCCGTCCATGAAAACCATGATTTTGTTTTGGGGCGTCACCCTGATACTCACCACGAATTGATCACCTTCGGCAAGGTAATCATCAACCAGTGATGCGATGTGTTTTTCATCAATCATAAACGAAAACCTAATAAAGAAGGGGACGTGCTGCCCCCTTCCTGTACTGCGAAAACCATTTTTGCCGTGCAAAGATAATGGATTTTCAATTAAAACTAAAAAAAAATCACTGTTTTTTAGTGCATTAGCTCTTTATATAAAACGTTTAAGCATCATTTTACGCCGCTACGGGCGCCAGGCGCCAAAATACTCATAATGTCTGCTCATGATCTCCCAGGCACGATCCGAAAGATCATCCTGGTCAAATCTCGAGGTGGTTTGCGATATGAATTGCATCATGGCCAGACTCTCTCCCATTCTGTCTTCAGCCTGATGTGCCCGTTGTGGGAAGAATTGTTGAAAGTATGTCAGTTTTTCCTCATGGATATCCGTCATTCGTTCCATGATGGCATTGGCCTGATCTATGGCGCCGGCTTCATAATACCTTTGGGCCATAAGTAAAGTGAAATAATTAAAAGGCACATTTTCTTCGGGCATAACCTTCATCGCCTTATCAATTACGGCAATGGCAGAGTCGGGCTTGTTTTCTTCAATCAGTGCTCCAGCCAGGCGCTGGAAAACATTCCGGAAGCTAACGGTAAGCCTGAGGTGATCTTCATCCAGGTATACCGAGTGATCATACATGTTGCCCCACTGAAATTTGTTCATCATGTTATCGTAAAGGATGCGGGTATTGACACGTCCGATTTCGCGGGGTTCAAACTCAGTCCTGATAGGCACCAGGCGATAGGCCATGCCCTCGAGCTGGAAATATTCCTCCAGGCCCATGTAAGAGTCTCTTCCTGTGGTAATGGCAAAATATACAGGACGTTCCCAGTTGTTTTGAGCCAGTAAGTCGAGGGCCATCATATGGTTTTTGTTCATGCCGGAGCCTGGCATCTGCCACTCCACGGCATCTACGATCAGATGGGCATCTTCGGGAGCCACGGTGCCATTTTCTACAACCCTGGCAGAATCGACAGGCAAACGAAAGTTCCTCGTCGGGAAATGGGGATGATCCTCACCACGCACAAAACGCTCGATAATCCTGCCCAGGTCAATATAGCGATCGGTACGGTCCAGGATATGCACATAATCACGGGTCCCGTCCCGGTATTCATGAGGCTCGAAGCTAAAGGGCACAGGTTTCGCATCATAAGTCTTGCGACGCAACATGTTGTCGATATACCAATCGGTATTGAGCAAGCTCATGTTCACCACCTTGATGTCGGTACGCACACCCTCTACTTCCTGGGCATACCACAACGGGAAGGTGTCGTTGTCGCCATTCGTAAAGATGATGGCATTGGGTGCACAAGACTCCAGGTAGTTGATGGCTACATCACGCGCACCATAACGTCCCGAACGATCGTGGTCGTTCCAGTTTTCGTTTGCCATGTTGACAGGGACAAGCAGCAAGCATACTGCTGTACCAATGACTGCAGCCACTTTTCCGGTCTTATGGTCTTTCACTGCCTCCCCGGGCTCCGCATCACCTTTCTTTCCTTTTATCCGACGTGCCAAAGCATCAATCACGGCCAGGGCACCTAATCCAACCCATATGGAGAAGGCGTAGAAGGATCCGATATAGGAATAATCCCGTTCACGGGGCTGGAAGGGTGTTTGGTTGAGATAGATGATGATGGCCAGGCCTGTCATGAAGAACAGCAAGCCAACAACAAGGGCATTGTCGGGTCTGCGTTTAAGCTGATACAGGAATCCCAAGACTCCCAGAATGAAAGGCAACATGTAATAGGTATTCCTTCCGGGATTTCTTTTCATCGTTTCCGGGAGATTGTCCTGGGGTCCCAGACGTATTTCATCCAGGAAAGGGATGCCGGTAATCCAGTTTCCGTCAAATGCACTACCATGGGACTGGATGTCATTCTGCCGGCCACTGAAATTCCACATCAGGTATCGGAGATACATATGTCCTACCTGGTAGGAGAAAAAGAAACGCATGTTTTCTATGAAAGTGGGCTTGTTTTGGGTAACCGGCTGGCCGCGATGGTCAACGGTACGCACGGGTCTTCCCTGTACATTGCCCCAGTCTTTATAAGCTTGTGGGTGGTTGGCCCGGCTGCTCCACATTCTTGGAAACAGTGTCGTGAACTCCGGGGCATACACCGGCTCAAGGTTTTCTCTTGGGTTGATGATTTCATACCTGCCGGTTTCACGGTTTTTACCCCACACTGGTATACCATCCTCCACATCCACTATGGGGGCATTGAAATAAGGTCCGTGAAGCAATGGCCAGTCACCATATTGCTCCCGGCCCAGGTAGGCTTTCATCGCAAGGGCATCTTTGGGGGCATTCTCGTTGATGGGCACCTGGGCATTTGAACGAATCACGAGCATGAAAAAGGAAGAATATCCGATCACGATGAAGGTGAAAGCCAGCAACACCGTATTCCACACCACGAGTTTTTTCTTTTGGGTGTAATACAGCCCATAAACGATGCCGGCAATGAGCAAGACAAAGAATATAATGGTTCCGCTGTGGAAAGGCAGGCCGATGGTGTTTACAAAAAAGCGCTCAAACCGCCAGTCGAGGGTCAGGATGCCGGGAATAAGGACAGACTGCACAAAATAGAGCAAGCCTATCGCCACCACGCCGGTGGCCAGAATTCCTTTTGTGGTAGGTTGGTATTTTTTGAAATAATAGATAAATACAATGGCAGGTATGGCCAGAAGGTTCAGGAGGGGTACCCCGATAGAAAGGCCGATAATGTAGAAGATAAGCACCAGCCATTTGTGGGAGTCAGGCTCGTGTGCCACCGCCTCCCATTTCAGCATGGCCCAAAACACAAATGCCGTAAGAAAAACGGAGGTCACATACACCTCTGCCTCCACGGCAGTAAACCAGAAAGAGTCGCTGAAGGTGAGGGTGAGGGCACCAACCAGGCCGCTGCCAAAAATGGCAAATGCCTGACCCTGGGTGATCTCCTTGCCTTTGGCAATCAGTTTGCGGGCAAAGATGTTAATCGTCCAGAAAAGAAACATGACAGCAAGCCCACCTGCCACGGCAGACATGGTGTTGATCCAGAATGCCACACGAGCCCCATCTCCAAAGGCAAAAAGGGAAAAAAAGCGCGCCATCATCTGGTAAAGCGGTGCCCCAGGGGGGTGTCCGATCTGTAGTTTATAGGATACGGCTATACGCTCACCGGCATCCCAGAAGCTTACCGTCGGCTCCAGGGTAAACAGGTAAATGAGGGTGGCAAAAATAAAAAGACCCCAGCCCATATAATTGTTGAGCCTTTTATACAAAAAATCGTTCATGGCCATAATGATTTATTTGGCATTGAGCAGCTTATAATAACGATGCACCTTATCGTGCAGCATGCGAAATTACGAAAAAAAGCATCATCCATGATTAATTTTAACATCTGTAAAGAATTGGCTTATGCAACCGCTGCGAAGGGGGTGGCGGCGGTCGGATAAAAGCGGTGGTTAAACGGGAGGCAAAGCGGAATAGCAGACATCTATCCAACGCCCCACACATTTTTAAATGCCCGGGTTTGCAGTTCAAAAAAATTTTTCTAATTTTGCCCACGAAATCGGATTGACCGATGGTGTAACGGTAGCACTACAGTTTTTGGAGCTGTCTGTCCAGGTTCGAATCCTGGTCGGTCAACCAGCAAAAGCCCCGCAAAGACGGGGCTTTTTTTATGCAGGGAGGGAAAGACAAAAAGACAAAAGGTCGAAAGGACAAAAGGTCGGGGTATGCGGTGGATTGGGATGGATTGATGGTCTTTGTGCTGCAAAGATGTGGTCCTGAGAGGAGAAGGTCAAAAGGTCAAAAGGTCCAAAAGTCAGGGTATGCGGTGGGTTAAGATGGTTTGGCGTTCTTTAACCTAATAATATATGCAGCCAAAATATTTTTAGTGTATGCTTTTATATATTTAAACATTTTTCTATGAAGGTTGTATACATACCAGATACTAATCATTTAATAACCAAAAAGACTGCATTTATGAAAACCAACAAAATTATTGGGCTGCTGGCATTCTTTTTTATGATTGCCTTCACAGCTTGTGATGATGACAACGACAATGATTTGGATATGCCTGAAATGGGAAGCTTCTCACTCAGCATTTCCGGTGACATGGATTACCAAACCGAGGGCATGGCCTATTTCGGACACTATTATGACCCTGAGTTTGGTGAGGACATCTTCATAGTGAGCCTCGCCGAAGGCATCGAAACCACTTTCAACATGTTCTTTATCAAATCTGGTGATCAGCCGGCAACCGGCCAGCATGCGGTCGTTTCATTTGATTTTGAAGAAGACGGAGATCTGCCCTCAGATGCATTTGTATCAAGCATTACGATACAGTTCGACAATAATGATGCGCCTGAGATATATTTTTTGCAAGCCGAGGCTGGCTCCATTAACATCCAGGAGTCTTCCAACAACCGCGTGAATGGCAGTTTTGAGTATGATGGTACAGGATTCCATACCATGGTACCTGAAGAGGAATTACAGGTAACAGTTTCGGGCGAATTCAATGCCATCTTCGCTGATCCTGGTGATCCTGGTTTTGATTAGATTGTGTTGATGGAGACAGGACAGAAGGCGCCTTTGAACTGAACACTGACTGCTGAGCGCTGATTCATGTAGCGCAAGGGAGGCGAATTTGACCTTCCGGATATTGATCAACCGGACTTTTCATGTGTTTATAATTTTTATGTTTCGATCACATGAACCGAGCACTTTGCGAGCTCGGCGAAGCCAAACTCGCCATGAGATAATCATTCTCATGTGTGTCAATATATTGGCATGGCTCGTTTTATCTGATCGAAACATAAAAATTATAAACACATAAATAATACAGGTTAAATCCTTATTTTTGCAGTCAATTGTTATCCGCCAATTTCTTCACTCACAAAAACGACGAACAATGAAAAAGTATTGGTTATTATTGATTTTACCTGTAATGTTTATGGTCTCATGTGCACCGGCTGAAAAGCCCAACCCCTTCTTCAGCGAGTACGAAACCCCATTTGGCGTACCGCCTTTTGATGAAATTGAAAACGCACATTTTGAACCTGCCATCATGGAGGGCATGGCACAGCAGGAAGCAGAGATTCAGGCTATTGTGGAAAATCCTGAGCCGCCTACCTTTGAAAACACCATCGAAGCCATGGAGTATTCCGGAGAGCTGTTGACCAGGGTGCTGCGTGTTTTTTACAATTTTAACTCCGCCCTGACCGGTCCTGAGATACAGGAGATCGCCCAGAAGATGTCTCCGAAGCTCTCGGAGCATTCGGACAACATCCGGCTAAACCTGGACCTTTTTGACCGGGTCAAGGAAGTCTACAACCAGCGCGAGGAGCTGGGCCTTTCCGATGAGCAAATGCGTTTGCTGGAAGAAACCTACAAAGGATTTGAACGCAGCGGCGCCAACCTACCGGCCGACAAACAGGAACGTCTGCGTGAGATCAATTCAGCGCTCTCCTCGCTTACTTTGCAATTTGGCCAGAATGTACTTGGCGAAACCAATGATTTCACCATGGTCATCGACAACGAGGAGGACCTGGCCGGCCTGCCACAGTCGTCTATCGAAGACGCTGCCGACCGGGCAGCAGGCATGGACATGGAAGGCAAGTGGGTGTTTACCCTGCACAATCCCAGTGTGATGCCCTTCCTTTACAATGCCGACAACCGGGAGCTTCGCAAGAAGATGCAGCAGGCTTTTATCAACCGCGGCAACAACGACAATGAATTCAACAACCGGGAGATCCTGGCGAAAATTGCCAACCTGCGCCACGAGCGTGCCAACCTCATGGGTTATGACAACCACGCACACTTTAGCCTGAAAGAAACCATGGCCGGCGACATCCCCGCGGTGATGAACTTTGCCAACGAGGTATGGGAGCCCGCACTGGCCCTGGCCA
>PWNO01000306.1 GCA_003557765.1 Bacteroidales bacterium
AAGGAAACCCTTTTAAACCAGCATACCTTAGGGGCCAGCATAACCTTTAGAAGTTCGCTATTGGCCGAAATGCACATACAGCCATTTTTCCAGCGCATCGTGACCCGATCTTTATTTATGATTTCTGCGGGTCCGGAAAAAGGCTTTGCCAATGAGTTACCTGCGGGTTGCATCACAGATATATGCATTGCGCAAGGCACATCCCAAATACGGATTTACACAAACGCCTCAGGCATTCTCAACTCAGCGAGCGCCCCCTCTTTGCAACAAGGCAGAAGCCGACAGCCTGCCTGCTGACCCATCTCCGCAGCCCGGGTGCTGCGGTGACCGGGTCTTGCTAACAGCCAATAGCTTACTTCCTGCTCCCAACCTCCTGGCCGTTCAGTTTAACGTATTAATTCCGGATGGTCTTGCGGATCTGCTTCTCCCCGATCCACACACGTTCATTGGTTTGCATGTGTGTGAGGTCCAGGTTCACCTGGTAATACACTACCCTGTCGCGTCCGTGCTGGTCGACGATGGAGTTCATCGTGCCGGTAAGCATGAAGTCTGCGCCGGTTTCCATTTGCCACTGGGCAACAGTTTCGGGGTTTGCAAATTCATGCTGGTCGGCTCGTTCTTCCCGGATCTGCTCCCGGAATTCGGCATCCTGAACCAGGCGAACCCTGCCGCTGTTGAGAAACTCCCGCTCCATGTTGCGGATGAAGGTTTCTGCGTCAATGTGCTCATGGCTGCGGTTGCGCACATCACCGACGATGACCACGGGTGAGCGATCATTTTCCTGGGTAAAGCGCTCAAGCCAGGGACGCATCAGTGCATCATCAATCATTTCTTGTGCCACCAGGCGTGAATCCGTGTCGTTCCAACGACCGCTGAGGTCAATGGCTCTATCGGTATCAACGCGTGTGACCTTTCGCTGACAGCCTGCAGCCACCAGTAAAACCGCTAAAAGCGTGTAAATCAATGTTCTCTTCATGACGATAGGTATTAAATTAATCTCAACGAATTTAAGAAAAAACTTTTTATGGGAGCAACAAAAATTACACCAAAATGGGTTTGAGGTTGCCCCAGGTGTCTGCGATGATTTGGAGTTAAAGCGGTGTATTGCTGGATTATGGGTTTATTCGGTTCTGGGGTTCTGGTTTTGCGCTTTTGATGGGGATTAAAATGGTCGGGGTTGAACGGTTATCCCATGAGATCCCTCACTTCGTTCGGAATGACGATCCTCAACCTCAACTTTAATCTTAACCTATATCCTAAACGCTCAATCGTACGCTGTGGTACACATGCTGAACGATAACGAACACTTTGGCAAAGCGCTGGTTTGTGAAAAATTTGCAAGAATTTGTTTTTCAGGAATATGCGTGTATTGGCACAAAATTCGTTGCTGTTTGGGCAAAATCTAAAACCCGTATTTCCATGGACAGGAAAATTGAAAAAAAGAAATGGACGTTTAAAAGGATAGGCACGATAGCTGCCGCATCATTGTTTGGGTTGTTTATCGTTTACCTGCTTTTTTTACGCGACAGCAGCAGCAGGCTATATGTCGACAAGGACAAGATGACTATCGCCACCGTACAGCAGGGGCACTTCCAGGAGTTCATCCCGGTCGACGGCGTGGTGCGGCCGAAAACCACCATCCACATCGATGCCGTGTTCGGTGGTCGCGTGGAAGAGATCTACCAGCGCGATGGTGCACAGATAGAAGAAGGGGATAAGATCCTTCGCTTGTCGAACGCGCAGATCGAGATGAACTACATGCAGCAGGAAAACGTGGCGCTCGAAGTGCTCGACCGCTATCAGAACACCCGGCTGGGGCTTGAGCGTAACCTGTTCAACCTGCAACGTCAGCTCATCGACCTGGAATACCGTCTCGACATCGCCCAAAAAAATTACGCGCGCAAAAAGCAGTTCCACAAAAAGAATGTGATATCAGAAGAAGAATATGAAAATGCCTACCGCGATTACCATTTTGCCAAGCGGAATTATGAGATCGGGTTGCGTACGCTGGAGCACGATTCGTTATACGTAGCCAAGCAGATGGATGCGATCAACGAGTCCATCGACAGGGTACAAGGCAACATCCACATGCTGCATGAAACCCTGGACAATCTGATCCTCCGGGCGCCGATCAGTGGTCAGCTCTCCTCTTTCCACGCAGAACGCGGTGAAACCAAGAGTGCCGGAGAAAACCTCGGACAGATTGACGTGCTCGACGGCTATAAGCTGCGCGCCCGCATTGACGAGCGATATGTGAACCGCACCTATGTGGGGCAGCCTGCATCGTTTGTGTATGGTGGCACAACCTATGACCTGGAAATTGACAAGATTTACAGCGACATCACCGGTGGTGCCTTTGAGGTGGATCTTCAGTTTAACGGAGACGAGCCTGCGGGCGTACGCAGGGGCCAGACCATCCAGCTCCGGCTCGAGTTCAGTGGCGTAGCCGATGCCCTGATCATTCCCCGGGGAGGGTTTTATCAGACCACCGGCGGCAACTGGATCTATGTGCTGGACTCTTCAGGTTCGCAAGCCACCAGGAGACCGATCCGTGTAGGAAGGCAGAACATCCACCATTATGAGGTGATGGAAGGCCTGGAGCCCGGTGAACAGGTGATCGTATCTTCCTATGATGCCTATGGCGGCAGGGAAAGACTCATCTTCCGGTAAGCCGTTTGAGGCATAGCGCTGGCGAAGCCCCGGGAGTTTGTGATTCGGGCTTTAAAGATAGCAGGGTCAGCACCTGGGCTGGCCGAAGTTGCCTGAGGCGTTTGAATGTACTTGTTGGAGGCAGACCTTTCGTCTATTGGACAACAACCGTGGTTATTAAAAACAGCATAAGGTGGCAGGGTTCAGTTGGCCATCATTAAGAAAAAAAACATAATTTGCAATTCAAAATCAGTTTCAATTAACCTAAAAACTATCGTCATGATCAAAACAGTAGAATTATCAAAAGTGTTTCGCACCGAGGAGGTGGAAACCACCGCCCTGAACCAGGTTTCCTTTGAAATCAGAGAAGGAGAATTTGTGGCCGTGATGGGTCCTTCAGGCTGCGGCAAGTCGACGCTTCTGAACATCCTGGGACTGCTCGACAACCCCAGCGGCGGAGCATATCATTTCCTGGATGAAGAAGTGGCTAATTATTCGGAAAAGCAGCGTGCCAACCTGCGCAAACGCAATATCGGCTTTGTTTTCCAGAACTTTAACCTGATCGATGAACTGAGCGTGTTCGAAAACGTGGAGTTGCCCCTGATATACCTGGGATACAGCGCATCTGAAAGAAAGCAGCGCGTAGAAGAGGTGTTGGAGCAGATGCAGATCATGCACCGCCGAAACCACTTCCCTCTTCAGCTATCAGGTGGTCAGCAGCAGCGTGTGGCCGTTTGCCGCGCCGTCGTGGCCAAGCCGCACATTATCCTTGCTGACGAGCCCACGGGCAACCTGGACTCGACCCACGGCGACGAGGTGATGCACCTGCTCGAAGAGCTCAACAAAAACGGCACCACCATCATCATGGTGACACACTCCCAGCGCGACGCCTCTTATGCACAACGCATCATCAGGCTCTTCGACGGCCAGATCGTCACTGAGGATAAAAGCACGGAGTTTGTGTTGACTGCGGCGGCTGCGCAATAGGCGATTGCCAAGAGCTGGATGTGAAAAAGCAAGAAGGCTTTTAGTCATGAATTAAAAACACCCGAGTAATATGTTTCTCAACTACATCATCATCGCCTGGCGTAACTTGCTCAAAACGCTGTTATCAAGCAGCATCAGCATATTGTGCCTGGCAGTGGGCATCTCCGGCGCCATCATCATGACCCTTTACTTAAACCATGAGCTGGCCTACGATACCCACCATGAGGACCACGAGCGTATCTTCCGGATGGAAGGCATCTACGACATGGCCGGAACCACCTACCATATGGCCATCACGCCGTTTCCACTGGCGTTGGCTATGGAACAAGAGATCAGCCAGGTAGAAAGCTTTGTCCGCTTTTTCATACCGGATGATGAAGTAAAGGTGAGGGCGGGTGACCACGAGTTCCTGGAGCCGGGTGTCACTTTTGCCGACTCTACCGTGTTCGATGTCTTTACGCATAAGTTCGTCCACGGATCCTCACGCGGTGCACTTTCCGAGCCGAACACCATGGTGCTGACCCGCTCGCTGAGCGAGAAATATTTTGGGGATGAGAATCCGGTAGGACTGGATCTTAATGTAGGCGGCAATCATTACATGATCACCTGGGTCATTGAAGACCTCCCCGGCAATTCGCATTTCAGATACAAGGCGCTCTTGTCGATGGCCACCCAGGACAGGGAGATGGTGTATGTCATAGACCCTGAGCTTTTCTGGAACATCAACATCACCTATACCTATGTGAAATTGCACGAGCGGGGTGACATGGTACACGTGGCGGAACGCATGCCGGAGCTGTTGGACAAATATGTGTCTCCCATGGGAGAGATGATGGGCGCAAGTGCGCAATTTGTGTCCACCCCGTTGCGCGACACCCATTTCAATCCTGTGATGCTAAGTCCGGAAGGCGGCAGCAAAACCATCCTGCTGATCTTTTCGATGGTAGCCTTGTTTTTGGTGATCATCGCAGCCATCAACTACACCAACCTGGCTACAGCAAAGGCAGCCACACGGGCCCGTGAGATCGGCATCCGCAAGACGGCAGGTGCCAGCCGCGGACAACTGGTGTTGCAGTTCCTGTCGGAATCGCTGCTGATCGCCATCGTTGCCCTGATCGTTTCATTGCTCATCGTGGAGCTGTTGCTTCCGGCCTTTAATGCGCTGACCAACAACGACTTTGTTTTGGCAGACCTGATCCGGCCGGGCATCCTGATCCAGGTCTTGCTGATCACCGCCCTTACCGGGCTGGCAGCAGGCATCTATCCAGCCCTGTTCCTGAGCCGGATGCAGCCCGCCATCACGGTGAAAGAACACGGCGACCAACGTGGACATTCTGGCACGATGCGGAAGATCCTGGTCGTATTCCAGTTTACCATCTCTATCATCCTGGTGGGCGGCACCCTTACCGTACAGGATCAACTGGGCTTCCTGCGAAGCAAGTCCCTGGGCTTTGAGCCGGACAACACGGCGGTGGTCAACCTGCAGGGCAGCGCATCCCGCGGACAGATTGAAACGCTTGAGCAGCGTATCCAGCAGCACCCCAGGGTGAGCGCAACATCCAAGGCCTTTTCTGTTCCCGGCAAGGGACACAACATGAACGCCGTGCGGGTTGAGTCAGAAGAGGGGCCACAGGAAACGGTGATCGCCGTCAACTATGTCGACCACCAGTTTGTGGAAAACCTGGATATCAAAATGATAAAAGGCCGCGGCTTCGATCGCGACATGCGCACGGATGTCAGCCAGGCTGCCATCATCAACGAAACAGCAGCCAGAAAATACGGCTGGCAAGACGACCCCCTGGGCAAACAGATCTTCATGCATTATGACGATGAAGGAAACCCCCAAACCATCCTCCGGGTGATTGGCGTCTTCAGCGACTATCATTTCCTGTCCCTGGATCATCATATTGAACCCATGATGATGATCATGCCTGCAAACCCTGCACAGTTCCGTTATGTCATCATCAATTATGATGCGGGTGCCAAGGAAGAAGTGCATGCATTCATTGAAATGGAAACACGCGCCTTTGACCAGGCACTGATGCCGGAAGTTGTCAGTTTGCAAGCGGGCTTCCTGGAAGCCTTTGAAACCGAAGAACGGCAAAGCAGGCTGTTTGGCTTCTTCGCTGTGGTCACCATCGTGATCTCTTTTATCGGCCTTTTTGGTCTGTCATCTTATATGATCAACCAGCGCAGGAAGGAAATCGGCGTGCGCAAGGTGCTCGGCTCCTCACTAAGGGGCATCGTGATGATGCTTTACAAGGAATATCTTCGCCTGATCCTGGTCGCTGTCGTGCTGGCCACACCTGTCACCTGGTGGCTGATGAGCCGGTGGCTGGAGCAGTTTACCTACGCCATGGACATGTCCTTCACGCCACTGATCACCGCGGCCGTGACCGCCATCATTGTGGCATTTCTCACGGTGAGCTTCCATAGCCAACGTGCCGCGCGTATTGACCCGGTAATTAGCCTCAGGGCCGAGTAAGTGCCGGGTTATTATAGGGGGGGTAGTTTACAGTAAGCAGAAGAAAGCAGTAAGCGGCTTTTGGGTTGAGCAAAAGCAATGCCCTTGTGCGGGCCGCAATTGGCCGGCCACATTTTTTAAAAGGATGGCCCGTAGAGACAGGGCTTGACCTGTCCGAAGTTTTTGCAAATCAGTTTGAAGACAATGCAACCCCGGAGCTTTCGGCTATTAGACATTGCGGCCTTTTGACTTTAAGTATAATAATGCTAAAGTCAGCCTATCCATCACCATAGGTGGATGGCATTAATCCCGATTTTTGCTTCGCACCGCAAATTTTTTATGCCGCACAGGCCCGCGGGCAAAGCTCAGACAGCACATTGCCACACTTAAAGGACGTGGGCTTTCAAGTTAAACTAAAACCCTCTGATCATGATCATATATCACATAAAATCGCTACTGCGCAGTCTGCAAAAGCAGAAAACCAACACTGTGGTCAACATCCTTGGTCTGGCACTCGGTCTCGGCATCACCTTGCTGATCTGGATCTTTGTGCTCCACGAGCTAAGCTACGAAACCTTCATTACAGACCACGACCGCATATACCGGGTGCACAGCCAGGCCGTCCTGGGTCCGGGCGAGCCCCAGGAGATTCCCACCACCATGTTTCCAATAGGCGAATGGACCCGCAGGGAGCATCCCGGCGTGGAGGACATGGTGCGCTTTAGCTCATACTATAGCAGTCCGGAGATCCTTTTCAGGGATGAAACCACCATTCTGCCAAACATAAAATTCGGGGATGAGAACTTTTTCTCCCTGTTCGACCTGGAGTTGGTCGCCGGGCAGCCCGAAGAGGTGCTCAGGGTGCCGGGAAGGATCGTGATCAGCGAGTCTACGGCTGCGAGGCTGGCCGAAGAGCCCATGGACGTGCTCTACGAAATGATCCACATCCAGGGTCAGAACTATCAGATCACCGGCATCTTCAAAGACCTGCCCGACAACACCCACCTGGAATTCAATGCCGTATCGCACCACGACAACCTTCCCGACATGGTCAAGGAGGGTGGCCTGAACTTTTTCACCTACCTGAAAGTCACTCCCGGTGCCGATATCGCGGGCATTCAGCAGTACATGGACGAAACCCTTGCCGACCACATTCGAACGAATCCCCGCTATGACGGGGTGACCTTTCACGTGGCGCACAGGCTGATGAACATTGGCGACATTCACCTGCACTCCAACCTGATATGGGAGATGAAAGAAGGCGGAAGCTGGCAATCCGTGTTGGTTTTTTCCCTGCTCTCCGTGTTCATCCTTTTCGTGGCCATCATCAATTACGTGAACCTGGCTACCGCCCGCAGCATGTTACGTGCCAAAGAAATCGGTGTGCGAAAAGTATCAGGGGCGAGCCGAGGCAACCTGATCCGGCAAATCATGACTGAATCCTTCCTGACCGTGCTGCTGGCCCTTGTTGTAGCCATCGTCCTGGCCGAATTTTTTTCGACCTGGTTTTCACAGGCCCTGGGCATCCCGCTAGACCTTTCGACCCTGTTAAGCACTGGGGGGCTGCTGGTCATCCTGATGATCCTTGCGGTCACCGGCCTGCTTTCGGGCCTTTACCCGGCCTTTTACCTGTCGTCCTTCAACCCGGTGCGCACGCTCAAAGGGGAAGTGGTGCGCGGAAAAACCGGTCAGAGGTTCCGGCAAGCGTTGGTCGTCTTCCAGTTCACCATCACCCTCTTTGTGATCAGCTCGCTGGTGGTGATGACCCGCCAGCTGCAATACATTCAAGACAGGGACCTCGGTTTCGACCAGGAAGAGGTGATCATCCTGGAAAACCTTTCCGGGGGACTGTGGCAATCTTTCCAATCGGTGCGCGCGCGGCTTGAGTCCATCCCACGGGTAGTATCCACCGGTGGCGCGAACTTCATCTATGGAGGTACCACCAACGTAAGCCTCATCAGTGAGCTTGGCACAGACTACGACAGCGGTGTGCTTGCCGATGTCGTCACCGTAGACCACGGCTTCCTGGATGTGATGGGCGTGGAGTTGGTCGATGGGCGTAATTTCCACGCCGGCTCCGAGATGGACGTCCAGAACGCACTGATCCTGAATGAAACCGCTGTGCGTGCCCTGGGATTTGAGGAGCCCCTGGGCAAACAGCTTGATGTGGTCAATATCCAGGGCCCGCTTATCGGCGTGATCAGTGATTTTCACATGAAGTCCCTGCACCAGCCCATTGAGCCCCTGGTGTTGAACTACGCCCAGATGGGATTTCCGCACATCTACCTCAAGGCTTCCCCTGGCGAGTTTGCTCCCCTGATGGAGGATATCACGGAGGCCTTACAGGAGTTTGATCCGAACTACACGCCCAACATCCGCTTCCTGGATGAAACCATTGCCTTGCTCTACCAGCAGGAACGGCGGGCCACATCATTGCTTTCCACGGGTGCCATCCTGGCTTTCGTGATCTCACTGCTTGGCGTATACGGACTGGCGGCTTTTGCTGCAGAACGCAGGGTCAAGGAGATGGGGATCCGCATCGTGCTGGGTGCCTCCATCAGGCAGCTGTTGTGGAAGTACAATCGGGAGTCGGTTATCCTGGCTGTCCTGTCCATGCTGATCGCCTGGCCTATTGCCTGGCTCGCGATGGACCGCTGGATGAGCGGCTTTGCCTTCACTGTGCGTATGAACCCCTTGTGGTTCATCCTGCCCGGCGTCCTCATCCTGGTTTCGGGTGCCTTGATCATCAGCATACAGACACATCTGGCGTTCAAAAACAACCCGGTAGATGCCCTCAGGCACGAGTGACGTTTTTTTGAAGTTGTGGGATGGGGGGCGCAGTACCCCCGTATTGTATAGGGGGTTTGGGTGCCCCGAATTGTATAGGGCGGGTGGTGGCCCCCGAATTGTATTCGGGGTTATTCGTGTTGAACCCCTGGCGGGGTTCGGGGGGTGGTGTGGCATGCATGGTGCTTGAGTGGCATTTGGGCATGCGTGGGCCCCGTATTGTATAGGGGGGTTGGGTGCCCCGAATTGTATTCGGGGTTATTCGTGTTGAACCCCTGGCGGGGTTCGGGGGGTGGTGTGGCATGCATGGTGCTTGAGCGGCATTTGGGCATGCGTGGGCCCCGAAT
>PWNO01000282.1 GCA_003557765.1 Bacteroidales bacterium
ACTGCACCTCACTGTCGTGTGCAAAGCGGATCTTCCCGATCAGGTAAAGGCCCATCAGGCCGAAAATGGCTATCCAAAGCACCAGGAATACCTCCCGGTCGAGAATGCCCCACTGTCCTACGCTGTCGGCAATGGAAAGGAAGGTGAGCGAGAAGGCCAGGACCAGGAATCCGAGCACCACTTTTACGGCGTTCATCCATCCGCCCGATTTTGGGAGGGATTTCAGGGCGGTAGGGAAGACGGCAAACAGGCTGAAGGGGATGGCCAGTGCCAGGCTGAATCCGAGCATACCTATGGCCGGGGCAAATACATTGCCGCTGATGGCTGCTTCTACAAGCAATGTGCCCACGATTGGCCCTGTACATGAGAAGGAGACAAGCACAAACACGATCCCCATCAGAAACACACCGATGAGTCCGCCGGTTTGATCGGCCTTGCTGTCAAGTTTATTGGACCACGAGGCGGGCATCTGGAGCTCGAAGGCCCCGAAAAATGATGCTGCAAAGAAGACCAGCAGGGCGAAGAAAAATACGTTAAATCCCGGGCTTGTAGCCAGTGCGTTCAGCGTGGCTGGCCCGAAGATGACGGATATGGCCAGACCAAGCACCACGTAGCTGAAAATGATGGTCAGCCCGTACATCAGCGCGTCACGGATTGCCCGGGCCTTGTTGCCGGCATTACGCAAGAAAAAACTCACCGTGAGCGGGATCATCGGAAACACGCAAGGTGTAAGTAAGGCAAGCAGTCCGCCTAAAAAACCCAGCACGAAAGTCCATGCCAAGCCACTTTCTTCCTCCGTTTCGGGGGTATAAATCCGTTGCGTGACATCTTCCTCTTCCTCCGGAACCGTTTTGTCCCGATCAACAACCACCTCTTCATAAGCATCGGCCAATTCCAGCTGCGGCTCCAATTCATCATCCGGTTCGATCGTTTCCTCGGTTACCACTTCGGTGCGGTCTGCCTCTGCGAGCACTGCGGTCGCTGCATCCCCGGCGCCATCCAAGTCAAAAGAAAAAGAAAGAAAATCGGGCGGCAGGCAGCGCTGGTCATCACACGACATATATTCCAGTTCGCCGCGCACAGTCACCGGATCCACTGTCAGCACCCTGACGACCTGGGTGAAGGTAACCTGCCCACTATACATGGGGATATCCATCTCAAAGTTGGGATCGTACTTGAC
This sequence comes from Bacteroidales bacterium, assembly GCA_003557765.1. The sequence goes on from PWNO01000282.1 coordinate 1,181, forward strand.
CTCGGCATCCGGTGCTGCAACTCCACCGACCAGCTCATAGGCATCATCCTCTTCAAAGGTAAAATTCGTAGGGATCGGGCCGCCTGGCTCCAGGTCCATGCCGTAAATATACCAACCCGGGTCGATGATGGCGGTCATCCTCAGTTCATGAGTATTTTCATCGATTGGTGTTTTTTCAAACTCCCAGTCTACGGGGTCCATGATCTGTGCGGCAGCCGGCAGCATGAAGAGGATCAAGGCGATTGCTGCAGTGATGTGTTGCAAGGATTTTAATGGCGTCATAATGGTGCTTTTATTAAATCCAACGTGCTGATGAAGAATTGGTTTTGAGAACGCTGTTAAAACAAGTTAAATGATTGAGATATGTAATTTTGATGCAAAGGTACGATAAACAGGAAAACGTTTCAAGATTTTGGCGGTTTCTGCGGGTTGCCTTGTTACTTCCGGCACTCCCACAGGGCGGCCATGCCGCCGGCAAGCGGGGTGTAGTCCACACTGCTGAAGCCGGCATCCAGGAGGATCTGCTTTAATTCGCGCGGGTGGTAATAATCGATTGCAGAGTGGGCAAGGTAACGATAAGCGCCCTGATGGCCAGAAAGCAAGCCTCCTATTGGCCGGGTGACCCAGCGCATGTACAGATGGAATAATTTGCGCAGGCTTTTGCTTTCCGGCTGACTGGTTTCCACGGCCACAAATTTTCCGCCCTGCCTTAACACACGCAAGATTTCCTTCATGAAGGTATCCCGGTCCGGGTTTTTATAGGTCAGGTTGCGAAAGGCAAATGCGATACCGACGGCATCAAAACTGCAATCATCGAAGGGCATGGAGGCGGCATCTCCCTGTTTGAACCCAATGTCCTGAAACTTTCTTTTGCGGGCCTTTTCTTTGGCCACGGCAAGCATTGGTGCACTGTAATCCAGTGCCGAAATTTGGGTTTGCGGACTTGCATATTTTCTTAAACGCAATGCCAGATCACCCGTGCCCGTGCACAGGTCCAATACCTTCGCCGGGCTGTTACTGAGTACGGCCTTTGCTGCCTTGCTTCGCCAGAGTTCATCTATTCGCAGGGTCAACAGCCTGTTCAGCCTGTCATAAGATGGCGGGACGGCCATAAACATTTTCTGCAGGGGCCGGGAGGAGGTATGGTGTTTCATTGAATCGTTCATATCCTATCTAACAATGTGCTGTTTTCTTTGCGGTTTTTGCGTGTTTTTAATTTTGCGGCCTCTGCGTGGGGAAAATGATTCCACGCGAAGGTCGCAAAAAGATAAACGCAAAAACCGCAAAGAAGTAGGGCTTCCTGTGTGCCAAAGGAGGGGAAACCCAATTTACACTCAAAGCCCTTCATTAGCACATTACAATTAACTGATTTTAAGCCAAACCCGGAGGTGCCGTTTCGTCCACGGGGTGATTTTAAAGCGATCGTCGGCGCGGACCCCCACCACCCAGATGATTTCATTTTTGGCGGTGGTCAGTACCAGCACATTTTTCTTTTTATGAAGCGGCATTTTGACATCAGTAAGCAGGTCGCTGACCTTCTTTTTGCCTTTCATTCCAAGGGGCACAAGGGTGTCACCCGCTTTCCACCGGCGCAAAATAAGCGGGAATGATAGTTTGCTTATGTCTGCCATCAAGGCATGCGGGCCATCTGGGAGGTCAGCTTCTTCTTCCGTATCGCCGATATAAAAATGCAAGGTCAAACCCTCCAGGGCCACTGTGCTGCCGGGTTCATCCCCAACCTGATCATCAAAAGGCATATCTACAAATACGGGGCCCGATGCAACTGATGACTTTATGGGATGGACGATAATCTCCTCCCTGTCAATCAATGCCTCATGCGTATCTGAGTAAAAATGTTTTCCGGGTTGCATCTCCTTGTCACTGAGCATGGCCTTGCAAATACTTTCTGAAAACCCAAAGTTCCTGATGAATTCAAAAAGAAAATAATGCGGCCAGGGGAGTCCCCGTAGCGCAGGCATGCTGATCAGCAGCTGATCACCCGCTAATCGTGTGCAGGCTTGTTTTTGCTGCTCAATCATTGCGTTAAGGATAGCTTCTGTTGCTTTCATCCTTTCGAAAAAGCGTGCGAGGGTGGAGGGCAGTGACGGGTTCAGGTCTTTCAGGGCGGGCAATACCTGGTGCCTGATCTTGTTTCTGGCGTATTTTACCTCCAGGTTAGAGCGGTCTTCACGGAAAGATATGCCCGCTTCCCGGCAATAAGCTGCGATTTCCTCCCGGGTGGCAAACAACAGCGGTCTGATAATGTGTCCGGCCTTTTCGGGGATGCTTTTGAGGCCGGCGATGCCGGTACCCCTGGTGATATGAATTAGGAGTGTTTCAATCGCGTCGTCCAGATGATGGGCGGTAGCGATCACATCGTATGCATTTTCCGCGCGTATCTTTTCCATCCAATCATAACGTAACCTGCGTGCGGCCATCTGTATCGACTCCCCGGTTTTCCGCGCTTCTGCTTCCGTGTCAAATGCATGCACAAAAAAAGGGACGTCCAGCTTATTTGCTGTTTTTTCAACCAACTGCTGGTCTTGTGCTGCATCGGTACCACGAAGCTGAAAGTTTCCATGTGCAATGGCAAAGGGCCATGCAGACTGGCGGAAAAGCTCTACCATGACCATGGAGTCCATGCCGCCACTGACGGCCAGCAAAACCCTGCTTTCATCTGTAATGAGCCGGTGCTGCTGAATGTGTTTGACAAATTTTCCGCGCATGTCTAAAATCGAAACTGATGTCATGTCGATACGGCTTTGATGGCGCCCGGAGCCTGGTGTCATACCAATGCTGCTTCAGCCGATCCGGATCTGGCGCTTTCTCTTATCTGTAAAAAACAAACCCCTTTATGGCTTAAGCAATGACTTTATTTTTAAGCTGAGAAAAAAGCGCTGCGACTTAACCGACAGTCGGGCACGGACACGAAGGCGATATCAGTTCAAAGATAGCGAAAACCTCTTGTGCTGTAATATTTTGGTTTATATTTGTGAAAAATAACACAAAAACTCAGGGACCATGGCTGCAAAATGGATGATCGCCATTTTTTGCATGCAGCAATGTTGATTTTTTGAGATTAACCGGGCCATGCTAAAATACATTGACACATACAACGTTTATTATTGTATGGCAAGCTTCATTTGCCCTGCTTAATCAAAATTTTATCACGTGAAATTGATCAATACCAGGAAATATGGTCAGGTGATGCCTGAGCGGAAAATAGGGGAGGGTAACTTCAGGACGTGTTACACGGTTGCGGGCTACGATGACGTATGCGTAAAGCTTGTTAAGTCTGACTTCACCTTTGGGCGCAGGATGCAGGCATTTTTTCTGAGACGGCGAACCAACAAGCAGGAATTTGCCCGGTATCTGAATTTACCCAATGAGATTAAGCCATTCTTTAATCCCATCATTGAAGCTGACCGCCATTATTCAATCACTACGATGCCACGTGATTATGATGGCAGTTACTCCAGGTCAGTGTTTTCCCATGGGAAAGTGAGCAATCCACATTTCTGGGAGGAAGTAGACAAACTCTATCATTTTCTTCTGGAGCACAACCTCTGGTATTTTGATGTGCTTAACGGTAAAAACATGTTTATCCGTAAAGAAGATGAGCATAAATGGTTTCCTGTCATCGTGGACTATAAGCGCTTAGGCCCCAAAGGCTTTCCCTGGCAGGTGCATTTATGGTTAAGATCAGAAAAAAGAAAAAAGATGGCGCGCAAATATGCCAAGCTGCTCAGAAGGCATAAGCTTGCATAGCCTTTAGTCAGTGTTTTTGTTTAAGGCCGTTTGCTGACGCAGCTTCTCCGTCGTTTGCCAGCAGGCCAAAGTATAATGAAAAGAACAGAAACAGGTTTAGCGGCATCTGGCTTTCCAACGGGGCATGTCCAAACATAAATACGAGGGTCATTACCAAAAGGATCTGGTAAGGCTGGTGTCTTAAAGCCCCGGATCTTATCAGAAAGAGAAACAACAAGCCAAAAAAGGCGATGAATCCAACCGGGCCAAAAGTGACCAGCACATGCAAAAACTGGTTGTGGGAATGCCTCAGGTCGAAGTCCCGGTAAAGCGAATCCATCTGGCTTAAACCAAAGGATATCGCTTCCAGGTGCCCGCCGGTTCCCCATCCCAGCAGCGGTCTTTCCTTTATGGCCTGAATGGTGGCCTTCCAGGTTTCAATCCTTTGCGCCATTGAACCCCCTCGGGGGTTTCCTGTCCTTCGGTATTCCTGCAGCTCCCACAGGGTTTGGTGTGTCCTTACAAAAACATTGGGCCAGTCCAGGTACAGATGGTTGGGCACACCGCGTTCGATGGCTTTGATTTCCCTCTCACTTAGATTTTCTATGCCCTCCCTGTCTTTTTTCAGCCCTTTTGAGCTTAAATAGCGATAGATCGTAAGCTTTAACTCGTTACCGGATTGGTCATAACCATCAAAATCAAGGGCACTTCGTGCATTCCATGCGCTGCTGACCTCTTCTTCCACAATGAAATAAAACACCAGGTGCCCATTTTCTCTTTGCGCTTTATCCTCGTGATGGGTGTACTTGTTTCCCTGCTGGCTTGTCGATGCCATCTCAGCTTTGCCTGGGTCAATCTCCTTACGTAAAGGCCGTGACACATAAAGGATTGTAAAAATCAGGCTGACAAGCATGATTGTGGAAAAGGTGCCCATGATTGCGGTGTGTTGCTGGAACTTTCCCTTTTTAAGATCATACAGGGTCAAAAGCATGGATACCAACAATATGCTGATTATTGCCGTCAGGGTACTCATGATCAGCAAGAAGACCATAAGCCACAGGGCGGTGGTCCAGGCTGCATAATACATGGCCTTGCCCGGACGGAAAGCTTGCATCAGCCAGGGAATCAGGGCAACAGCCAGGACAATCATCATGCTGAAGTGGACATGGGGGATAAAAGGTGATAGTTCTCTGGGATCCCTGAGTGTATCTGACAAAAAGAGATAGAAGCCCAGGACGCTGGTGAAGAACACGGCACAGACGAACAATATCGGCAGGTATCGAATCTTTTTCAGGGGCAGTTTTGGGCTTGAGGATACAATGAAGATCAGGCTCAGGTAGGGGATTTTGTTTTTGAGAACGGAGTTTATGCCATGACCCGGGTCCTGGCTCCATAACAAGCCGATCACGTAAAGAAAAAAAATCGCTGTCAGGTATATGGCTGGCTGCTGTCTGATGAACCTTTTGCCCTTTTCTTTAAAATGGCCTTCAATCAGCCAGTTTACAAATATCAAAACCTGTATGATGCTTAACGCTGCCCTGGATGTGGGAAGTGCAATGGCAACAATCACAAGACAGAAGAAAAGGATCTGCTGATGCAGTTTGTCCCGTGATGTATGCAGTTTAATGTACATGTGCTCCGTTTTTGTGCGATGGGTTTTTAAGAGTCGGTGTTTTATGAAACGCCTGGCAGGGCTTTTATGGGTTTATTCGCTGCTCCAGCCAGTTTAACACCTTTTGCTGGCTTTCAGGGGTGCAGATATCCAGACTTTGCACGCACATAAATAGGGGGGGCGGTTTAAGCCTGCTCTCTTTGAGCTTCCTGTCAATATAGTTTTCGCCCCCTTTATAGGGCTTCATGAAGATCAAAGCCGGCTTTTTCTGGTGTGTGTTGCCCAGCTTGATTTCCGTGTGATATAAAAGAGAATTGAAATTAAACTGCTCAGCGCTACGGAACTTATAAGAAAGATTTTTGCGAATGGCGTCGTGGTACTCGCGGAAAATGTACTGGGCCATTGGTTTTGAGATGGCATATGGAATGTGGTTGAAACAGAAGTACCTCCATCTATGACCAGCCAAATGCGCTGCAGACCACTGTGCCAAATGATAAGACGGCTTGGGCCTGTAAGTTTTCCTCTGCAGGATGAATCTGACTGCCCAGCTTTTCAACTTATGATACCAAACCCTGGGATAAGGTGCCGGCAACCAGCCTCCGCGTAAGACCGGCCTGTTATTGATGAAAAAATCCTCCCGGCATACTTCCCTGATTAAAAAGGTGTCGTCATTAAAATAAATGAAGTTATCAGAAAGTCCGTCGATGCGCCATAACATGCTTTCAATTACCCGGCTGTTGAAAACGGGCAAATATTCTTCATATCCCCTGAAAACCTCTTTGTGATCGACGACGCGAAAAGTGTTCAGCCTTTCAGGAAAGTGTTTCTTGATGTCGTCATACAGATTCGGGTCCTGATTGTCAGTGAGCACATATACGTTTCTGACAAAAGGGGCAAATGTGTATATGGAGAGCAGGCAATACCTGATTTCGTTCACAGACCTGAATCGCGTGTGTTTAGATCCAAAAAAACCGCGCTTACCGGAGTCAAGGTACGGCATCATCTTTTTCTGATGCCCGGGGTCATCACCGTCAACCCAGGCGATCACGACATCCACGGGCTTGGGCATATCACCTTCTTTGCGCAGTTGTGTCTCCTTGTTTTCGGTCATGTTACAAATCATATGTTCGTGCTGCCGTAAATCAAAAAAAGAAAGCGATTCCGTGTATGTGTTGGTGACTTGTAAATAGCTGTTGGTGAAACTATTAAACAATTACCGCAGCAAGCTATTGCTTTTTTTTGCACTTTTGCCTTCAACAAAGCAAATATACAACAAGAATTTCAGGGAGAATCATATTATGGTTTATGCGGGCAAAGACAAAATTGCTGTCATGTCGATGGCACGTAATGATCAATTCTTTATTCAGAAATGGATTGATTACTATGGTGAATGTTTCGGGATGCAAAACCTGTATTTGATCCTGGACGGATATGATCAGGCATTGCCTGCGCAGCATAAATTGATGCACGTTGAAAGGGTTGCGCACAAGTCCATGCCCAGGCTGCAAGGGGATCGCTATCGAGCCCGGATGGTATCTGAAAAAGCAAGAAGTCTATTTCAGCAAGGTTATGAAAGGGTCATTGCCACCGACATTGATGAATTTCTGGTGCTGGATCCGGCTGCTGGTGAGTCTTTATATGCATACCTCATGAAGCCCGCGAAGGCGGTTTCCCGCTCTGCCCTGGGGTTGGATGTGGGGCAGCACCTGGAGGAAGAAGATGCCATAAATCCCGACATCCCATTTTTGCAGCAAAGAAAGTATGCGCACGTGTCGGCAAGATATACCAAGGCCATCGTGGCTAACCAGCCGCTTACCTGGGGCTCGGGGTATCATAGGGTGAAAGGCCACAATTTTCACATTGACCCAAACCTGTATCTCTTTCATTTTGGGATGGTAGATTATGCACAGTGCAAACAGAAAACCGGCAACCAGGAGCTGTTGAAAAAGGGCTGGAACGCACACCTCGACAGGCGCTTTCAGCTTTTTGACCTGATTTTGAATAAGGAGGCCGTGGATGGCGATCAGTTTTTTCCCAAGGCCAGGCGCAGGCAAAGTCTTTTCAGGCCTGTGTTTGCCCTGAACAAACCCGGAATGCTCCGGGAGAAGCCAATTGTTGTTGTTCCGGAACGTTTCAGGGAGATTGTTTAATGTGCTAATGAAGGGTTTTGGATGCCAATGTGCCAATGTGCTAATGTGGTAATGTGCCAATGAAGGGTTTCGGGGATAATATGACGCATCCCCCGACTTTTGGACATTTCGACTTTTCGACCTTTGGACATCTTGTCCTTTTGTCCTTTTGTCTTTTCGTCCTTCCACCCTTACCTCCGATTATCCAATCTTTGCAGCACACAAACCATCGCCACACCACAAAACCTCCGCATCCCCGGACCTTTAGACCTTTAGGCTTTTCGACCTTTCGACATTTGTCTTTTCGTCCTTCCACCCTTACCTCCGATTATCCAATCTTTGCAGCACACAAACCATCGCCACACCACAAAACCTCCGCATCCCCGGACTTTTGGACCTTTCGACTTTTCGTCCTTTGGACATTTGTCTTTTCGTCTTTTTGTCTTTTTGTCCTTTTGTCTTTGCTAAAAAAA
>PWNO01000134.1 GCA_003557765.1 Bacteroidales bacterium
ACCTGATACAGAAAAACAAAACATTAACCAACCTCAGAAATGAACTTCGCCAATTGTTAAATAACCTGCCCGACAATAACCCGGATCGGTATAATGTAAAACAACTGCTGAAAAAAGTAAACAGGGACCTCCAAAACGAGAAAAACTGGGAACTCTTTAACAACTATTTCGATGAGGTCCATCAGGATTTCCTTGACAGGTTAAAAAAAGAACATCCTGATCTATCACCGAAAGACATGCGTTTATGTGCCTACCTGCGCATGAACATCTCTACCAAAGAGATTGCCCCCCTGATGAACATCTCTGTAAGGGGAGTTGAAATCAGCCGCTATCGGCTCCGGAAAAAGCTGCAACTCGACCACGAAACAAACCTGACCGAGTACATTTTATCCCTGTAAAACCACCTCTTGTTTTTGATCGTTTCCTTTTTGTTCAAAAATATCATTGAGAAAATAGTGTTTGAATAAAAATATACTATATATTGCTGTATTATAGTCTTTTATTTTGTTAATGATGTATTTGTGATGTAGTCATTTTTTGAAAGGATGTATTTCAGATGTATCTATTAATTTGTAGGGTGCCGCAGACTGTTTTATGTTTGTTCACAAATTCTTCATTAAAATTTAATCAACCAAAACAAACATTATTAACAAGACAAAAGCAACCCTATTATGAAAAAAATCAAAAGTAACAAACACATGCTGCAGGTTTTCATTTTAATGGCAACATTTGCCTTCTTTGCATTGGCATCATGCAGCAAGGATGATGATGATCCGGCAGACCTCATTGCAAGCTTCCAGTACGAAATAAGTACGGACAACCCGCTGGAAGTAATGTTTGCCAATTACTCACAGAATGCGGACTCTTACGCCTGGGAGTTTGGTGATGATAACACCTCAACGGAAGAAAACCCAACCCATCTGTATGAGTCGTTTGGCACCTACGATGTAACGCTGACAGCCACCAATGGAGGAGGAGAAAGCAGAAGCTTTTCCCGGACTATTGAGTTACAGGATCCTGATGAAGCACTTACCAGGCTTGCAGGAGAAACCTCCAAAACATGGAGATTATACAGAATAGACGAAAGCATGGGTGTTGGCTCAAGTTTAGAAAACCCTTATGAATGGTGGTTTCTTACTAATGATGGTAGCCGCCCGTGTAAATATCATCACGAGTTTACTTTCCACCGAGATGGTCAGTATGAGTTTGATGACAAAGGGTTTTTCTGGGCCGAATTTGGTGTCTGGGGTGGCGTGGAAGGATATGAGAACACTCCTCAATACGAAACATGTATGGAAGCAATTCCTGAGAATATGGTTAATGTTTATGGAGATGATGTAAGTGCATGGTTAAGCGGTACTCACCAATTTGAGTATGACTCATCAACTAACACAGTTACCTTAAAAGGTGAAGGCGCCTGGATTGGAATATGCAAACTTGGTACTGATGATGAATACCCTGTGCCTCAAAATAGTGTTAGCTTCAAAATAGAGATCGAAGAACGCGATGGTTATGATCATATGCTTGTTACGTTTGATTATGGTGAAGCTGCATGGACTATTTCTTACGCCCACTATCACGATCCTTCCCTGGAACCAGATGTGGTGGAAGAACAAGACGAGGACCCACCGCTTGAAACCATCACACCCACAGAGCTTGGTCACACATTCGAGTCTGATGAAAGTTTCGATTATTTGGGTGCGATAGATGGTGCATCAATTATTAACACCGGTGCAGATGATCCTGTAGATGCTGCTGCAACCAAGGTGGGTGAATTTATCAGAACGGATGCTCAGTATCAGGAAGCCATGCTTCGTGTATATCCTGAACCAAAGAATATTCTGTATGATAACTTCACTACAGTTTCTGTAGATGTATATCTGCCCGGCAGTAATGACTATGATCCGTTAACAAGAAAAGTGATCATAGGTTTTGCTGACAGAAGTCATACCACGAATTGGTGGGAGAGATTGATTCAATATGAATCAGAAGAATTGCCATTGGATGAATGGGTGACCGTTACATTTGAACTAAATAGTCCATCATATGCATCGAATGCAGGGGAAACTGTATACGACAGGGAGGATTTGGATATGGTATTTATCCAAATTGGAGGAGGAGATCATACATCTGAAGGAGTTTTCTACATCCGAAACTTTATTTTTGAATAATAATTATCGCACCTGAAAAGACAATGGCCGGCGTTGCCGGCCATTGTTTGATTAAAACCTGCTGAGAAGTATAACATGCCCCTTCATTACCATATTTTATTTGTAGTTTCCCTGTTTCTGATGCTGTCTTGTGAAGATGATGAGATCAGCAATATGGAAGATCCGGCCAATCTGGTAGTTGAGGTGGAGATTGCAGATGATGGAAGCGGTTTTGTATACCTACAGGCACAGGCCGACAATGCTGTTGAGTATCAACTGCGCATTGGATCAGGAAATGAACCCGTTGAAACCAATACCACGGGAACCTTCGAACATCAATTCACCGATCCTGGCCTATATGAACTGGATGTACGCGCATACGGTTCTTCGGAAAGGTTTTTGCGACAATTAATACCTGTTACCATTTCATTCGGCGAGGAGGAGGTAACTCCCGATATGGGTTATGTTACTCCTTTGAACTATGATGGATGGGAATTGGTATGGCACGATGAATTTGATGGGAGCGCCATTAATGCAGATAATTGGGTGTTTGAAATCGGTGACGGATGTCCGCATCTGTGTGGTTGGGGGAATAACGAACTTCAGTACTACAGGCACCAAAATGCCTGGGTTCACGATGGCATATTAACCATAGAAGCCAGAAGGGAAAGCGTAGGCAATCGTGATTATACCTCTGCCAGGATGAAAACCCAGGGAAAACAGTCATTTCAATATGGCCGCATCGACATCAGGGCTTTGCTGCCGCGTGGCCAAGGATTATGGCCGGCGCTCTGGATGCTGGGCAACGACATCACTTCCGTTGGCTGGCCCAAATGTGGCGAGATCGACATCATGGAAATGGTCGGGGGCAGCGGAAGAGAGAATACTGTTTATGGCACATTGCACTGGGATCTAAACGGGCATTATCATATAGGAGGCTCACATACATTAGCATCAGGCACCTTTTACGAAGAATATCATGTTTTTACAATCATTTGGGATGAAGAGGCGATTCGCTGGCTTGTCAACGACAATCAGTATTACCAGCTCAACATCACACCCGAACATATGACAGCCTTCCACCAGGAGTTCTTCTTTATTTTGAATTTGGCCGTTGGTGGCAATTGGCCAGGGAGTCCTGACGGTACCACGGTGTTTCCTCAGCAAATGCGCGTGGATTACGTACGCGTATTCCAAAAAGAAAACAGTGAACAGTGAACGGTAAACTGATCTCAACAATGAACAAAAAACAAAGAACAAAAAACACTAAATATAAACCAATGAAAAGAACCATACCGTTTTTATTATTCTTAACCGCCTTTACCCTGGGCACATTCGTGCTGCAGGCGCAAACCCTGGAGGGTATCGTACGGGATGCAGATACAGGCGAAACACTTCCGGGTGTCAACATCATCCTGGAAGGCACCACACAGGGAACTGTAACAGATATTGACGGGCAATATAGTATTCAGGTTCCGGCTGGATCAAACGTACTGGTGTTCAGCTTTGTCGGATACACACCCCGGCAAATATCGTTAAATATTGCGGAGAATCAAACCCTGGTAAGAAACGTTGAACTAACATCCGACATCACCACCTTCGAGGAGTTTGTGGTGGTGGGTTACGGCACGCAGCAAAAGAAGGTAGTTACCGGAGCCATCTCTAGCGTTGATTCAGAGGAGATCACAGCAACGCCGATTCTTCGTATTGAACAGGCCATGCAGGGCAGGGCTGCAGGCGTGCAGGTCACCAACCTTTCAGGACAACCCGGAGAAGCACCCACCGTGCGCATCCGTGGTGCCGGAACAACAGGCAACGCTGAGCCACTTTATGTTGTTGACGGCATGGTGGTAAGCGGAATTGACTATCTCAATCCAGGCGACATAGAGTCAATTGATGTCCTTAAGGATGCAGCATCAGCAGCCATTTATGGTGCAAGGGCAGCAAATGGGGTGGTACTCATCACCACGAAAAGTGGCACAAAAGGTGAAATGACACTGAACTACTCTTTTTACCAGGGATTTCAAAATGCTGCACGATACGTTGACGTGCTCAACGCAGAGCAATACATCATGATGATGAATGAAGGTGCGATGAATGCAGACATGACCGACTTACCTTTTGATCCAAATGAAATTCCACAGCACGACACCAACTGGCAAAGGGAACTTTTTGAATCAAATGCACCCATTGCAAACCATGAGCTGTCGGTTAGCGGAGGTAGCGAAAGATCTACCTATGCTTCTTCGCTGTCGTATTTTACACAGCAGGGAATCATCGGCGGTGATCGTTCGCAGTTTGACCGCCTTACAGCAAGGCTAAACACCCGCCACCAGGTAAATGACTTCATTTATTTTGGAAATAATCTTGCCTACTCTCACATTATCAGGAGAGGTATTGCCAGCAATGCCGCTTTCAATGCCGCATACAGCAGCGCCCTCAATATTGATCCCATTACACCCGTATTCCAGGAGGATGAAAATGAACTCGCAAAGCCACCCTATTCCAACCAGCCTGTTGTAACCAACAGCGAAGGAAAAGTATACGGCATTTCAGAAAACATTGGTGCAGAGATCGTAAACCCACTGGCCTTGCTTGAGATACAGACCGGAGAGACCCGTGTGGATAAAATTGTCGGAAATGTGTTCGGGGAAATTGAACCCATCGAAAACCTTAAATTCAGATCATCACTGGGCATTGACCTGGCATACGTATTGGGAGACTCTCATCAGCCATTGTTCTACCTGAATGGAGCACAATACAACCTTGAGAAAACATCGGTTCAGAAAAACATTGACAGGTATTATACCTGGCAATTTGAAAACGTACTGTCCTATTCAAACAATATCGACGACCACAACTTTTCGGCTCTTATTGGAACTACCGCAAGCAAGTCTAACTTTGAAAACCTTTATGGTTTCAATGCCGATGTGGATGTAAGCAATCCTGACCACGTATACCTGAACCTGGCGACAGATACGGTTTGGCAAGCCTTTGGCGGCGCTTCTCATTCTGCACTTCTGTCGGTTTTCGGACGTGTTTCATACAATTACCTGGCCAAATATGCTTTTGACGCTACAGTAAGAAGGGATGGCTCTTCCAAGTTTGGGCCCAACAACCGTTTTGGAACATTTCCCTCATTTGGTGTAACCTGGATGATCAGTGATGAAAACTTCTTTCCCTCACTCGGACCATTAGAAGTGGTAAAACTGAGAGCATCATGGGGTATCAATGGCAACCAGGAGATCGGCGATTACCAGTTCATCTCTACAATTGACCGAAGCAGGGGATACATTTTCGGGGGTGGCAGGGCCTTTGGGGCATCGCCCTCATACATTGCCAACCTGGATATCCACTGGGAAGAGTCGGAACAAATTGATATAGCTTTAGACTTTGGTGCTTACGACAACCGGCTGACCGGTACCGTAGATTACTACATAAAAACCACAAAAGGTTTGCTGGAAAGGATTCCAATCCCAGGTCATGTAGGAAATGATCCTCCATTCGCAAATGTAGGTTCTGTGGAGAACAGGGGGGTTGAAATATCATTAAACTGGAGAAACCACGGCAGGGATTTACGCTACTCTATCGGTGCCAATGCAGCTTATAACCGAAACAAGATGACCAAAATCGGAAATGAAGAGGGAATTCTGCCAGGTGCTTCCTGGGCAGTAGCAGGTATGGTTACACGTACCGAGCTGGGTTTGCCCATAGCCTATTTTTATGGATATGTCACTGATGGAATATTCCAAAATGAGGAAGAGGTGAGACAGCATATCGGTATCACAGGAGAACAGCTGCAACCCGGCGCCAAACCCGGCGATGTCCGTTTTGTTGATGTAAACGGCGACGGAGTGCTCGACGAGAATGACCGCAAAATGATCGGTAAGCCTATTCCTGACTGGACTTTTGGTCTGAACGCCAACTTTGATTACAAAAATTTCGATCTGAGCTTTCTGGTAATTGGATCTTATGGAAACGACGTTTTTAACGGAATACGCAGACGCGACCTGAACAACACCAACTTGTCAACAGACATGCTGGATCGATGGACGGGTGAAGGCACGTCAAACACAATACCCCGTTTCACCCTGGGCGATCCGAGCGGAAATAACAGGATATCTGACCTTTATATCGAAGATGCATCCTTTGTAAGACTAAAAAACATCCAGATAGGATATACATTGCCTGCGAGTTTGCTAAACAGGATCAAAGCAAGATCATGGCGGGTTTATGTTTCGGCAGAAAACCTGCTTACCCTAACCGGGTATTCAGGGGCTGATCCCGAAATTGGTGCCCTGAGCTCATTCGACATAGGGATCGACAGGGGTGTTTATCCCCATGCAAGAACCTTTCGCCTTGGAACAAGCATTACTTTCTAATGATAAATACGGAAACAATGAAAAATATATTGACGAAATCAGCAAAATTATTGCTTCTAATTTTTCTTTTCAACGCGTGCAGCGATGACTTCCTCGACCTGAAGCCCCTGGATATTATTGTAAGTACAAATTTTTATCAAACAGAGGAGGATGCATTCCAGGCACTGGTGGCTGTATATGATGTGCTTACCTATCAATCTACTCCCGGTGTCAGCTTTGCACCCTTCCTTACGGTGGCGGATGTTCTGTCGGATGATGCCTTTGGTGGCGGATCTGACCGAAACGACGGACTGAACTTTAACCAGTTGAGCTTGCACAATATTCCAGCTACCAATCCGGTTGTGCACGCCACGTGGATCAAAAACTACATAGGAGTGTACAGGGCAAACCTTTATCTTGAGATCATTGATGATATTGACGCATCCGACAGCTTTAAGCAACAAACCATTGCTGAGGTGAAATTCATGAGGGCCTACTTCTACTTTGAGCAGGTTCGGTTTTTTGAAAACATCCCCCTGCTGTTGAAAACCATATCTGGCCCTTCTGAATACAGCCAGGAGCAAAACACACCCAAAGAGGTTTATGACCAGATTGCGCTTGACCTTGTGGAAGCCATTGCTGATCTGCCAGAATCTGTCCCGACAGAGGAAACCGGAAGGATTACCAAATGGGCAGCCCAGGGTCTTCTTGCCAGAGTATTCTTGTTTTACAATGGTGTGTATGGCGCCAACCTGGAAGCAGGTGGCACAACCGTTGACCGCGCTTTTGCACTGGCACAGCTGGAGGATCTGATTGCGAACAGCGGTCACGATCTGCTCGAAGATTATTCCGATATTTTTCAACCCGTTGGTGAGCATAGTGTGGAATCAGTCTTTGAAATATCACACGGTGATTCACCCACCTGGTGGGATTGGGGTTATCCACGAGGTGGAAACGGCAACCTGGCCGCCCAGATGCAAGGACCGAGGGTTACCCAATCAAGCAACTGGAACCGTGGCTGGAGCTTCGGAACGGTAAGCCATAAACTGGCTGAATTCATGGCAGGCGATCCTCGCTTTGAGCACACAATCCTTCTCGAAGAGGAGCTGGATGGTACACTTGACATCGGGTACCAGCACACCGGGTATTTCTCAAAGAAATATACCTCCGATGCAGCGCATTACGGTAGCGCCGGACAGTTTGAGCTGAATCGCACAAACAACTTCCGCGTGATCCGCTTTGCTGACGTGTTGCTAATGGCTGCCGAATTAGACAGTCCGAATAAACAACAATACTTAGACAGGGTAAGGGCAAGGGTCGGACTGGACCCCGTTCCGGCAAACGAGGAAAACATTTGGAGAGAAAGAAGACTTGAACTTTCACTTGAAGGGATCCGTTACTTTGATGTGCTGAGGCGAGGTCTCGACTATGCAAACCAGGAATTAACAAATATTGGTATCGAAGGGCCCAATTATAATGACCCTCAAAATGTCTATGATATGACATTCAATACCGCAACAAAAGGCTTTCTTCCAATTCCACAAACGGAAGTTGACCTTTCGGCGGGGGTGCTTATTCAAAATTCCGGTTATTAAATGGTTGTTTTTGGTGAATGATGAATGAATGGGTTAATTGAGCTCAACAGGAGGGCATTCCACGGAATGTCCTCCTTTGAAGACTCCCCTTTCATAACGATCCTTTCCATAAAATATATCCTTTTACAATGAACAGGACAACCTACACAATTTTTATATCCCTGGTGGTGGCCCTCGGTGGGTTCCTGCTGGGTTTCGACAGTGCAGTTATATCCGGGGCAACACCCTTTTACCGTGGAACATTCGGCCTGGATTCCGGTTCGATGCTGATTGGCTTTTCTGTAAGCTCCCTCATCCTGGGAGCCATCGGTGGAAACATCATCGCAGGGCGTCTGGCCGACAGGTTTGGCCGGAGAAACATCCTGAAGCTCACTGCTGTCTTATTTGCTGTAAGCGCAATTATCACGGCCCTGTCGTTCAATATCGCAATCTTCCTTTTCGCCAGGATCCTGGGCGGCCTTGGGGTGGGGATGGCCATATTGGTTGCTCCCATGTACATCGCAGAGATCGCACCCAAGAAAATGCGTGGCAAGCTGGTTACCTTCAACCAGCTTAACATTGTACTTGGTATATCCATTGCCTACTTTTCCAATTATTACTTTCAGCAAACCATAGCGGATCCTGACCTGAAATGGCGGGTCATGCTCGGAGTGGAAGCCGTTCCGGCCATTCTTTACCTGGCACTGCTGTTTCTGGTACCCAGAAGCCCACGCTGGCTCATGCAAAGAGGGAAAAACGAGGAAGCACTGAGTGTGCTGGCAAAAATCAATGGAGAAGATAAGTCACACAATGTGTTTAATGAGATCGAAGCCAGCCTTCACGAAGAAATCAATAAAGATAAAGCGAAGTGGTCAGACGTGTTTTCAAGAAAAATGAAGACGGTTCTGATCATCGGTTTTGGTATTGCTTTCTTTCAGCAAATTACGGGAATTAACGCCATATTCTATTACGCTCCCATGATCTTTGAAATGGCGGGTGGTGGTACAGATGCTGCTTTTCTGCAGGCAGCAATACTTGGAGTTACCAATGTTG
>PWNO01000102.1 GCA_003557765.1 Bacteroidales bacterium
GCTCATCATCGAGCCACTCAACGCTTACCGCCTGAAGGAAAAGAAGCCTTCCAACATCGGTGAATATACCGTCCCGGTGGGCAAGCCCGAGATCATCAGCGAAGGCAGCGACGTGACCCTGGTCACCTACGGATCCTGTGTCCGGATCGCACAAGATGCCGTCAGACAACTGAAAGAATTCAACATCTCCGTAGAGCTGGTCGACGTGCAGAGCTTGCTGCCCTTCGACATCCACCACACCATCGTGAAATCGCTGAAGAAGACCAACAAGATCGTCTTTTTCGATGAGGATGTGCCGGGAGGCGCCACCTCCTTCATGATGCAAAAGGTGCTGGAAGAGCAGCAGGGCTATCGCTATCTCGACGCTGAACCGGCCACAGTGACCGCCAAAGAGCACCGGGCGGCATACAGTACCGACGGCGACTATTTTTCAAATCCCAATGCGGAAGACGTGTTTGAAAAGATCTACCTGCTAATGCACGAATACAACCCGGCAGCTTATCCGCAGATCTTCTGAAACACCCAGGATCACGATCACCCCTCCGGGCAAGGCAAGAACACTTCCGTCCCACCTTGGATGGGCATAATGGACCCATCCGTAAGGTTAAGCGGACAAGGAATTCGCATGGATGAACAGAGGAGATCCCATCTGGCCAATAAGCCATTAACTAAAAGCCAAATAACCAAAAGCTAAAAGCCAACAAGCTAAAAGCCAACAAGCCTAATAGTTCTCGGCCAGCTCCTCAAACCAGGCCTGTGGATGGCGACAAGCGGGGCAATTCTTCAGGGCCTTCTCCCCTTCGTGGATGTACCCGCATTTGATACAAAACCACTGAGTCTTCTGGGGCCTTTCAAAAACGGTGCCTTCCTTCACGCGCTCCAGCAGTTTGAGATAGCGTTCCTCGTGGTGCTTCTCGACCTGGGCCACCAGCTTGAATGATGTAGCCACCCTTTTGAAGCCCTCCTCTTCAGCCACGCGGGCAAACTCCGGGTAAAGCTCAACCCACTCTTCGTTTTCACCGGCAGCAGCCGACACGAGGTTTTCCGCGGTGGTACCTACCCTACCAGCCGGATAGGCAGCCGTAATCTCCACCTTACCGCCTACGAGGTACTCATAAAAAGTCTTGGCGTGGATCTTCTCATGGTCTGCTGTCTGCCTGAAGATGTTGGCGATCTGCTCATAGCCTTCTTCGCTGGCCACCTTGGCGTACATCTCATACCTGCGGGCCGCCTGCGATTCTCCTGCAAAGGCCTTCAACAAGTTTTTTTCCGTTTGTGTTCCTTTGATTTCTTTTTCTGACATATCATTTGGTGTTTTTGGGATGAATAAGGTTAAGGCTAAGGTTAAGATTAATATTAAGGTGTTAAAGGGTTGCGGCAAACCCGGACATTTCGGCCTTTTGACATTTAGACTTTTAGACATTGTGCCCGGGGCAGTTGCCCCTCACAACAAATGTAGCGGTTTTCAGCCCGAAAACAGGAAATGACAGAAATTTATAAACAGAATAAATAAGGTTGAGGTTAAGGCTGAGATTAAGATTAAGATTAAGATTAGGTTAAGGTTGAGGTTAAGGAGTTATGGGAGTTATGGGGTTTGCGGTGACATGGCAGGGTTGTTGGCGACGGGTTTAAACCACGGATAGCCTTTGCAGGATACCGGCGCCTTTACGGATGAGGATCTCCTTGCGGTCGGCCCCAACGGAGATGATGTCGACAGGCACTTTGACAAAGTCTTCGATGACCGCCACATAGTCCAGCAGTTCCTGCGGAAGCGCTTCAAAGGTTTGGATGTCGTCAAGGGGGCGGTTCCATCCCCTCAGCTCTTCATAGATTGGTTCCATGTCCTGCTGGCCGGCAGAAAGCGGCACCACATCGTGCGATTCCCCATCCACCTTATAGGCAACACAGACACGGATCTTCTCCATGCTGTTGAGTACATCGGCTTTGGTCATGATCAGGCGGCTAACCCCATTAATCATCACGGCATACTTGAGGGCCGGCAGATCGAGCCAGCCACATCTGCGGGGCCTGCCGGTGGTAGAACCATATTCATGCCCTTCATCGCGCAAACGGTCTCCATCCGCATCTAAAATTTCAGTAGGAAATGGCCCGCTTCCCACGCGTGTACAATAAGCCTTAAACACACCAAACACCTCTCCGATACGCGAAGGCGCCACGCCAAGGCCCACGCAGGCTCCGGCAGTGATGGTATTGGATGAGGTAACATAAGGATAAGAGCCGAAATCAATGTCGAGCAGGGTACCTTGTGCACCCTCAGCAAGCACGCGGGCACCCTTGTCGAGCGCCTCATTCACAAACACCTCACTCTGTATCCGCGGCAGTGCCTTTAGCCTCTCAAGTCCTGAAAACCAAGCTTTCTCATAATCATCAAATGGCAATCCATCCAACACCAAGTCCCTGAGGTCATAACCAAGATCTTCGGCCATCCGCAGATGCTCCTGCTTCAGGCGGGCATATTTTTCAGTAAAATCAGGCGTAGCTGTATCGGCAAGACGTAAACCCGTCCTTGCTACTTTGTCCGTATAGGCCGGACCAATGCCCTTAAGCGTACTGCCAATTTTCAGTTTGCCTTTCTTATTTTCAATGGCAGCATCCATTAGCCGGTGGGATGGCAAGATCAAGTGGGCCTTGCCGCAAACAAAAAGAGACTCCTGCAACTCTTCATCGGGAATGTTGAGCTGGTCGAGCTCCTTATTGATGATAAAGGGGTCCAGCACCACCCCATTGCCCACCACGTTCAGGCACCCCTTATGGAAAATGCCGCTGGGAATGGTGTGCAGGATGTACTTCTTGTCTTCGAAAACCAGCGTATGACCAGCATTGGGACCACCCTGGAATCGCGCAACCATTTTGTAGTGTGGAGTCAGGACATCCACAATCTTTCCCTTGCCTTCATCTCCCCACTGCAAGCCCAGCAGGACATCGGCCTTGTTTGTGTCGTTCATGGCTATTGGATTTTGGATTTTGGCTATTAGCTGTTGGCCGTGAACATAACTGTTCCGGATCAGCTGCTTTGCCTGATCAAAAATAGCACAAATAAATAAGAGAAACAATGCGGATTTACCGGCATCTTTTACAAAGACCGTAAAAAGCAAAGGAACGATGGGTAACCTGGAAGTTCATCAGGTCCTCAACGGAGTCCTGAATGGCCTGCAGACGCGGATCACAAAACTCATAGACGTTGCCGCACTTGCTGCACACCATGTGGTCGTGCTGACGATATTTGTATGACTTTTCAAACTGAGCCACATTCTTGCCAAACTGATGCTTTACCACGAGGTTGCAATTGAGCAGCAACTCAATAGTGTTGTATAGCGTTGCCCGACTGACACGGTATTTGTTGTTTTTCATTTTAATGTACAAGGACTCCACATCAAAATGACCGTCAGTTAAGTAGATCTCGCGTAAAATCGTAAAACGCTCAGGGGTCTTCCGATGGCCATTGTTTTCCAGATAAGCAGAAAAGATCCCCTTTACTGTTTCAAAAACCTCCTGATCGGTATATTTATTCTTTTCTTCCTTCATGTCGACATGTATTAGCAAACGCATAAACCATCACTGCATCAGTATAAGCTCAAGCGGGCACAAAAGCATTCTGCCAAATATCGGGTATAAAGATATAAAAAAAAACTCTTATTTGAATTCTTTATAAATAATAACTTATGTAGGAGGACAACGTCAGCTAACGGATTCCATCTTGCCGATCCGTGTCACCTTCTGAATGCCCTTCACTTTTTTGAGCTTCTTAATGAGTGAATTGAGGTGCTGGGTGTCGTTAATGTACAACATCACCTCACCTTCGAAGGTGCCATCATGGGTGTCTAGATGAATGTTCCGGATATTCACGTTGTGTTCACTGGAAATGGTGTTGGTAATGGTCTGCAGCAAACCCGCTTCGTCGATGCCTTTCAAACGCAGACCGGACAGAAATGCAATGCTTTTGTTGGTCATCCACTTGGCCTTCACCACACGATAGGCATATTTCGACATCAGTTGCACTGCGTTCGGACAATTGTTGCGGTGGATTTTGATGCCATCCTGTATGGTTACAAAGCCAAACACGTCGTCGCCAGGAATTGGGTTACAGCAGGGCGAGAGTTTATAGCTCAGGTTGTCCAGGCTGTCACCGATCAGCAAGGTGTCCGGCTTGTCTTTCAGCTGCTGCCGGATCGGGTCCTTTTCCGGTTGTTGGGCTGGTGCCTGTTCTTTGGATCGCGAAAAAGGCTTGCGGATGTAACTCAGCAGCCCCCCACCATCCTGTTCCGTAGCAAAGGCCTTGATGTCCTTCTGAACGATGTTTCCCACCGCCACCTCAAAGTAAAGGTCCAACGGTGAGCCAAGCTTAAAATAATCCTGCAGTTTCTGCACTGTGGCTTGCGAATGCTCTATCTTAAACTGTCGGAGCTTCCTGTCCAGAATTTCCTTACCCTCCTCAGCCTGTCTTTTGCGCTTCTCCTTGAGGGCAGACTTGATCTTTCCTTTTGCCCGGGCCGTGGTCACATAGTTTAGCCAGTCGGCTTTGGGAGTTTGCTTTTTGGATGTGATGATCTCCACCTGGTCACCACTTTTCAGTTCGTAGCTAAGGGCCACAAGCTTATGGTTAACCTTTGCACCTAAGCAATTGTCTCCGATTTGCGTATGGATACTGTAAGCGAAATCCAGGGCCGTTGATCCCAGGGGAAGGGTACGCAACTCGCCTTTGGGGGTAAAGACGATGATCTCATCGGAGAAGAGATTCAGATTAAAGTCGTCAATAAAGTCCAGGGCATCTACATCGGCGCTTTTCAGGATCTCGCGAATCCGGCGCAGCCATTTGTCGATGCCGCTTTCTCCCGGCCTGGCCTCTTTATAGACCCAGTGGGCTGCATAGCCCTTTTCGGCGATGGCATCCATCCGCTCTGAGCGGATCTGCACCTCCACCCACTTGCCCTGCCGGCTCATCACCGTCGTATGCAGTGATTCATAGCCATTGGCCTTTGGTGTGGAAATCCAGTCGCGCAAACGGTCCGGGTTTGGCCGGTAAATGTCCGTCACAATGGAATATGCCCGCCAACAATCTGCCTTTTCTCTTTCCTCGGGCGCGTTCAACACAATCCGGATGGCAAAAATGTCGTACACCTCCTCAAAAGGCACCTCCTTCTTTTTCATCTTGTTCCAGATCGAGCTCACCGACTTGGTCCGTGACTGGATGGTAAAGTCAAGGTTTTCTTTTTGAAGTTCCCTTCGGATGGGTTTGGTAAAAGACTGGATGAAACGTGTCCTGGCAGCCCTGGTATCGGCAAGCTTCTGCTGGATGGTCTGATACACTTCCGGCTCCGTGTATTTCATTGCCAGGTCTTCGAGTTCGCTTTTGATGGCATGAAATCCGAGCCGGTGCGCCAGCGGTGCAAAAAGGTACAGGGTCTCATTGGCCACCTTAAGCTGTTTCTTTGGCGGCAGGGACTCCAGCGTGCGCATGTTGTGCAGCCGGTCGGCAAGCTTGATGAGGATGACCCTGACATCGTCAGACAGGGTCAGCAACATTTTCCGGAAATTCTCAGCCTGTATGGAGGTGGTCTGATCGAAGATGTCGGAGATCTTGGTCAGCCCGTCGATGATGCGCGCCACCTCTTCACCGAAGTAGTCGGTAATGTCTTCCAGGGTGTAATCGGTGTCTTCCACCACGTCGTGCAGCAGGGAACAGATCACACTCGTAGCGCCCAGCCCGATCTCCTCCACGGCAATCTTGGCCACGGCTATGGGATGGTAAATATAGGGTTCACCACTCTTGCGGCGGTGATCCTGATGCGCTTTGGCAGCAAAGTCAAAAGCCTCCCTGATCCGTTTGCGGTCTTCCTTGTTGATATGGTGTCTGCAAACGGTAAGCAGCGAACGATATTTCTTTAGTATTTCCGTGCGTTCTTTTTCAAAAGAAATTTCATTCATAACAATTGATCCCCTGTTGATGTAAATGTAATTCTGCGTATGTGGTGCGGTCATCAAGGCGCACAGGATAAAGCGGGCACTTCTTCCTCTAAATCCTTCCTCAACCGTCATTTCCGGGTCGCAACACAAAAAGGGTATAAGCAGGTGCGAGCACAATCTCCTCCCATATCTTAGCGTCAAATTGTATACATACGACCCCGGTGTTAGGCATGTAGTCCACCTTCTGCGGCATAAAGCTGTTGGCCAGCTGAGTGATGGTAGGATTGTGCCCCGTGATCATCACCATGTCCTGATCATTAGGCAAACCTGCAATCAGGTTATGTAGATCTTCCGTATGTCCATGATACACCTTACTCTCGATAAGAATTTCATGGCGAGGGTAATCCAAAGCACTGGCCAGAATGATGGCCGTGTCAAGTGCCCTGACTGCCGGACTGGAAATCACCAGGTCCGGTGTCCCTGTCTTATCCTTCAGCGTAACACCCATGACTTCAGCAGCAGCAATGCCCTCTGCCGTCAACGGCCTTTCATGGTCCTGCAAGGCAGCTTGCTCCCAGGATGCATGGGCATGACGAATCAGTACTAACGTCTTCACAACATGTCCATTTTTGTTTTCCCTTGATCGTTATATGACAAAAAAGGTGCCATTTAGCCTCAATGCACTTTTCCTGCCCTGAAGTTAACACTTTTTGGTACATGAACCAAGTAAAAACAAAAATAGCCCCCTGATTACAAATGGATCTTTCACCGCCGCCAAAGCCTCTGCGAATATCTGCGAGAAAAAAACACCAAGTTTATTTACAGCACATTGCAAAATAATAAACACATAAACATGACCTGGACCTGGGCTGACAAATGCGTGGTTAACATAACACCAGGGCAACAACACACATCGCTTACCAGGCAAAAAGCGGGAAATCGCCCATCAGCTCATTCACCTTTCTCCGCACACCGGCAATGGCCTGTTCGTCATCGATATTGGAGATGACCTCGTCGATGAAGTCGACGATCTTCACCACGTGCTCTTCTTTCAGACCTCGTGTGGTGACGGCCGGAGTGCCGATGCGGATACCCGATGTCTGGAAGGGCGAGCGGCTGTCAAATGGCACCATGTTCTTGTTGATAGTGATGTCGGCCTCTACCAGGGTATTTTCCACCTTTTTTCCGGTGATATCAGGAAACTTCGAGCGCAGGTCGATCAGCATCAGATGATTTTCAGTGCCATTGGAGGTCACATGATAGCCCTTATCGATAAATGCTTTCGCCATGGCCTGAGCATTCTTCATCACCTGTTCGCCATATGCCTTGAATGCTGGATCGAGTGCTTCACCAAAGGCCACTGCCTTGGCAGCAATGACGTGTTCCAGTGGTCCGCCCTGTGTGCCAGGGAATACGGCGCTGTCAAGGACTGCCGACATCATCTTCACCTTGCCCTTAGGCGTGGTCAGGCCCCATGGGTTTTCAAAATCCTTACCTATAAGAATCAATCCGCCGCGCGGCCCCCGAAGGGTCTTGTGCGTGGTCGTGGTAATGAAATGACAATGCGGCAGCGGATCATTCAGCAGGCTGGCAGCAATCAATCCTGCAGGATGTGCAATGTCGGCCATCAGCAACGCTCCCACCTTGTCGGCGATCTCACGCATGCGGGCGTAGTCCCAGTCGCGCGGATAGGCAGAAGCGCCTGCCACAATCAGCTTGGGCTTTTCCTTCATCGCCACCTCTTCCATATGCTCGTAGTCGATGGTTCCGGCATCCTCAGTAACAGTATAGGCCACCGGGCGATATAGGATGCCCGACAGGTTTACCGGTGCCCCGTGCGAAAGGTGTCCGCCGTGACTCAAATCAAGTCCCATGAAGGTATCTCCGGGGTTGAGGCAGGCCAGGAAGACCGCTGCGTTGGCCTGAGCGCCACTGTGCGGCTGCACATTGGCCCATTCAGCACCAAACAACTCCTTCGCTCTGTCGATAGCCAGCTGCTCTGTCTGATCAACGATCTGACAACCACCATAGTAACGACGCCCCGGATAACCCTCGGCATACTTGTTGGTCATCACACTGCCCATTGCAGCCATCACCTGTTCACTCACAAAATTCTCAGAAGCAATTAGCTCCACACCATGCAACTGGCGCTGACGCTCCTGCTCAATTAAATCAAATACTTTATGATCTTTCTTCATAACATCAAACTGTTTTATATATTTGGACTTTCTCTACTATTTGACGATAGAAGCCAAAAATACATATTATTTAACAATCACCGAAACCTGAATGTTTTCCTTTCAGAAAAATGGTATTTTTACAATCAAATAATGACGAAAGGACGAAAGGACAAAAGGACAAAATGTCGAAAAGTCGAAAGGTCTAAAGGTCCAAAAGTCCAGGTATTTGGTAAATTCTTAATCTTAATCTCAATCTTAACCTTAATCTCAATCTCAACCTTAACCTTAATCTCAATACATGATGTTCAAAACAAACTTACTCCCCATTCTAATTGCATTTTTACTGCCCTTCGGCTCGATGGCCGGCGAAAAAGTTGTGGTTTCCCAATGGCTATCCACGGGTCCGCTAAACGTACACTACCCTGCATTTCACGAAACCCCGAATGTAAAGGGTCAGGCATTCAGCGACAGGCAGTTGCTGATGTTTGACCACCTCGACCTGAACGATTACTTTCCGGAAATCGGCAAGGACCTCATCTGGCTGGATGGCAATTCATACGCTTGGCTGGCAGAAACTACCGATGCAGAGGGTTTTGTTGCGGTTGCCGACCATCCTTCCGGTGATGAGCCGCAGGTAGCCTACCTGGCCACCTACATCCGTACCGATCGCTGGATCCAGGCACAGCTCGAAATGCGCAGCCCCTATCTTTTTGAAGCCTGGCTTAACGGTACAAAGATCGGTACCAAATCGACGATAGAAGGTAGCTTAAGCGATGATGATACAGGCAATGATGCCGGCAATGATGGCAATCAGGATACAGAGCAGGGGTCAGCCGACGGCAGTGCCAATGAGGGCATCAACGATGCAGAAGGTGACGGTCACGAAGAAATGCGTGGCCGCTATGGGCGTGTCGGACACCAGATGGAACTGCCCCGCGGCAAGCATTTGCTGG
>PWNO01000118.1 GCA_003557765.1 Bacteroidales bacterium
GAATGGGCGTCGTTAAGTTATCGCTATCTCCCGGAAAGAAAAACTCATCGATCAGGCTCCCGTCTTCCGGATCAAAAGCAATCACTTTTTCATTTCCACTTTCCGGCATCAGAAGAAGTCCAGTTGCAGGAATGAAATCAAGGATGGATTCTCCTTTTGCATTCACAAGCTGCTCGGCGGCAAACTGGTCAATGCCTTGTTCTTCAAAGTAGGCCGCTTCTGTTTCGTTGTGTAATTGCAATTCCTGCCCTTGCACCTCTGCAGTAAGTCCCGATACCAGGAAAAATGAGATCATCAATGCGAAATAACGTAAATTTCTCATCATAGTAATTTTGGTTGTTAGTGAATAAATGGGATTAAATATGGGAGGTAAATATATGTTTTTTTTTGAATGATAGCCAAATTGACCCATATAATATTATGTGATTTTTAGATTGCAGGGTTTGGCTTTACCGGCAGGCGTACCATTTTATGAATGGTTAGCGAAGGGTAATCAAATGATTGAGTAACCTGTCCCTTTAGCAGATAGATTCCTGTTCCGCGGAAAGGCCACTTTTTCAATGAATCCGGGAAGTGGACCGTGTCAAAAAACATCCCTTCTGCATCAAGAAAGCATCCAAAATGCATCAGTTCGTTGCGGATTGTCCTGACATATTTGATGTTTACCAGCCATCCAACCATTCTCACTTCCTTGCCGACAGCCGACAGCATCTCTTTTGCCATAATCTCCCCCCTGAAGCTTGTTTTAAGGAGGTCAAACTGGCTCAGGGAAACTGTAAATCCCAGCAACTCCATCTCATCATAAGCATCTTGTATCACATCGTACTCCGGTTCGGGAAGTCGAAAAGCCTTTTCGGGTGGCGCAAACAGAAGCGGGTTGTGGTTTTGCTTTTTGCCGCAGAGCAGGTGTGCTTTCCAGAGCAGGTGTGCTTTTGGAATCCCCGTGAAACGGAAGGCGTTGATTCGGATGAGTAGCGCAAGTTGTTCAATGGCCAACCCGGTGCGGTGGTAAAAATCCTCAAGGCTTTGGTATGACCCATCCATTTTCCGGAGCCGGCAGATCAGTCTGACCGTTTTTTGTTCGATGTCGCGAATGTGATTCAGTCCGATGTAGATATCGCTTCCGCGGATTATGGTGTTGCGGTTGCTCCGGTTTACGCACGGTAGCTTTATGTTGGCCCCGTAGCGTTTTGCCTCGTTAAGGTATGTTTCCGTTTGATAAAACCCGCCAAAATTGTTGACCACCGCAGTAAGAAATTCAAGCGGATAATGAGCCTTCAGATAAAGGCTCTGGAAACTCTCTACGGCAAAGGATGCAGAGTGGGCTTTTGAAAAGGAGTAGCCTGCAAACGATTCGATTTGCCGCCATACCTCCCTGATGAGAGGTTCCGAATACCCTTTCTCGCGACAGCTTTCAAAAAAACGATCTACAATACGTTGCATCTCTTTTCTGGAACGGTATTTCCCACTCATGGCGCGACGCAATACATCTGCATCCGCCAGGTCAAGACCGGCAAAGTAGTGACAAACCTTGATCACATCTTCCTGGTATACCATCACACCAAAAGTTTCCTTCAGCTGCTCCTCCATCACCGGATGCAGATACTCAAATCCTTCCGGATGATGAAACCGTTCAATATAGGTCTGCATCATCCCTGAACGTGCGACCCCAGGCCGTATGATCGAGCTGGCCGCCACCAGCGCAGTGTAATTATCGCATCGAAGCTTTTTGAGCAATCCTCGCATCGCCGGACTTTCCACATAAAAGCAGCCTGTTGTTTCGCCCGATTGCAGAAGTGCTTTTACCTTTTTGTCCTTCTTGAACGTTTCAACCTGATGGATGTCGACGCTTACACCCTTGTTCTCCCGGACCAGGGTAACGCTGTCGTTGATATGGCCGATCCCCCGCTGGCTGAGTATGTCAATTTTTTCAAAGCCCAGCTCTTCAGCGGTATACATATCCCACTGCACGGTGGGAAGTCCTTTCGGTGGCATGTCGAGTGCCGAATAGCAGCAGATCGGCTCTTCGGAGATCAGCACCCCGCCAGCGTGGATGCTTCTGAGGTTTGGGAAGTCCTGCAGCTTTTCCGCCATTTTTTCGATCCGGGCATGAATGGATCCTTTAGGATGACGCGTCCCTTTCTCCGCAACCAGCTGGTCGATCTCTTGTTTGGGCAATCCGTATGTTTTTGCCAGCTCCCTGATGGAGGATCTGTGCCGGAAAGTGCTGATGGTGCCAAGCAGGGCTGTATGCTCACTGCCGTAACGCTTGAAAATGTAATCCAGCACCTCATCGCGCTCCTTCCAGGAAAAGTCAATGTCGAAGTCGGGCGGGCTGGAACGTTTGGGATTGATGAAGCGTTCGAAGTAGAGATCAAGCTCAATGGGATCCACGTCGGTGATGCGCAGGCAGTAGGCCACGATGCTGTTTGCACCGCTGCCACGACCTACGTGGTAGAAGCCACGCGACATCGAATAGCGAATGATATCCCAGGTGATCAGAAAGTAAGCAGAGAAGCCCAGCTTATCGATGATTTCAAGCTCATGCTGTATGCGTCGTCTGGCCTCCGCATGTTCTTTGCCGTAGCGGTATCCGAGTCCGTCCATTGCCAATTTTTCCAGCAGGGCGCGATCGTCGGCAGCATGCCCGGTGAAGCTTTTTTTGTTCTTGAGAGCAGGCTCGCTGAAGTCGATGTTGCACCGTCCGAGCAATGCTTCGGTACGTTGCAGTATGTCTGTAAAGCCTTTGTAGCGTTGCTGTATTTCTGCCGATGTTGGCATCACCTCATCAGGATGCGCACATTGGGTTTGTTTCAGCTGACTGAGCAATATGTTGTGATGCACGGCACGCAGGTGAAGGTGTAGCTTGTAGTCGTCGGTGTGGGCAAAGCTTACCGGACTCAATGCTACCAGCTTGTCTTTAAACCGCGGCAGGGAGGTGGTGTGCAGCAAATGCAGTTCGGTGCTGCGGATGCCAATAAGTTCATTTGGATGCCACTGTGGTGCAGTTTTGCCCGATTCTGTGATGTTGCGAATGACCTCTTTGCTGAAAGGATAGATCGCAAAAGTATGTGTGCAGGCCGGGAAACGGTCAGGGAGGGGTGTCTTTGTGATGTTGTGCCTGCTCAGGAAGGCGTTGATGCGCCGCAGCCCCTCACCATCGCGCGCCAAAACAATATACAGCAGGTGATCTTTTCGCCGGAACTCAATGCCCGCAACCGGATGTATGCCCTGCTGTTTGCATCGGCTTACAAACTCGGGAATGGCCGTACCATTGTTGATGTCGGTCAGTGCCAATTGTCTGACACCACATCGCAATGCCGCATCAACGAGTTGCTCCGGCGACAGGGTGCCGTAGCGCAAACTGTAATATGTATGGCAATTTAAGATGATTGTTAATTATTAATTGTTGATGGTTAATTATTAATTGTTAATTATTGATGGTTCATTGTTTATTGTTAATTGTTGATTTTGTTTTAAAACTGATTTTCGATCATTATTGAAATCTAATAGGATCTTATGTTGTTGATTATGAATAAATTAAGAAATTGACTAAAATGTAATCTGTGAATTTGTGGCGATTTTTCGACTTTTCGTAGTGGACTCATTGTTTATTGTTTGTTTTATTAATCGCCAGTAACATATAATTAACAATTAACAATTAATAATTAACAACTAAATGTGTTTGCGCTTGGTGCACGAAATACCGCATCTTTTCCATGTTTCTTTTTTATTTTGTCGATGGCCTGGTACAGCCTGGCTTGCTCGGGTGTGTCTTCAAACATGTTGAGCTGCTGATGTCCGCGGATGAGCCTGCTGAGTTGCATGCCAACGAGCCGTATGCGCATCCTGCGGTTGTACAGGCGCCGGAACAGCTCCTTTGCTGCCGGGATCAGTATGTGGTCGAAGGCCGTGTAGGGCAGTGTTTGCTGCAGGCTGTGGGTGTCAAAGTTTGCATAGCGTATCTTGATACTGATACATCCGGTGAGCTGCTGGTGTTTTCGGAGCCTGAACGCCAGTTGTTCACATATCCTTATCAGCAGGCCATTGATCTGATTGATATTTATGGTGTCTTTTTCAAAAGTTGTTTCACTGCTGATCGACTTGTGCTCGCTCCAGGCCTGTACGGGCGTATGGTCGATACCATTGGCACGTTGCCAGATCTCCCTTCCGTTTTTCCCCATCATCTGTATCAGCAGTTCGGGTGGAATGCTGCGCAGTGTTTTGATCGTGGCGATCCCCATGTTGCGCAGGCTGTGATAGGTTTTTGGACCGATCATTGGAATTTTGCGGATCGACAGCGGGTCGAGGAAATCCATGACAACGGGTGCGTCAATGTGCAGTTGTCCCATCGGTTTGGCCTCCCCCGTGGCGATCTTCGATACCGTTTTGTTGAGCGACAAGCCCATGGAAATTGGCAGTCCTGTTTCCCTGATGATGTATCCGCGCAACTCCGAAGCCCACTTGTGGCATCCGAAAAACCTGTCCATCCCGGTGATGTCGATATAGTGCTCATCGATGGATGTTTTTTCAAACAAGGGAGCCCTGTCGGCAATGATGTCTGTTACCATGCGGGAATATTTACTGTACAGGTCCATGTCTCCACGTATGCAGATGGCTTCGCTGCAGAGTTGTCTGGCCATCCTCATTGGCATGGCCGAGTGAACCCCGAACTGCCGGGCTTCATAGCTGCAGCTTGACACAACCCCCCTGTCGCCCATCCCCCCGACAATCACAGGCTTTCCAATCAGGCTGCTGTTGCGCAAACGCTCCACCGATACAAAAAAGGTATCCTGGTCCAGATGAACAATATGGCGAGTATCGTGCTGCATTTTTTAAAAAAAGCTTTTGTTTTTCAAAAAAATATGTATCTTTGATTAAAAAATGATCAAAAAACTGGTTATAATATAGTCAAAAATGTTTAGAAGTTTAGTTGTTTAGTTGTTTAGATCAAATCATGGATTATCCACGTGTAACACAGGGCTTGACCTGTGTGCCGAACTATGTTGAGGGTTTAGAGTTTAGGAGTTTAGAAGCTTATACTAACAATCAAAAATTAACAATTAACAATTAACAATTAATAATTAACAATTAATAATTATCCCAAATGAGTTATTTTGGAAAAAACATCAAGCTTTTGCGTAAGCGGCGGGGGCGAACACAGGATGATGTGGCTTTTGCGTTGGGGTTAAAACGTTCCACGTTGAGCGGTTATGAGAATGGGGTGGCCCAGCCGGGGCTGGAGACGCTGGCGGCCTTTTCGGGCTATTTCAATGTCTCCATTGACACTTTGGTTAAAACCGATCTGTCGTCGCTGGCAGAGAGCCAGTTGTCGCAGCTGGAGCGCGGTTACGATGTCTTTCTCACGGGCAGTAAGCTTCGCGTGCTGGCTACAACCGTGGATCGCGACAATGAAGAGAATATTGAGCTGGTATCGGAGAAGGCCAAGGCGGGTTATCGCACCGGTTTTGCCGATCCTGAATTCATCAAAGTGCTACCAACATTCCAGATGCCTTTCTTGTCAAAGCAAAAAAAATACCGGAGTTTTCAGATCTCTGGCGATAGCATGTTGCCCATCCCAGACGGTTCCTGGGTAACCTGTGAATTTTTGCAGAACTGGAACCTGATCCGCAACCGCCATGCCTATGTGATCCACACCCTTAACGACGGAGTGGTTTTTAAGGTGGTGGAGAACCGGATCAGGAAAAATGGCACACTCATGCTGCATTCACTGAATCCCGCTTATGAACCCTACGAAGTGCATGTGAACGATGTCCGTGAGGTCTGGAAATTCATCAATTACATAAGCAGTGAAATGCCCGAAGAGGGGTTCAGCAATACCGTTCTTGCGCAACAGGTAAACCGTTTGCGCGAGGATGTGGAAAAACTTAAACAAGCAAGGTAACACAAATCCATCCAATCATGACATCAG
Source organism: Bacteroidales bacterium (assembly GCA_003557765.1). The sequence continues at coordinate 5,933 of PWNO01000118.1, forward strand.
CAAAACAAAACAAAATTTTGAACCGTGATGCATTGCTTACGGCCATTCTGGTCACGATAGCAATCACGCTGATCATCTTCATTAATCTAAGAATCAACCAGCCCCCTGCTGTGATTTCTTCTGAAGCGCCTCCAGATGTTTTTTCTGCAGAGCGAGCGGCCATGCACCTTCCCCCAATTGCCTCCATCCCAAATCCCAGCGGGAGCAAGGCCAACGAGGAGGTTTTCAGTTATATTCGCACCCATCTTGAAAAAATGGGTTACGAACCGGAAGTACATGCTACAACTTTTTTTGCCTCTTATTATTTATTTAAGCGGATTGCATACCTCAACAACCTGTTGTTGAAGATACCAGGAACGCAGGGCGACCAAACCATCCTGATCATGGGTCATTATGATACGGTGATCAACGCTCCCGGGGCTTCCGACAATGGCGCCGCCGTGGTGACCATGCTGGAAGTGCTCAGGATGCTCAAACACCATCCTCCCATGAAGAATAACCTGATATTTTTCTTTCCTGATGGTGAGGAATATGGCTTGCTGGGGGCACAGGCCTTTAAGGAACAACACCCGTGGGCTGAAAACATAGATCTGATCATAAACCTTGAAGCAATGGGGACATCCGGTCAGAGCATCATGTTCGAAACCGGTGAAAACAACCTGAACATCATCAGGGATTTTGCCCGAACGGTACCTTATCCTGTCGGAAACTCCTTATCCGTGGAAGTTTATATGCGTATAGGGACTGCCACCGATTACAATGTCTTCAAATACGACGGTTACCAGGGACTGAACTTTGCATATATTGGCAACAGCTTTGATTATCATACAGCCGGTGATAATATCGAAAACACCGATTTGCGCTCCATCCAGCATCATGGTTCATACCTGGCCGCATTATTATTCCATTTTGGCAATGTGAATTTTGAACCGAATGCCAGTCAAAACGCTGTTTACTTCAATACCATCGGATACGGTTTTGTACACTATCCATACAGTTGGGTGCCTGTGATTGCTGTCATAGCAGCATTGGCAGCAATACTGCTCCTAATAAAAGGGATACACAACAAAACAATCAACCTTCAAAGGTTTTTGTTTAGCGTGATCTCTTTTTCCATCCATCTGCTCATAATTTACTGGGCTTTCGATGCTGTTTTAGAGATCCTTAAGTCAAGCTATTCCGGTGGAGACTTCAGGTTGCTACAGTATAACCAGTTATCAATCTTATTATGGTTTTCACTTATTTCCATCTCCTTTTCTGTGGCTTTTTTCCACATGATCAACAGCGGTGTTAAAAAATGGCATTTATCCTATCTTTTTTCCTGGCTCATTCTCCTGATCTGGGCCGGTGGCGACGGTATCGTCCTAAAATCTGTGATCGTTTTGGTGCTGGCAGGTTGGATATCATGGGCACACCGAAAACCAACAAATACAATTGATTTCTGGGCGGCTGCCATAATCGTTTGGATAATACTTACACTTGTTGTTTCTTTCTTATTGCCGGGTGCCAGCTATCTGTTTGTTTGGCCAGTGGTTTTTGCTCTTGTTCCGTTCGGACTTTCTGTGTTCAAGAAAAAGATGGTTGTAGTAAAGCCGTTATATCTTATTGTCTTTTTGCTTTTCTCAGCTCCACTTTTAACCTGGTTTCCTGTAATCTTGAAACTGTTTATTGAAGCCATGGGACCGGAGCTGACCCCGGTTACCATGGTGGTTGCCGGCTTGACGCTGGGACTGTTGACGCCTTTCCTATACCTTATTACACGATCAAAACCCTGGCTGATTCCCGGTGTTTTATTCCTCACGGGCTTGTTTTTTCTTCTTTTTAAGGCACCCTGTTTTGATTACGACGAAAGGCATAGGAAACAAAACCATGTTATCTATGCTACAGATGCTTCCTCGGGAGAGGTTTTCTGGATGGGAAGTCAGGATAGCTGGACATCACAGTTTCTGTCGGAGGCCACAGACACGATTCCATTGAACAGATTTTATCCGGCCAATGATGGAAGAGTTGTTGTGAAAGCCCACCATTATCCACCATTGCAATCTTCAGAGGTCAATTTACTTGCAGATAGCATCACTAATGGTGAGCGAAAGATTTCATTGTATCTCCGCACACAAAAAGAAACCTCTCATCTGAACCTATATATATATTCGGGCGAACACACACCATCTGTACAAATCGTTGACAAGGAACGAATAACCCTGAGACCGATGGGAGAAACATCATGGTACATGCTCCAGCTGCAGGGGCCACCTGAAGAGGGTGTATCCTTCTGTATTTATTCCATCCCGGATCAGGAGGTGATCCTTCATATTCTTGAGAACGATTATTCCGGAATCCCTGAATTTGTTGAATACGAAGAAAGACCTGCGCACATGATGTCTTCCGGCGACCGAACGATCACCGCCAGCCGGTACACCTTTAATTAGGGTTAAGGTTAAGATTGAAATAAGCGTTACCGAAGAATCTCTGGGGAAGCTGATAGATCCTTCACTTCGCGAAACTTTGTTACTAATGACATTTTTGCGTGGAATTGTTTGTCCCAGCTGGCATGGATTTGCGACCCAATCCCCTGAGGCGCGCCGGGGGTTGTGAGACGCGCTGGCGCGCGCGTCTCTACGATGGTCGTTGCTTAGGGTTTTTACCACGCCGCGGGCGCGGTATTACAAATTTATTTGCTTTTCTGATTTTAAATCCATCCTAATTCCTTATTCTATCGCTTTGCTGCGATACCGATCCAACGGTTTTAAATGATCAAATGTGCGCCGGATTCATAATCATGAATAAGGATTTGGTGTATAAACGCGCCCTGTGGCGCGTTTATGTTTTAGAACAAATCGCGGTCTGTAAAGACGCGCCAGGTCGGCGCGTCTCAGCCGTAGCTTTTTGCCTTTGCTTGATCGGGATTGCGTCTCAAACAAAGGAAAAATATGCAAACGTGAATGACAGACAGAAAACAAAAAACAAACTGGGTTACAACCCTTCTATCAACCCCTTAAAGATCACCGTCATTTTCTTTGCTGCCAGGCCTGCTGCCTCCTGAACACCTTCGTGGGTGGTGGGTTTGTCCATTTCTGAAGGTTCTGTCAAGTTGGTGATTACAGAAATGCCAAAGCAACGCATGCCGGAATGGCGTGCCACGATTACCTCAGGGACGGTAGACATACCGGTAGAATCTGCTCCCC
>PWNO01000289.1 GCA_003557765.1 Bacteroidales bacterium
CGGATAAGCCAGAAGTCGTTTACCCCACCACCTCGCCTGATCGCCCTGTTGACTGTACCCGGGCCGGCATTGTAAGCAGCAATCGCCAGCGACCAGTCTCCGTAGATGTCATACAGGTCGCTTAGGTATTCTGCTGCGGCAATAGTCGACTGCAATGGGTCCAACCGGTGGTCCACATAGCTGTTTACTTCCAGGCCGTATAGCCGGCCGGTATGGTACATAAACTGCCATAGCCCTGTGGCGCCGACCCGGGATCGGGCGGTAGGGTTCAGCGCAGACTCCACCACGGCCAGGTACTTCATCTCAAGCGGCACATCATGACGGTCGAGTTGCTCCTCAAACATCGGGAAGTAGAGTTTGCCAAGTCCGAGCATGCGTTCAGTGAGCTCCCTTCGGTGTCGTGCGTAGAGATCTATGAAGGTCTTCACGTGGCTGTTGTACACGAAGTCAAAAGGTGAATAGGCGTCCATCCTGCCCAGGCGGTGGGCATATACGGAATCAGAAAAGGCGGGCACAAAGCCAGCCGGGTAGTTGTGCTTTCGGATGATTGTGGTGTCTGCATGCCTTTCCAGGGCGGCAAACACTTTGAGGTTGGCCAGGCTGTCGAGCATGGCCACCACGGGATCGTCCGGGGCAATAGACAGCCTTGTCTCTGTCTGCTCCGATTTTCCTTCTGGGGGTGGGAGCGTCTGTGCAAAAGAAGTCAACAGGGTAGTGAACGAAAGGATTGTGGCCATCACAAGGGTAACCGGCAACCGCAACGGTTTAATCCTCTTTTTAATTCCCTTTGGCTGGCTTGTCGTCCGATGGTTTTTCATCATCGTCATCCTCCTTCTGTGCACTCTTGAATTCTTTCATGCCTTTGCCCAGTCCGCGAATGAGCTCGGGGATCTTTCTGCCGCCGAACAACAGCAGCAAAGCCAGAATGATCAGGATGATCTCCGTTGGTCCCGGAGAAAATAAGAGGGTGTGTGTCATGGGAGTATGTTTTTTTGTGTTATTTCTAAATGGCCTCAGCAGCATAGTATCCGCATCGCACCATGCGACGGGTGTCTCGTTTTTTTTCAACTACAAACCTACGCATTTTTTCTAATCTGTCAACCCCCTCGTGCGATCCATGCTGCCGGGTTTTGCTTGTCATTGCCCTTCCATATCTCCAGGTGCAGGGTGGTTTTGGCTTCGCGGCGATTTGTGCCGACTATGCCGATTTCGTGGCGTATGTCGACGGATTGTCCGTTACGGACGAATACGTCAGAAAGGTTGGAATAGACGCTCAGGTATTCGCCGTGACGGATAATCACCGCGTAGTAGCCGCCGGGTACGGAGATCACTCTCGACACGGTGCCTTCAAAGATGGCGCGCACTGGTTCGCCTTGGGCGGTGCTGATGTCTATCCCATTGTTGGATATCTGGATACCCGGCAGCACGGGGTGTGCCTGCTGACCGAAATTGCTGGTGATCACTCCGCGTGCTACCGGCCAGGGGAGTTTTCCGCGGTTGTCGGCGAAGTTTTCGGATATCAATCGTTCTTCCGGGGTCATGGCAAACATGTCTGTTGTCTCCCGGCCTTCTGCCTGGGCCCTTTCTTGTGCACGTCGTCGTTCTTCAGCGATTACCCGCCGGATCTCATCCTGCAGGGCCTGTGCCTCCCGTTCCTGTTGCGCCAATTGGCTCCGGAGTTCTTCTTCGCGGCTCCTCAGTCGCTCTACGGACTGCTCCTGTTCGCTCTGCTCCCGGGCAAGCGCACGTACCTCATCACGCTGGCGATGCAAGAGCTCCTGCTGCCGCTCGCGCTCCGCCTCAAGGGAGACAATCTGCTCTTCAAGACTCGCCTGGGTTTTCTGAATGCTGTCCGCCTGATTGCGCCTGTGGCGGCCATATTGCTGGATATAGCGCAGGCGCAGATAGGCCTGGTTGAAATCACTGGACGAAAAGATGAACATCAGGCGTTGGTTGGCATCGCGGTTGCGTGCAGCATGACGAATCATGCGGGCATAGGATGCTTTGAGTTCTTCAAGGTCTTTTTCCAACTCTTCAATGGAACGCCCGAGGGTAGCAATCCGCCGGTTGATCATACGGACTTCGTGCTGAATCGTGCCGAGCAGTTCCTGTCGCCGGTTGATCTGGCTGTTGAGGATGTTTAACTGGCCAACACCTTCTTCCGCAGTCTCGCGGGCCTCACGCAACATGCGACTTGTAAGGCGGATCTCCTGCTCCAGCTTTTGCTTCTCCTGCTCCAGCTCGTCACGCGTCTGCGCATATATGCCAACCCAACATGTCATCAATAAGAAACATCCCAGGATAGAACAAAAAACTGCCTTCATATGTAAAATTTTGTCAAAATGAAAATGTCGAAAGGTCAACATGCCATAAGCCGTCTTTCAATTGGGATATTTATGCAATCACCCGGGCCTGTCCAAAGACACCCCGGTGTCTGATCTGACCAGTCCGCGACCATTTTACTCCATTCGTTGGTAGCGTTCCGGGATGTTGACATCCATTGGCTGTGGTTCATCGATGGATGTCCGTCGATAGCTCATAATCAACTCAACCCGGTTGCCAGGGTCGGTGATTACAAGGCTTACCTCTCCGGGCAGCTCTTGTTGGCCGATCCGGTTGTAGCGACCATATTTTGCGCGGATACTTTGCTGTTTGCGGGGCTCATAGATCAGGTTTTCCTGTATGAGATAAGAGTCCTGGTCGAGCCAGATATTTTGCTGAAAGGGGAGGCCCAGTGCAGCACCGGTGATGGGATAGCGTTCCGGGTTACGGAGCAACAGCCTGTCTTTATCCCGGGAAACCGAAAAACGGTCTGAGGTGAAATGTGAAAAATCATTGCCTACCAGGATGGCCTGAAGCATATGGAAGTCGATATTGGTGTTGAACATCCGGTTGAGCCTGTCCATGTCGCCCTGGTAATAGGTGCCCTCCAGCCTGTTGAGGAAGAGGACCTCCTCCGGGGTGATCAGCACCCGGGCCATCTCAATGCCCAGAAAAGGAGAAAGCGACAGGTAGATGGCAGAATCTTTCCTGATCCGTATGGTACCGCTGATGTCGTAATGGGTGTTGTTGATATTGGCGCTGCCGCTAAAGCGGGAAGCGAAGAAATCGAAGGAAGCCTGCCGCTCCTGCATGGCTGAGAGGGTTTCGGATACGGCAATCACCTCTTCATCTACCTCTGGCGTGACCACTTCGTGCAGGGCGCTGCAAGACATTAGGGTCAGGAGGAGCAACAACAAAGGAAGCCTGATGGGATTGATTCTCATTGATGATTGTTCGCTTAACTGTTATATGTTCATGGCACGTCTTATTCATACAACGTGCCATCCTGGATTTTCTTATGAAGCATTTCTGAGCCGTTGCCGGTTTCTTTGGCTTGCTGCCAGTATTCCAGGGCTTCCTTCTTGTTGCCCAGCTTGTAAAGCACGTCACCATAGTGTTCGAGGATGGTGCCATTGGGTTCGTCGGAGGCTTCGAGGGCCTCTCCGATCCACTTCCGGGCCTCTTCATAGTTCCCTTTCTGATACAGAATCCAGCCATAAGTGTCAAGGAAGGCCGCGTTGTTGGGCTCCATGTCAAGCGAACGTGCCGACATTTCCAGGGCTTCATCCAGTCGCTCACTGCGTTCGGCAAGGTGGTAGCTATAGTTGTTCAGTGCAGTGGCGTTGTCAGGATTTATTTCGAGGGCCTTTTCATAGTGGCGGTCAGCCTCCTCGTGTGCTCCCAGAAAATAATAGACGTCAGCGAGCATGGTGATAAAGTCTTCATACAGCTCATCGTCGTCCACAGTCATCGCCAGTCCGTATTCCAGCGAAGAGGCTGCCGCTTCGTATTCTTCCAGCTGCATGTTCGCCAACCCGTTGAAGAGGAAGAGGATGGGCTGTTCAAAAAAGTATTCGAGCGCCTGGTCGGAGTGGTCCAGCATGGCTTCAAAGTCACCAAGCTGGAGGTCAAGGCTCAGGATCTGCTGCCATACGGATACGCTGGAGGGGTCCAATCGCACACCTTGCAGGTACTTTTCGCGGGCCTCCTCTTGTTTGCCAGCCTGGTTGAGGATGTCTCCGTATATGAGCCAGGCCTCTGCCTCCCTGGGGTGTATTTCAATCATGATCTCAGACAGCTCGATTGCCTGCTCCATGAATTCGGGATCTTCTTCGCCCCAGCGCATATAAGAGAAGATGATGCGGCCCTTCCCTTCCAGTTCCAGCTGCGGAGAGTGGAAGGCGTGTTTGAGTTGTTCAAATGCCTCTTCAGGCTTGTTCTGCTCATGGTAGTAGTCGGCCAGCAAAAGGCGGGCCATGTAACTTCCCGGGTCGCGTTCGAGCATCTCAAGGTAAGTGTCCCTGGCTTGCTCTTCTTGCCCGGTTTCCATGTAGAGGTCGCCAAGCACCTCAATAAATGCGGGTTGGTCGGGGTAAAGCTCGGCAAGCACACTGGCCTCTTCAATGGCTGTGTGGTAATCGCCTTGGCGGATCAGGATTTCAAGCTTCTGCATACCGGTTTCTTCTGATACACCCCTGATTGACTCAATGTGTCGCAACACTTCCAGGGCTTTGTCATACTGGTCTTTGTGCCGGTAGGCACTCACCAGGTTACGCTGCAGCCGGATGTTTTCAGGATGCTGTTCGGCCAACTGCCGGTAAACCTCAACGGCCCCCGAAAAGTCATCTCCCAGGATGTGGATGTCGGCCAAAAGCAGCTGATAATCTGTGTTTTGCGGATCCAGCGCAATGGCGATGCGTGCAAGATTCCTGGCTTCTTCGAGTTCATCGTTTCTCGTGTGCAGTCGGGCCAGTTCGTAGTACGCTGCATCATTGCGCGGATCTATCTCTTTGGCGTCGAGGAACAGGGTGACCGCACGCTTCGGGTTGCCCAGCAGCTTCTGTTGGATGCCTTCGATCAGCATGGCGGTGCTTTTCAGCTGTTCTTCCTGCGATACCTCAGGGAAATCTTCCACGACGACCGCTTCCCGCCCGTCGTTATCCGGGCTTTCCGTGGCCTCGCGGGTGGCTCCGCAGGCACTGACCAGCAGGGCCAGCAGGAGCCATATGTGTATGCGGATGATTTTTGTCATAAGCGTTTGTCTGAGCCGGGCGTTGTAATCCCCGGATGAATTGAATGTGATGTCAAAAAGACAACAGGTGAAAAAGCTGCAGTCCCGAAAGGTCAAAATTTCGGGGTCTTCACTGGTCTTTCGTTGCTGCCGTGATGAATAATGTCTTCACAGGAAATTCCTGCATCAAAAACCATACCTGCCTATACGCCAGTATGGCCAAACCCGCCCTCACCGCGGGCTGTTTCGTTGAGGTTGTTGCTCAGCTGCCATGTTGCGCGCTCGTGTTTGGAGATGACCATCTGTGCGATCCGGTCGCCATGTTTGATGGTATAGCTTTCGTTAGACAGGTTGACCAGGATGACCTTGATCTCCCCGCGGTAGTCGGCGTCGATGGTTCCCGGCGCATTAAGTACGGTGATGCCGTGCTTTGCTGCCAGTCCGCTGCGCGGCCGCACCTGCGCTTCATGGCTTTCCGGCAGTTCGATATGTAGACCGGTGTGCACCAGTGCGCGTTCGAGTGGGTGCAACACCAGGTCGGCAGGTAACATGGCCCGGATGTCCATACCCGCCGAAAATGCCGTCTCATAAGCCGGCAGGGGGTTATCGGAATGATTGACGATCTTGATTTGCATAATGAAGGGCTAAATGTCAAAAGGACGAAATGTCTAATGGTTTGGGTTTGCGATGTCTTCACCCTGATTTACAAAAACACCCCTGGCAACTTCGGACAGCCCAAGTGCTTTAGCTGCTGGCATCAAAACCAATAACCCCTTAACCCGGCAAGTCCTTAACTTCTCAACCTCAACTTTATCCACCCATAACACGGTATTCTCTGGGATCTTCATCTGGTGGCTTTTCATCTTGCCCCCGAATTTCTTCCAGGAAGAGGATATGTTGTAAGCTTTGCACCAGGTGGGTGATGTTTCTGTTGGTGTTGTTGAGCAGGATCAGGGTTGCGTCTTTGTCGACAAAGCGTTTCATGGAAGTACGGAAGCCGTTCCATCGGCCGGGGTGGTGCACTACGTGACTATCCATGAAGTTTTGCAGGCGCCATCCCATGCCGTACCGCACCTGGCGACCATTGTGCAGTGTGGTGTAGTCGAAGGCTTTTTCCCAAAGCTCTTCCGGCAGGATTTTGCCGTTGGTCATGGCCTGGTCCCAGGTGTAGAGGTCGTATGTGCTGGCGTAGATGCCTTTGTCGCCCATCACGCCATCGTGCCGCACATCGGGTATGAGCAGGTGTGTGCGTCGCCATGGCCTGAAGCCAAAAGCGCGGTCGGCAGTCATCATCTCTGAGCTGTTGGGATCGTAAACAAAGCTATTGTCCATGTTTAGCGGTTTAAAGATCCGCTCATGTAGAAAGCTGGCATAGCTTTGTCTGCTCACTCTTTCAATCAGCAGTCCCAGGAAACCGTAACCCGTGTTGGAATAGGCAAAACGGGTGCCCGGCCAGAAGTCAAGGTGCCGCGGGTGATCAATGAAGAGCTGCAGCATGTCTTCGTTGTTGGGCTTACGTTCATCCTTCCAGTAGCGTTCTACCAGCCACATGTAGTTCTGGACGCCGGAGGTGTGGTTCAGCAGGTGTCTTATGGTGATGTTGTCCCAGGGGAATTCGGGGATGTGTTTATGGGCGTGGTCGTCGATGTCGAGCATCCCTTCGTGGTGGAGGATGAGTACGGCGGCTGCGGTGAAGGTTTTGCTGATGCTGGCCAGCTGGAAGGGCGTATCGGGTTGCAAAGGCGTGTGGTTGCGGAAGTCGGCGAAGCCAAAGCTGCGGCTGAAAATGATCTCCCCGTCGCGTGCCAGGAGTACGTTTCCGTTGAAGCGGTGTTGCAAAAGCAGCTGGGTGATGGTGTCCTGATAAAATTGCAGATCATCGTCAGAGAAGCGCGACAAGGTTTCGACTGGTTGTTTTTCGGATGCTACTGGCGTGTGTTCAGTGACGTATCCGCTGTGCACGGCAAGGCTGAGCAGTCCGACGGCTGCCAGCAGGAAGATCAGGTTGCCGGGCATTCCGGGCTTCCGGTAACGATGCAGGATGTTTTTGAAGAAAGATTTGGCCGTGTGGTGCATCACGAGTAATCCGGGCTTGTTGTTTTCGCTGCAAAATTAGGAAAAATAATGCATGTTGGTGCTTGTTTCAGGTTTGTTTTATATGCTTTTGGCATAAAAATTCACAAAAAGGATTTTGGGATGATCATATTTTTATTATTTTTGCACCGCAAAACCGCGCAAGGTTTTTTGCAAAGACGTATTCCTCCTTAGCTCAGTTGGTTAGAGCATCTGACTGTTAATCAGAGGGTCCCTGGTTCGAGTCCAGGAGGGGGAGCAAGAGAATCAGCCACTTACGATGAGATTGTAGGTGGCTTATTTTTTGTTGAGCAAACAAAAGAGCAAACAATTGATGAGATAACTTGCCAAACAATCCTCCATCACAAACCCCACCTATCTCCTAAGAGGTCTAAAAAAAAGCACCCGCCGTAGCGAGTGCTCTTAGGTTGTTAATGACAATGCCCCTTTTGTGCCCCTATTCATCCTCAGTGCTCAGCTAATCCCGGATGCACCGTACGCTAAACCCACGTGATCTATCATAATTGAAATCCCTAAACACATCGCCATAGTTTTGGAATATGCCACGAGGCAAAGCGAGCTTATTCTTAAATGTGACAGGTGTAGAAGACCACCAAAAGCCAACCCTTCCTATCCCGCTGAACTCCCCACCGGAAATTTCTATTCGGTGTCCACCAGGTAAGGCTGAAAACCCAAATGCATCAAAACCTTTATGTATGTCGTGTGAGCTCCAGCGGGGATGTTCATAAGTATCGCACTCGCCACTCAAAGATGAACCAACTTGGCGGCAGGATTTAAGTGCATTGCCTGCACCATTGGTGTTTTTTTCGCGATTTGAATATCCTTGTGCAACCACATAATCAACCAACTGTGTCCACTCGGTATCGCTGGGCAAATGCCATCCCAGCGGGCAGGCATTCAAGGCAGCGGGCCAATTGTACAACGCCCCATAGTTCTGATAATTATCCGTGGCCTCTGCAGCTTGAACACTGGTACCTTCATATCCATAAACATAAAAATACGGTCTCGTTGCTGATCCTCCACCCGACCCGGAAACCGATGGAAAATACCTTAAATTCTCCGCCATCCAAACCTGATCACCAATCCTCACCCATCTGTACGTCTGTCCGTCACGGGGGTCGGTGAAGGTGCCTGTGGTTTTTGATTCAGCTACATCACAAGAAGCATATCCCAACCGATGCATCTCATTTAGTTTTATAGCATTAAGTGCTTCCATGTTTTTAATGTAATGCAAATATGGAGGATAGTCCGCTAGTCCAACTTTTTTGCTTTTCAGTATCTGAATCAAGTCATCAAAAAAAGAGGCCACTGCAATGATCGGCAGGGTTTGATTGATGTCTAAAGTTGATATGTGGTGTCGTTCAAAATGTTGTATGAGTTGCATTACGACATCCTCTTTAATTTGCTCATCTAAGTCATCATAAGATTGCCTGCTTTGATTATACAGTTGTCTGGCTACACCCAGCTTTAAAAAATCCCATCTATTACATAAAAATACCAGTGCATCTTGTTCTGACAGTTCACCTGTTGACAAGTAGTTGCGTGCAATGGAATAAGCTTTTAGATAACTATTATAGCCATCATTTATTGTTGTTTGGGCTAGCCTTTCACTAACTTTGTCCGGTGTATTTACGGCAAAACGTATGATTTCCAAAACTGCATCATATGACAACTTCGAAACTGTAGTGTACCCTCC
>PWNO01000290.1 GCA_003557765.1 Bacteroidales bacterium
AGGTCTGAAGTTTCCTGGAAAACGGATCTTTGATGAAGCAGGCAACTTCAGACCTGTAAGGGTTATCAAAGGAAGGGCTGCACCAGATGATCCGCATGCTGTAGACGGAATCAGCGGTGGAACAATTACCTCAAATGGTGTGACCAATATGCTGCGCGACGGGCTGAAACTTTATCAATCTTACTTTGAAAAAATCAGGACATCATGAGCGAAACAATAAATAACAACACACAGAAAGAACCATTGTTCTCAAAGAAGAACCAGAAATTGTTGAGCAATCCGTTAAATAAGGACAACCCTATTACAGTTCAGGTGCTTGGGATATGTTCGGTATTGGCCATCACGGTGCAGATGAAGACATCGCTTGTTATGGCCATTTCTGTGGTAGCCGTAATGGGCTCGGCAAACCTGATCATCTCCCTCCTGCGAAAAGGGATCCCACCACGCATTCGAATCATCGTGCAGCTTACGGTGATTGCAGCACTTGTTATTCTGGTTGACCAGATACTTAAGGCTTTTGTTTATGATGTAAGTCGCCAACTGTCTGTGTTTGTCGGCTTGATCATTACTAACTGTATCATCATGGGAAGGCTTGAAGCCTTTGCTCTTAATAACAAACCCTGGCCATCCTTTCTTGATGGTGTGGGGAATGCAGCCGGTTATGCCTGGGTGCTGCTCGCCGTTGGATTCTTCCGTGAGTTGCTTGGCTCGGGAAGCCTCTTTGGATACCAGGTGATACCCAATGCTTTTTATGATTTTGGATACGAAAACAACGGATTCATGATCCTGCCTCCCATGGCACTTATCACTGTTGGAGTGATCATTTGGGTACATCGTGCCAGAGAACGTGATCTGGTTGATATCAGTTAGCAATTTGGATGTTTGTAACATAAAACTTAATTCCGATGCAAGAATTAATCAACATATTTGTAAAATCTGTCTTTATTGACAACATGGTGTTTGCCTACTTCCTGGGTATGTGTTCCTACCTTGCTGTTTCGCGAACCGTTAACACCAGCGTAGGACTCGGGGCAGCCGTCATTTTCGTGCTGGGCATCACCGTGCCGATCAATTACCTTCTGGAGAATTTCGTGCTTGGACGTGGTGCACTGGCGTGGCTGGGACCCCAGTTTGCCGGTGTTGATCTCAGCTTTCTGACTTTCATCATGTTCATCGCTACCATTGCCGCCATGGTTCAGCTGGTGGAGATGATCATTGAGAAAGCCAGCCCCACATTGCACAGCTCCCTTGGAATCTTTCTGCCGCTCATAGCCGTGAACTGCGCTATCCTGGGAGGCTCACTTTTTATGCAAGAGCGAAATTTTGCCAATCTTGCAGAAGCCACCTCTTTTGGATTGGGTAGTGGAACTGGCTTTTTTCTGGCCATTGTTGGCATTGCGGCGATACGGGAAAAGATAAGGTACTCAAATGTGCCTGCCCCACTTAGAGGCCTGGGGATCACATTCATCATCACCGGACTGATGGGTATCGCCTTTATGAGCTTTATGGGTATTGAACTTTAGAATATAATTTGAAAAATATCGATCATGATAATCTTAGAAGCAGGAACCATTTGGGTAATCACATTAAGCATTACAATGTTTCTGGTACTTATTCTGGCATTGGTAAGTGTGCTTTTGTATGCGAAGGCAAAACTGGTGCCTTCCGGACCGGTAAAGATCAGGATCAACGATGAAAAGGAGATGGAAGTCAATTCAGGAGACACACTTCTGACAACCCTTTCCCAGGAATCAATCTATCTTCCCAGTGCTTGTGGAGGTGGAGGCACCTGCGCCATGTGCAAATGCCAGATCCTTGATGGCGCCGGAGATATTTTACCTACGGAGGTTGGCTACTTTACCCGAAAAGAGATCCAGGATAAGTGGCGCCTGAGTTGCCAGGTAAAGGTCAAGCAGGACCTTGACATCAGGGTTCCGAAAGAGATCTTCGGAATCAAAAAATGGGAGTGTGAAGTAATTTCCAACAGAAATGTTGCCACCTTCATTAAAGAGTTCGTTGTAAAGCTTCCTGAAGGTGAGGAGCTTGACTTCCAATCAGGTGGATATATCCAAATCGATGTGCCTCCTTGTGAAGTAGAATTCAAAGATATGGAAGTGGAGAAGAAATTCCGTGAAGACTGGGATAACCTGAAAATGTGGGATCTTAAAATGGTCAACTCTGAACCGATTTTCAGGGCCTATTCGATGGCAAATCACCCGGCAGAAGGAAACATCATCAAGCTGAACATCCGTATCGCCACACCACCGTGGGATAAGAAGAAAAACAAATTCATGAATGTGAATCCCGGTATCTGCTCTTCGTATATTTTCGCTCGCAAGCCTGGCGACAAAGTCACAATTTCCGGGCCTTATGGCGATTTCTTCATTAAAGATACCGAACGGGAAATGGTTTACATCGGCGGTGGTGCCGGAATGGCACCCTTACGTTCTCATATCTTCCATCTGTTCCACACATTGAAAACCGGAAGAAAAGTATCTTACTGGTATGGAGCACGCTCTAAGAGAGAGGTGTTCTACGAAGAGGACTTCCGCATGATCGAAAAGGAATTTCCAAACTTTAACTTTAATATTGCACTCTCTGAACCTTTGGCAGAAGACAATTGGGACGGGTATACCGGCTTCATACACCAGGTTGTGCTCGATAATTATCTTAGCGAGCACCCCGAACCGGAAGAGGTGGAGTACTACCTCTGTGGGCCGCCAATTATGAATGAATCGGTGCTCACAATGCTCGATAATCTTGGTGTACCTGAAGAAAATATTGACCTTGACGATTTTGGCGGTTAATTTTACAGCCCTGTTCAGCAGGGCTTTTTTATATAATTTCGCGGGAGATGACAATAAAACGTTTCGATAGGGCTGGAAAGGTGATCTGGATCGGTTTTTTCTCTAACCTGATCCTGACACTCCTGAAGCTAATCGCCGGTATACTTGGAAGAAGTGCCGCCATGGTTGCCGACGGAATCCACTCCGTCACCGATATCATTACTGACCTGGTGATTGCCGGTAGCCTGAAAGTGGCCTCCAAACCCAGCGACAGAAATCACAAATATGGACATGGAAAAGTTGAAACGCTTGCTGCCGCTTTTGTTGGAGGAGTCCTTTTCCTGGTTGGGGCAGGCATCTTATATTCTGGTGCAACAAAAATTATTGGCCATTTTGGTGATAGCCCACTGAAACGACCCGGTATGATCGCACTTTATGCGGCACTTTTCTCAATTGTTGTTAAAGAAGTTTTGTTCAGGTATACCCTTATATGGGGAAGGCGAATTGATAGCACCGTGCTGAAAGCCAACGCATGGCACCATAGAAGTGATGTGTATTCATCGCTGGGGACACTGCTGGGTATTGCAGGTGCCATATTTCTCGGACAACAATGGGTGATACTTGACCCTATCGCAGCTGTGATTGTAAGCTTTTTTATCTTCAAAGTGGCCATCAGTATCATTCGTGAAGCCCTTCTGGAGCTTATAGAAACATCCCTGCCGCAAAAAAAAGAAAAGGAAATTCTGGAAATTGCACGCAATGTGAAGGGTGTATATAACCCTCATGACCTGAAAACAAGGAAAATTGGAAGCAATATTGCAATAGACCTTCATATAAACGTTCAACGAGATCTGAATATCGAAGAAGCACATGACATCACAGTATGTCTTGAAAAAAAACTCCGGCAGCGTTACGGCGAAGACACATATATTTCGGTACATACCGAACCTCTGGTAGGTTGAGGTTAAGATTTAGGTTAGAGGTTGGAAGTTAGAGGTTGGACGAACCAAATTAATTTTTTCTTTGCGTTCTTAGCGTCTCTGCGGTGATAAAAAAGAATAAACCGCTAAGACGCAGGAAACGTAAAAGATATAAGCAACAACATATAATCGACAATAATAAACAATGAAAAAAACACTTCTCACGTTATCGGTTTTACTGATTATGGCAGCCTGCCAGTTCCCGGGTAGGGGACCCCAGATGGTCACTATCCGGGGCGTTGTTTTCGGAACCTATTATTCAATTATTTATTACGATGAGGAATCCAGGGTGCTTCAGGAACAGATAGACAGTATTTTCCGGGACTTTAACAGGTCAATGTCTTTTTATGATCCGCAATCCATATTGTCGCAGGTTAACAGAAATGATCAGGTTCTTGTTGATGACTACTTTAAAACCGTATTTAAAAGATCTAAAGAGATTTCAAGAGAAACTAACGGTGCTTTTGATGCAACAATCCTTCCGTTGGTTAATGCCTGGGGTTTTGGAGTCGACCAAAGGGCATTAATGTCTGAAGAAATAGTGGATAGCCTAATGCAGTTTGTTGGTTTTGAAAAGGTCGATCTTGTTGAGGGACGTATTGTAAAAACAGATGAGCGTGTACAACTCGATTTTAATGCCATAGCAAAAGGCTACGCCGCCGATGTAATTGGCCATTATCTTGAATCCATTGGAATAACTGCATATATGGTGGAGATTGGTGGTGACCTTATTGCCAGAGGCAGCAAGCCGGATGGGTCAAAATGGCGTATCGGTCTGGAGATTCCTGCCAAAGACTATGATGCACAACAGGAGTGGCACTATTTTGTTGAAGTATACAACCAGGGACTGGCGACATCAGGTGATTATCGCAGGTATATTGAAGATGACGGGAAAAGATACTCACACACCATAGATCCGCAGACCGGATATCCGGTAACGCACAACCTGATGAGCGCATCCGTTTTTGCGGCTGATGCCATGTCGGCAGATGCTTATGCTACTGCATTTATGGTGATGGGATTGGATGAAGCGATCGCTTTTGTTGAAGCACGTGATGATCTGGAAGCCTATTATGTTTTTACTGATGATGTTGATGGTTTTGGTTACTATGCCAGCAGCGGATTACAGCTGCTCTCCCGCGACGATCTTTAAATAAAACAGATTGATTCTTCACTTTGATTTTTGAAGTATTATTCGTATATTTACATCATGAAAAAAGCTCAAAAACTGCGTTTAGGGGTGTTTATCCTCGTCAGTACGTCTTTACTGTTGTTGCTGATCGTGCACTATGCCGCTCAAGCTCTCTTTGAGCGTAAAGATACCTATTATATTGCTTATCGAGATGTGTCTGTAAGTGGTCTGGAAGTTGGCAGTCCAGTTAAATTTCTCGGGATCAATGTAGGCTCCATAGCTGCCATTGGCATTGCTCCCGACGATGTTAATACTATCATCGTTGAGATTGCTCTTCAGGAGGATACGCCAGTAAAGGAAGATGCTGTAGCTGACATTGTAGCTATGGGTATTACCGGATTAAAGACCATTGAAATCCGTGGCGGTACTCAGGAAGCTGATTTCCTTCCTCCCGGAAGCTATATCCGTCAGGGTTCTTCCCTCGCTGAAGACATAACCGGCAGGGCAGAGGTGATTGCCTACAGGGCAGAACAGGTTTTAATCAATCTGGAGAGTTTTACAGAACCCGGAAATATGGCCGTTTTCCGGGAAACTGCTGAACGAATCACTGACTTTGCCGATCAGGCAAACAGGTCAATAGTCCAGCTTGAAGAGATGATCATGGAAAACCGGGAAGATTTGCGTCAAACAATGATGATGGCCAATAAGATCAGTACCGACCTGGATAAAACCTCTGATGAGTTTCACCTTGCCATAACCCGGTTTAACCATATCATGCAGGGAGATACACTAAGTGACATACTCGCTAACTTCAGGGATATTTCTTTAACATTAAAGGAAACCAACCTGAATGAACTTATTGAAAATCTGGCAGTGGCCACCACCGAGACACAAAGATTGCTGCTTAGCATTGGAGATGACATTGATCGTGGCGCAGAAAGTCTGACAGAAAACCTGCTCTTGCTGCAGGAAACGCTAGGTAACCTAAATGAAGCATCTCGGAAAATCAGTACCAACCCGTCGTCGCTGGTGCGGCGGCCGCGCATAGATGGCGCACCAGACAAATTACTGGACGAGAATTGATCCTCAATCAAAAATTATAATAAAACTTAATTAAAGCCATCGGTTATGAAGAAACTGATTATAATTCCAGTTTTAGCCATATTGTTGTTTACAGGATGCAGAAGCACAAAGCCTGTTCAAAACAATTTTTTTCTCCTTGAATTGCCTGCAGCACTCATTGAGGATACTCGAATGGAAATAATGACACTTGATGTATCGTGCGAACTCAGGAGAGTTGAGGT
The DNA here is from genome assembly GCA_003557765.1 of Bacteroidales bacterium. Next base: position 6,203 of record PWNO01000290.1, read on the forward strand.
GGCCCCACCTTATGCTTCACACCAGATAGCTATCAGGGAAGACACGCACAAGATTCGCTATTTTTCCTTTAATGAATGGGCACATCGCCCGGAGCTAAGCCTGACAAACATGACATTAAACTTCCTGGAAAAGCACCGGTTTTTCAGGGAAATCGCAACAGGTCGTTTGCGAGAACCTTCCGACTATATTTTTAAAACAACAGTACATCAATTGGAGGTAGACCATTTGCACGAGGTTTTTGAAGCAAGACTTATGGTTGAATTTGTATTGCTGGAAACAGAAACAGCAACACCTGTTATTCATCACAGGGTCGACCGTAGCCGTCCCCTGGAAGAGAACAGCCTGAATCTTTTTGCAGCAGCAGTAAGTGAGATGTTTTCTGAGGAATTGGTTGCTTTTATGAACCTTGCCATGAAAAAATTGGGGAATTAATGCGTTGAAATTCCATAAAAATCCATTTGTCATGCCGCGTAAGAAACCTGACACTTCCCTTTTGGTCATTGATAATAACGGTATCGAATACCGAATGGTAAAAAACACCCTTTACCTATATAAATCATTGACTTTTGAGGAGGCCGGTGGGTTTGCAAATAACGTTTTGAAAGTGATAAAGCCTTTAAAGCTTAATAAGCTGATTCTTGACTTGTCAGATCTTGAGGAAATTGACAGTGCAGGTGTAATGGCACTCTTTTATATAGAAAAAAAGCTTCGGGAATCCAATACTTTGGTTGAAATCACGGAAGCATCAAAAGAGGTCAATGCCAAGATCCGATTGTTCTATCCCGAAGAGAGTCAGGATGTACAACCGCCTCTGAAAAGTAATATTTTTGAAACACTTGGACAGCAGGTTTATCTTTTTTTCTCTTCTTATCTTTTTGGTTTTCTTTTGCTTACAGCAAACGTTTTTTACTGGGGAATTGCTGATCTTTTCAGGCCTGCGGCACGTAGGAAAGGGGAGGTGGTAAACCAATCGGTGCTGATTGGTGTCAATGCTTCCCTGATCGTGATCTTTCTCTCTTTTGTTATCGGTTATGTGATTGCCCTTCAGGCTTCCGGACAGTTAAGAAGTTTTGGTGCTAATATTTTTGTGGTTGACCTGGTGGTTTTTAGCATCATGGGACAAATGGGGCCGCTTATCACGGCTATACTGGTTGCCGGTCGCAGTGCATCTGCCATTGCTGCAGAAATTGCTACCATGAAGGTAACAGCAGAGCTGGACGCCTTGAAAACCATGGGGCTGAACCCCAATCGATTTGTGGTAGTCCCTAAACTTTATGCCAGTATGCTGACAATACCATTCCTTATTGTATTTGCCAACGTAGCCGGTATAACCGGAGGGGCGCTTGCAGCATGGAATTACCTGGATATCGGTCCGGAGATCTTTACAAATCGAATGGCAAACATCATGCTTACAAAAGACCTTTATACAGCACTTGTAAAAAGCCAGGTTTATGCCGGGATCATTGTGCTGACCGGTAGTTTTTATGGGTTTCGGGTTGAACGCGGTGCTGAAGGGGTCGGAAAGGTTACCACCCAGGCTGTTGTGGTAGCAATCACACTGGTAATATTGGCTGATAGTATTTTAGGTGTCATTTTTTATGCCTGATAAGAGGTGATAAAATTTAGCGCGCATCGGAATAACGTGTCTTATGAGTAAAGAAAAGGTCATAGAAGTAGAAAATCTGTATGCATCATTTGAGGATCGCATCATACTTTCGGGTGTTTCATTTTCTGCTTTTAAAGGCGAAGTAACGGTGTTGCTTGGTGGCAGTGGATCAGGAAAAACAACGGTGCTGAAGCATTTACTTGGAATTTATCCCATTACCGGCGGACGGATTTCTGTTTTGGGCAAGAATGTGGCTACACTACGGGAGGTGGAACAGGTTGAGCTTTACCTTCAAATGGGTGTTTTTTACCAAAGCGGAGCACTGCTCAACTCTCTTACAGTTGCTGAAAATGTTGCACTTCCACTGATGCAACATACAAAGCTGCCATCTGACTTGATCCGTGAGATCGTATACATGAAACTTGGGCTCGTAAACCTGACCCATGCATATCACTTATACCCCTCACAGCTAAGTGGGGGTATGCTGAAGCGTGCGGCACTGGCGAGGGCGATTGTAATGGATCCCCCGTTGCTGTTTTGCGATGAGCCGGGAGCAGGATTGGACCCCATTTCGCTCGAGTCACTTGATCAACTGATCCTTAATCTGAAAAACAAACTGGGTATGTCTATCGTGATGGTCACACACGAAGTGTCAAGCATCATGAGAATTGCCAACAAAATTGTTTTTCTTGATCAGGGGAAAGTGGTTTTTGAAGGCCCTTTGGAAGATGCAGTAAAAACAGATCAAGAGGCGGTAAAAGCCTTCTTCTCTATCCACAAACACAAACAATTGCAATAAGAAGTTTGAAGGGTTTTTTGTGCGTTGCAGCATTCAGAACAATAACCTTTAGTTATTTTTTCTGCCACCTTGCCTGGATGTACTTTTTCTTTGGCAACCATCCAAAGAAAAAGTACCAAAAAGAAAGATCTCCGCTTCTGATGCATCTGCTAAAATCTACGGCATCTTCAATCCGCGCAGGCCGAGCCGCA
>PWNO01000180.1 GCA_003557765.1 Bacteroidales bacterium
CTGGCCACACCCATATACATTGAAGCGAATGAATTGCAGGTTTTCGGAAAAGGTTTGTCTGAATACAAGAAAAGCATCAACTTTCCTGCACCCTGGCCAGGGGGATGGTGGACTCTGGAAGACCTCATTACTTATGAGTTGGAGTCGGTGTATTCACTGGTAAAAACAGCTTCACTGCATCGGAAAGATATCCTGGATTTCCGCAATGAGATGGCCCGCCGCGAGATCAATAAAGGCCTTACAGAACCGCCCTTCTTTTATGTGCTGCCATATGAACAGCACGATCAGGGCGAGCTGCTTGCCCTGCTCGAACTTCTTGAAAGACACGGCATTCAGATATATCAGGTGGATGAGGACGCGGTGATGGAAGGAAGGCTCATCAGTGAGGGCGATTTTATCATTCCCCTTGCGCAACCCTTTCGAGCTTTTATCAAAGAGGTGTTGGAAGACCAGGAGTTTCCGGTACGCAGATATACTCCGGGCGGAGAAATGATCAGACCCTATGATATCACCTCATGGTCACTCCCTCTGCACCGTGGCATAATCAGCCATGAGATCAACAGCATGTATGACAACGAAGATATTCAGTTTTCAGCAGTGACTGTCGGACAGTTACAAATTTATCGAGGGCTGCCCGATGATTTGAACTACCTTTTGTTTCCGGCAAGTAACAACCACAGCTACAAGGCTGCTTTTTCCACACTCGGACAAGGCTTTGATGTCCTTCGCACCACTGCCATGGTGTACCACAACGAACAACCCGTCCCAAAAGGAAGCTTCCTGATCCCAGTAAACAGAAACAATCGCAGCTTCGTAGAGTCGCTGTTAGAGGACCTCTATACCACCCCGTATTACCTGAGTGAAAGACCCAATGTAAGTACAGAAACACTGAGTATGCCCCGAATCGCACTTTGCGAAACCAACTTTCACGACATGGATGCCGGCTGGACAAGATGGCTTTTTGACTCATATGAAATACCATTCACAGTACTCAACCCTGTCGACTTCATCGATACAGACCTCATTGCACAGTATGATGTGATCATCTTTCCTGATGCCACCAAGGATCAGATCCTGCATGGACATAGCACACGCGGTGGTGAAGTTTTCATCCCGTTCTATAATCCGGAATACATCAGGGGAATGGGCAGCGAAGGCTGGCAAAACGTGCTGCGCTTCATGGCAGAAGGCGGTCATGTCATTTCATGGGCACGATCAACCGAACTTTTCTTTGGCCTGATGAACCCTGGCAATGAAGAGGATAACTTCCGTTTTCCAGTGCAGAATATTTCCAGCCGCCTTACCGGAGAAGGGTTTTACAGCCCGGGATCCTTCCTTCAGATTAATCTGCAGGAAGATCATCCACTCACACTGGGCATGCAAAAACAAATCGGCGTCTTTCACAGAAGTTCACCGGTGTTCTCTACATCGATACCCACCTTTGGCATGGACAGAAGAGTCATTGGAAAATTTCCAGAAGACCAGGATCTGTTATTAAGCGGATACACGGAAAAAGAAGAACTGTTGGAACGCCAGCCGGCCATTGTGTGGCTGAAACGTGGAGAAGGACAAGCAGTCCTCTTTTCATTTGCCCCCAACTTCAGGGGATCCACACCTGTGTCAAACAAACTGATATTTAACGCACTGCTGATGGATTAGCCATGTAATTAAGGGTATTGGGAATGGGGTGCCGTGCCAATGCACTTAAGCAGCCGGGAACCGGGGGTAAGAAGCATATACTAAGCAGGTAGCCGCATCATGGGGGCTGCGCAGAAAAAGCTTACCCGTCCTGAAATGGGTTTACACAATTTATAAGCAATCATCAGGGCGGATCAGACAAACATTTGGGGATCAAAAATCATCCGGCGGATCCACGGGAGTGGCATACAATTCAAACACACCGGCACCAGTTATACAGACCTCCACAAACTGACCCATTCGCAGAAAACGGGTCTTTTTGATCAGCACCTCGTTATCGACTTCGGGGCTGTCATACTCGGTTCGACCAACATAGTATTCCGGCTCATCGCGATCCACAATTACTTTCATGCGCCGGCCAACCTTGTTATTGTTCAACGCTTGCGAAATGACAGCCTGCCTATCCATCAGGACTTCTGCACGGCGTTGTTTTTCCGCTTCCGGGATGGGATCACCCAATGCATAGGCACGGGTATCTTCTTCGGGAGAGTAGGTAAACACGCCCAGCCGATCAAACCGCATCTCATCAATAAAAGCCAGCAACTCTTGAAAAGCCTCCGGGCTTTCTCCGGGATAGCCCAGCATCAGGGTGGTCCGTATCGCAATTCCAGGCACCTTTTCCCGCATCGTCCTGAGCAGGGCAAGGGTTTCGGCTTTACCGTGACCACGGCGCATCGACCGCAGCAAAGCCTCATTGATGTGCTGCAGGGGGATGTCCAGGTAGTTGCAGATTTTAGGAGATTCGCGCATGACGTCAAGCGCTTCCAGTGGAAACTTATTGGGATAAGCATAATGCAAGCGGACCCATTCAATCCCCTCAACTTTGCAAAGATCACGTAACAAGGGAGCAAGTTCGGGGCGACCGCTGATGTCCAGTCCGTAATAGCTTAAATCCTGTGCCACCAGAATCAGCTCTTTAACCCCTTTTTCAGCAAGCCGGGAGGCCTCCCTGACCAAGGTTGAGACTGGAACGGATACATGATTTCCCCTGATCGCAGGTATGGCGCAGAAAGAGCAGGTGCGGTCGCATCCTTCTGAAATCTTGAGGTAAGCATAATGCATGGGCGTGGTCATCACCCTCTCAGCGCTATCAGCATCATACTCCTGATGAAGCCATGCCAATAAGTCCTCAGGGTCACGGGCACCAAACCAGGCAGCCACCTCAGGTATTTCTTTGCTAAGCTCATCACGATAACGCTGAGAAAGACAGCCAGTCACCACAACCTGGCCAATATGTCCGCTTTTGACTGCATCAACCAATGTGAGTATGGTGTTGATGCTTTCTTCTTTAGCATCCTGAATGAATCCACAGGTATTGATCACCACGACATCAGCAGGAGCCATAAGATCGTGGGTAACCACAAAACGATCGGGTGAAAGTTGACCCATGAATTTCTCCGAGTCTACCACGTTTTTGGAACATCCCATGGTGATGACATGGACGGAGACCATTTTTGACTTGGTACGCATAGGTTTAAATCCTGCATTATGCATAAAAGACAATGAAATTGCAGTATATGATTTTTTTGGAGGCAATAAAAACAACTACCTGAAATAACCCAATTGTTTTGTGATCTTTGAATAATGCAGGATAAAAGGCGCGCCCTCAATTTATACACAAGAGGCAATCAAGTCTGGAATAATTTTTTTACGAAGGCTTCCCGGTCAAAAATCTGCAGGTCATCAATTTTCTCACCTACACCAATATATTTCACCGGCACGCTGAACTGGTCACTTACCCCGATGACCACACCTCCTTTAGCAGTGCCATCCAGTTTAGTGATTGCAAGTGCATTTACCTCGGTGACTGCTGTAAACTGCCTGGCTTGTTCAAAAGCATTCTGCCCGGTCGAGCCATCGAGGATCAGTAAAATTTCGTGTGGAGCGCCAGGAATGACTTTTTGCATTACCCTTTTGATTTTCCCGAGCTCATTCATCAGGTTCACCTTGTTATGCAGCCTGCCAGCGGTATCCAGGATGGCCACGTCCATGTGCTCCCGCTTTGCGTACTCGAGTGTTTCATAGGAAACAGAGGCAGGGTCTGCACCCATGCCCTGGCTTACCAATGGAACTCCGGCACGTTCTGACCAAATAGTCAACTGATCCACTGCCGCAGCCCGAAAAGTATCGGCAGCCCCCAATACCACTTTTTTGCCTGCCGTCTTGAATTGATGTGCCAGCTTTCCGATGGTCGTGGTCTTCCCAACGCCATTCACGCCAACCACCATGATCACGTATGGCCTCTCCTGGCTCTCAGACATCACCTTAGTGAAATCACTTGCTTCGTTCTCATACAACAAGGCGGTAACTTCTTCCTGAAGGATCCGGTTCAACTCATCCGTACCCAGGTATTTATCCCTGGCAACCCGCTCCTCAATGCGCTCAATGATCTTGATGGTCGTGGCAACACCCACATCTGAGCTGATCAGAACTTCTTCGAGGTCATCAAGCACCTCCACGTCGACCGTTGACCGGCCAGCAACTGCTTTAGACAGCTTAGAGAAAAAATTGCTGCGGGTCTTATTCAACCCTTGATCAAGTTTTTCTTCCTTGTTTTTTGAAAAAATTTCGAACAGCCCCATAACATTTGATTTAGATGGATAGTTTCCATAAAAAAAAACAGACCTGCACCAAGGGTATTGGAGCAGATCTGAAAAGTTTCATTTCGATCCTGCAAGGCTCGGGACGATGAAGCGCAGATTCACCAAACCATGCAGGAATCATCCATTTTGTGGATTATTTCTTCTGTGCAAGATATTCCTTAACCTTTTCAGCATCAACAATTTCTTCTTCAAAGGCATATGCACCTGACTTTTCAGATTTTTGCATCCGGATGACTTTGGCAAATCCTTTACCTGTTCCGGTTTTCAGGGTTGCAACTACTTTCTTGGCCATACTAATTCAGTTTTATTTGATTTCTTTATGAATGGTCATTTTCCGAAGAATGGGGTTGTATTTTTTAATCTCCAGACGATCGGGCGTGTTCTTTTTGTTCTTGGTAGTGACATACCTTGATGTACCCGGCTTTCCGCTGTTTTTATGTTCTGTGCACTCCAGGATCACCTGATGACGTGCTTCTTTCGATTTCTTTGCCATGATTCTGCCTACTTTATGTTTTCAGGAGCGCAAAAATACAAAATTTTTATGTTTCAACAAGACAAAATGCATGAAAACAATAAAAAAACACAAGCTAAAAAATTAAACCAATTGATTATTTGCAGTTTAGATCATTTTTGTATACCTTCGCATGATAAATCAAATCGTTTCGGGATTTTCCCATTAAATGGGATGATCCCGTTCATTTTTAAACCTAACAAGCATACATTATGACGCAAACCGATCCCAAAGTTATTGCACTCACCTATGAGCTGCGCGAAGGAGGACCTGAAGGAGAAGTGCTGGAAACGGTAAAAAAAGATCAGCCCATTGAGTTTTTATTTGGCGTGGGGCGCCTGAACCAGCGTTTTGAGGAAAACGTAAAAGATTTGAAAGAAAAAGAATCCTTTGAGTTTACCATCCAGGCGGATCAGGCATACGGACAGGTAAACGAAAAAGCCATTGTAGACTTGCCAAAGAGCATTTTTGTGATTGATGGCAAGCTGGCTGATGACCTGCTCGTAGAAGGAAACATCATCAACATGGAAGACCAGGAGGGCAACCCGCATCGTGGCAAGGTCATGGATATCGGGGAAGACAAGGTAAAAATGGATTTTAACCACCCACTGGCTGGTATGAATCTGCATTTCAAAGGTGAAGTCGTGCGCCGCCGCGAGCCCACACCGGAAGAGATCACGCAGGGATATGTGAAGCCTGAATAGATTACAAATCACATGCTGGTCTTCAGTGGTTTGACAGCATGTGACTTATGCAAAACACACCTGTTGAACAGGGCCCTTCAGATGGAGGGCCCTATTTTTTTTTCATTACCGTATTCAGCGAAGCCACATGTATGGTCACGCTGACTGCAATGATCAGAAGCATAAGCCTGATCCACCAGAGGCTGACAGCAAATACCGCAGTAATGCCAATGCTGATCCAGAGCAGGGCGATGGTCCCCCTTTTTACCTGGGCTGTGGTGGCATGGTGGTCACGATAATTCAGAATGTGTTCACCAAAGTACCGGTGGTTGATCAACCAACGGTAATAACGTTCGGAGCTCCTGGCAAAACAATAGGCCGACAAAAGCAGGAATGGAACCGTGGGCAACAAGGGCACAAAAACACCGACAAAACCCAGGCCGAAACTGGCTAAGCCTGCCAGGGTAAACAAAAAGCGCTGAAAGGGATTCAGCTGTTTGCCAAAATTGGGCTTTTCTTCCTGCATCCTGCTTATTTGATTATATTTGGTATGTTTTAAGAACGGCACAAAGGTCGGAAAAAACACATGAATATGAAGAGCCAGCCCGTAAAGGAACATAGTTTTTACCTAAACAGCCCCGGTGATCAGCAGTTTCACGTATCCGGTTACCACCAGGAACAACAGCAAGCGAGGGGAATTGTTCTGGTCATTACTGGCATGGCTGAACACACCGGACGATATGAGCAGTTCGCCCATTTCCTGGCAAGCCGGGGATTCAGCGTCTATATTTCTGATCATCCAGGACAGGGTAAGACGGCAGGAGACCCTGAAAACACAGGGTTGATTGCACGGCAGAGGGGCTGGGAATGCATGCTTGAAAACGTACGCGCCCTGTATACCCATATTCGCAAGGAGCAACCCATAATTCCGATCTTTATTTTTGGACACTCCATGGGCTCTATGCTGGCGAGACACTTTACCACCATATACCCTGTGTATATTCAGGGACTAATCCTTTCCGGCTCTTTCATTATGCCCCACATCCGCCTTTTGCTGTCGCTCAACCTGGTGCGGATCAAGGTACTGTTTGAAGGCCATGACCACAAGAGCAAGTGGTTCAACAGGCTGTTTTATTGGTCTTTTAACAGGCACTTCAAACCACGGCCCACCATGTATGAATGGATCTCATCGGTGAGGCACGAGGTCGTATCCTATCAACAGGACCCCTATTGTGGCTTTTACCTGTCAAACGGCTTTTTCAAGGCCATATTAAAAGGCATCGCTGCAACACGGAAAGCAGAATCGCTGATCACCTATCGCAAGACCCTGCCAGTGCTCATTATGTCAGGCAAGGAAGACGCGGTTGGGCGCTTTGGGAAAGACGCCGTAAAGTTGCACAAAAACTACTTCCAGCAGAACTTTCAAAACCTGTCCTTAAAAATCTTCCCGGGAAGGCATGAACTGCTGCACGAAAAACACAAGGAAGAAGTTTTTGACTATCTCCTGAACTGGCTCAACGAGAGCCTGACCATCAAGTGAGCGGAAACGGACCACTGGTATTTGCAGTAACACATTAGGTGCTATAACAGGAAGTAAAAATGCTGTGAGCTATTAGCTATTGAAAAGTGAGCGCCCCGCGGATATCAGGCCCGGAAGATCAGGAGCGGAATCGTGCCTTCATAGATCAGCTTGCGTGTAATGCCGGGATTGAACAAACGGGCAAGCAACCCTCGCTTCCGGTTTACCATGGAGAAGAGTTCGATGCCTTTCTCTTTTACAAAAGACTCTATCCCAGTCATGTCGTCATCACTCTCCAGCAGTTGACATTCCACCTCAACACCCCGGTGTACCCTGGCAAAATAATTCTTCAGGGAGTCCATCTTGACCTCATCCCAGCTCTTGCTGGGTGTCTTCGATAAATGAATGCAGTGAATCTTGACCTCAAACCCGGAGACAATAGACAACAAACGGCGGATGGCCACATAGTCAGAGTCGTCAAACTCAGTGGCATAAGCGATGTTTTTCACCTCTTTGGAAGCATCATAAGATGAATGCTCGGGAATGGCAAGCACCGGCACCCTGGTTCGGTCAAGCACCCGGTAGACCACGCTGCCAATGATGTCGCTCTGCTTTTCTCCCTTGCCTTTCGTACCCAATACGATAATTCCCGGTTTATAATCTTCAGCCATCCTGGCGATTTCGTCCTCAGTAATGCCTTCCCGCAGGGAATAGCCGATCTTCACCTCTCCCATGTCCTGGCTGGCCGCTTCCTTTCTGATCTCATTAACAAACTTGAGCAAGCCTTTTCGCGCATTGCTTTCCATTTCCCGGAGGTTGATGTCCATGTCGACCTGTATGCTATATGCATCGGTGATGGGCACCAGGTCAACGATAGGCGCATAATAGACATGCAGGATTTTAATATCGGCCTTGAGCTTATGCGCCAAGTTCAGCGCATACATACAGGCATTTTTAGAATATTCAGAAAAGTCCACCGGAACAAGTATGCGTCGCACCTCACGGCGGTTTTTCATCTCAGCCTTTTCCTGTTCCGCCTTCCATTCATTCATCAGCCTCAGGGCCTGCTCCAGGTCTTCTTCATGGATCTGAATTTTTACACCTTCAGCGCCTGCTCCCTGAATCAGATGTACATTGCGCAGATAACAGGTAATCCCTGCCGCCTCAAGACGCGCTTTTAATACTTCTGCTGCCGTGTAATGATCCGTAGCTATGGTCACCAGTTTGTCTTCCATCTCTTAAGGTTTTACATTCATTATAGATCAGATTTCGATAGCATAAATTTAAGAAAAGAAAGATGTAATTCCAAAAATAGATGACATACCCGGGTCTTTGTTCCGGATTACCAGGGGACAAGGTAGTGTGACGATTGGCGGTAAGTGCTGAGTGCTGAGCAATGGGCAATAGCAATGGGCGACGGACGCTGGTCAGAAGTAATAAAATGCGGTAAAAAGCAACCTGGTGTTTACCACTTCCTGGTGGTCTTTCACGCGCCCCATTTGATCTGGTTCACCATAGGCAGCTGCCGTATATTCAAGCTCTGCACAAAGCTCCACATTGCCGGAAGCAAAACGCAAAGAAGGTGATATGCGATAAAGGTAGGCAATGTCGCTGCCCCGTCCATAATATCGGCCTTCCACATCGTCGCTTGCACCAAGATTGCGTGCATAACCCAGGTACAAGCCTCCGCGCAAGCGTTCGCCATATACCATATTGAACCAGGAAGACAGGTGGTTTAAGGGTGTATAGCGCACGAATCCATCATCATCAATTTCCTTTTCAGCATAGCCTCCAAGCATCAGGTGTTCACTGAGGTTTTGC
>PWNO01000169.1 GCA_003557765.1 Bacteroidales bacterium
TTTACAAACCTTATGTAGATGCCAATTTTCAATATGCCTGCCTGGATACTTTGCCCGGGTTTAAACGCGAGCGTCTGGGAAACATTGAACATACGTTGTTCCCTTTTGTCAGTGCCGGCATGGTCGTATATAGCGGTGGACGGTTGCAAAACCAGATGGAAGCCGCCGAACTGGCATACGAACAGGAAAAAGCCGGTTTTGGAAAAAACACAATGGATATCAAACTTGCTGTTTATCTTAATTATTATCATCTGGCATCAGCCATCAATCAAAAAAACATCATCCTGCAAAGCCTGAAGCACCTGAATGACCAGGAACAATATACCCGGCTGATGATTCAGGCAGGCAGGATGTCGGAACTGGAAGCCTATCGTATTTCTGTTGAGCGGAATGCGCTGAGAGGCATGCTTTTGCAGCAGGATAATAATATTGCTGCTTTTTCCCACGAACTATGTGCATTGATGGGCAGGGATGATTTAGAAGTCTTTTACCCGGCGGATAGTTTGCAAATGGATGATTTGGAACTGGAATACCAGCAACTGATGGAAACAGCACTGGAGAACAATCCTTACTGGCAACAGCTCGAATTGCGCATTATGCAGGAAGAAACCCAGGTAAGGATCCGCCAGAGCGAAAAAATGCCTAGCGTGTCTGCACAGATATGGGCGGGTTATGAATTTGGGATAGAGCAGTTTTCCTTTATTGACAACAGGCGGTACTTTGCAGGCTTGACTGCTTCTGTTCCAATTTTTGACGGCGGGATGAATGCCGCCCGCACCCAACAAGCCCAGGCAAAAGTGGAAAGCACCAGGTGGACGCAGGAAAGTTTTAGAAAAACGTTGGGAAGCGAACTGGAGAATCTGTACAGGCGCCTGGAGGAAATGCGCAACCAGGTGAGCATCCAAAGTCAAAGTGTAGAGCAGGGGCACCAAACTTTCCGTCTGGCAATGATCGAATACCAGGCTGGCCGCCGGTCGAACACGGATCTGCTGGATATTCAACAATCCTTAATAAAAAGCGAACTGCAACTCAATGATGCAGTCGTGAACTACAACATATCTAAAGCCAGACTGTTATATGTGCTTGGTTTATTATAAAGTTTAGCATTTTAAAAAATCAGTATATGCCATTATCGAATTTTAAAGCATCAGTCGGGCTTACCCTATGCATCCTGCTTTTTACTTCCGGTTGCAGCCGTTCAGACCAGGAAGGTCAGCAGCAGGCTGCCCAACGACCGGCCAGGCCGGCACTCCTTGTTAAAACAGAGGATGTACGCCTGCACGATCTGACGGAGGTGCTCGAGCTACCCGGCACAATTGAGCCGGAAAATATTGCCAACGTATTGTCAACCTCTGAGGGGAAAATTACCCAAATGAATGCCAGAGAGGGTGACAAGGTCGAAGAAGGTCAGCTGTTGGCCATGCTCAGTCCGCTTTTGCGCGAGGATATCATCAATGCTGCACGACTGAACATGCAGGCCAAAGAGCAAGCCGTTGCACAAAATCCTGATGATGCTATGCGCGCCCTGGACTTACAACAGGCCCGGTCCGACTATGAATTTGCACTGAATCAGTACCGTCAGATCCCGGTAATAGCACCTGTAAGCGGAATCATTTCAGATCGCTGGGTGGATATGGGAGACATGGTTGCAGCCCGTCATAAGCTCTTTGAGATACAAAGCAATACACAATTACTGGTGATTGTCCCCGTGTCGGAGCTCGATATCCGCAAATTGAGCATAGGTCAGCCGGTAAAGATTTCATCCGATGCCTGTCCTGCACAATTATTCCGCGGCAACATCCAACGCATCTATCCCCGCGTTGACAGACAAAGCCGCAGCGCAACGGTCGAAGTGTTGCTGCCGGCCCCCTGTCCGCAGCTGCGCGCAGGAATGTTTGTCAGAGCATCCTTTGTTACCCGTTTTGTTCAGGATGCCGTTGCTGTGCCCGTTACGGCTTTGATTCAGCGAGGGCAACAGCAACTGGTATACATCGTGAATGATGATAAAGCGGAGGAGTTACCGGTGCAAACAGGCCTGGAGTCTAACGGAATGATGGAGATTGTCAGCGGCCTGGAGGCAGGGCATCAACTGGTAGTCGAAGGACATGAACAACTCCAGTCAGGCAGGCAGGTTCGTATCCTGCAAAGCACTACAGAAACCGCCAACGAAGGAGGGCAACAATGAAATTTACCTCTACCGCGATCAGAAGGCCAGTTGCCACCCTCTCATTGATGCTTCTGGCAACTGTGCTGGGAGTTATTGGGTATTTGCGCTTACCTGTCGATTTTCTGCCGGAGGTGACCTACCCTATGGTACGCGTACACGTTTACTGGCCGGGAGCAACACCCGAAGAAATAGCTGACAACATTGCTGAACCTATTGAGCAGGTGCTGGCCACGGTCGATAACCTCGACTACCTTGAATCTTCTTCCATCGAAGGGCAATACACGCTGCGTGTAAACTTTGAATATGGAACCGACATTGATGTAGCCTATCAGGATGTGGTGGCCAAAATGGGTCTGGCCACACGGCGATTGCCGACAGATGTAGACCCTCCCGTGATGTTTAAGGACGATCCATCACAATTGCCGATTTCGCAATTGATCGTGATGTCGGAGACACGCGACCTGATCAACTTGCGGATGTGGGTCGAAAACATCCTGCAAGACCAGTTCCTCGCCATCCGCGGTGTGGCCGGTACAGAAGTGCTGGGTGGCTTGCGACGGGAAATACGCGTGTATCTGAATCCCGACAGGGCTGCAGCTTACAACTTAAGCCTCGAGCAGGTGATACGCCGCATACGGGATGAAAACATTGAAAGACTGGCAGGAAGGGTTACCGAAGGCCAACGGGAGTTTATCCTGCGCACCACTGCAGAGTTTCGCGACCTGGATGAGATCCGAAACCTTGTGGTCTCTCCACCCGGACAGCCGCAGGTAAAACTAAAAGACCTTGCCAGTGTCGATGACACACATGAAGATCAGCGGGTCATAACCCGCTTCAACAGCAATCCCGCCATCAAACTCAATATCCTCAAACAGGCAGATGCCAATACTGTGGAAGTAGCCGATGAAGTGGACCGCCTGATTGCACATCTGATGGAAACGGCCCCCGCTGATATATCTTTTGATGTGGTTGAAAACCAGGCGAATTATATCAAGGAGTCCATTGCCGGGGTAACCAATGCTGCCATTGCTGCTGTTATCCTGGTGGTGCTGGTCGTTTTTATTTTCCTCGGCCACTGGCGCCAGGTGCTTGTGATGCTGATCGCTTTGCCAATAACCATCCTCTTTAACTTTTTTGTGATGCAGGTAAGCGGCTTCTCACTGAACATCTTTTCATTGGGCGGATTGGTAGTGGCGATGGGCGTTGTGCTTGACAATTCCATTGTCGTGATCGAGAATATCACCCGGCGGGCACATAAATCCAGAACGCCTGGACTTGAAAAAAGCGATGATTATGAAGAAGTAACTGCCTCAGCCACCTCACAGGTTGCATTGGCTGTACTGGCCGCAACCCTTACTTTTTTAGCTCTGTTTTTACCGTTTCTGCTTGTTTCAGGACTTACCACCTTATTGTTCAGGGAGCTCATCCTTACCATAGCAGGGATTGTGATCATATCCCTTGTGGTTTCGCTTACCGTCACACCCACCCTGGCACACTACCTGGTGGTGAAACCCGGAAAAGGAAAACAAAAGGATAACTTCCTGGATCGCATCATTTCCGGTCTGAACCGAGCCTATGGTTATGTGCTGAAGGGATTGCTTCGCTTCTGGTGGCTGGTGCTGCTGGTCTTCATTGTATTGATGGCCGGCACCATTCACTACGCCCAACAGCTGGGAAGCGAATTTTTGCCTGCTGTGGACGATGGCCGTATCATGATCAAAACCATACAACCCACAGGTGCCTCGCTGGCAAAAACAGACAACCTGCTGGCTCAAATTGAAAATGTGGTCAAAGAGGACCCTTATGTAGATACGTACTTCACCCTTTCCGGTGGTCGTGTGTGGGGACTGATCACTTACGAGATTGCCAACGAAGGACAGATCGACATTGAGCTGGTGCCGCGAAATCAAAGACCTTACACGACACGTGAGTATGTAGAGTATTTGCGGCCAAAAGTGATGCAGTACGCCCAGCCCGGCGTACGTCTTATTGTGGTGCAGGCGCGGGTACGAGGCATCAGGCGTACCGGTGATTCAGAAGTTGAGGTGAAGGTCAGAGGGCAGGATATGGAACGCCTTAATGAGATTGCACAACAGGCTGTAGAGCAGATGAACAACATCAACGGCCTGACCAATATTCGCATCGGTACCCAGATCAACAAGCCGGAGTACCAGATTCAAATCAATCGCGAACGTCTTGCCGATCTGGGGATATCTGCTCAGACAATTGCTACTGCAGCACGCAGTCTTGTTGACGGAACCGTGGCTACCCACATCAGGGAATCCGGCGAGCTGTATAACGTTCGGGTGATGTTGCCCGAGGCGCGCATCAGAAGCCGTCAGGACATAGAGAATATGTATATCGATGTGCCCGGAGGCGGAAAAATTCCTTTGCGCAATGTGGCACGTGTGGAACACCGGCTTGGCCCGGTAGAAGTGGTCAGGGAAAACCAGGTGATGCAGATCATCATCTCGAGCGATGTAGCCCAGGGTGCGAACATCGGACAGGTAGCACAAACGCTTGAACAGCAACTGAACGATTTCCAGCTTCCCGAAGGATACAGCTTTGACCTGGGCGGTCAGGTTTACCTGATGCAGGAAAGCCAGAATGTGATGACACAGATCATATTGTTTGCCATCTTCTTTGCCTTCATCATCCTGGCCATACAGTTTAACTCATTCCGGCAGCCCTTCCTGATACTGCTGGGTGTGCCGTTTGCTTTTGTCGGCGTTGTGGCAGCTTTGCTGATCACAGGCTTTCCGGCGGGCGCAACCGTGATGATCGGGGTGTTGATCATGATTGGAGGCATTACCACGCAGGGCGTGGTGCTTATCACTTTCGTCAATGAATACCGCGGGCGCGGGATGACTGCGCGCGAGGCCATCCTGGAGGGTGCTCCACTGCGTTTGCGACCCATTCTGATGACACAGGCAACCACGGTGCTCGGATTGCTGCCGCTGGCTTTAAACATAGGTGAAGGCGGCGATATGCTACAGCCAATGGCAATCGCTGTAATCGGAGGCTTGTTGTTTTCTTTGATGGTTACACTTTTGCTGCTGCCCTGCCTCTATTATGTGTTTGAATCCTTTTCAATACTTCCCAAAAAGAAAAAGAAGGGATAAAACATAATGCATCAGATATCTTTTATGCAGCGAACAGAAAAACCCAAAGCTTTATCCGCATAACTGCGGCCGATGTTGCTGCCTGCCAGATCAATACTTCGGTGCCATGCATATACGTCTGAATAATCATTAGAAGTCCACCAAAAACCGATAGTGCCAAGGCCGGCAAATGTTCCATCTGTATTACGATACCCCCCCGGAAGTGCAGTAAAGCCAAACTTATCGGTACCAAATTGCTTTTCGCCAATCCATCGATCAGGGTGATCCCATCTTGGGTGAATATCTGTATAGCAATCGCCTTCTTTGTGAGAGCCGGATTGACGACAGCTTTTTAGCATATTGCCCAGGTTATTGGCAGTTACCACATCATACTGACTAATCAGGTGCGCAGCTAAACGCGTCCAGTCTGCATCGCTTGGAATCCGCCATCCTTCAGGACAAATACCTCTTGGATCATTTACGGCATACCAATTATAGAGAGCTCCATACATTTCGATGATTTCAGTTTCCGAATTCACACTATCAACATCGATGTTGGAGTATATGAAATAAGCACCCTCGCTGGTGAACGAACCTGCACTTGCATTATTATTGTCAGAATTTGTAATCTTTGTTCCATCATTGTACATAGTAACCCTCAAATTTGTAGTCATCCATTCCTGATAATTAATAAGTACTGTCTGATATTGGTTGTTTTCAATGTCTTTTACTGTGTCCGTTGGAATCGGATGCAGATCATCATTCAAAGCAGAAAAAACAAAAATTAAGATTGAACTAAGCGTTGCAGTTTTTATCATCGTTTGTACTATTCATGTTTCCATTCACTTCTGATTTAAATACAATTGATGTATTGTTTCATAATCCGGAATGCGTCGGTGAGGCCATTTAGCTAACACAACACCATCTTTCATCAGCAGCAGTCCGGGATTGGATCGAATGATGGTTTTAAGTTCAATTTCGTCTGCGAGATAAAACAAGTGCCTCTCCGGAGCTTTATAGGCTTGTGTAAATTCTTCTATAGCACGAGATGTGGACCCGGTAAGTATGATAAAGGTATGACCCTCTTCCTCTGCTTGCCTCCAAAGAGGCGTGATCTTGCTTTCGAAGACTTGTTTGTTAGTGCGGTAAAGGTCATAGGCAACGACCATAAAGACATAGCCCGGCTCTGTCATGTAAAAATCCGTGAGGTCTTCACCAAATTCATCCTGAATATAGAAATCTTCGATTTCGGCCTCTTCATATGGTTGGATAATTTCTCTTCGCTGATCCTTAAACGACCAGACTTCTGCCCACTCCGGGTCATCCCAGGGATAGTCGCTTGCAGGATATTCCCTCGTAACCCCTGTTTCTTCGTTCTCGAAAATAAGATATGTTTCGGAAACTTCTTCTGTGGACATGACAAGTTCGGTAACATTGTTGCCAACTTTCCAGGGCCTGAAATCAATCACAGGCAAATAACGAAGGCAGTATGCAGATAAGCCAAGAATGCCTGCCGTAACAAGGATCATAAGTATGTTATCAACGGTTTTTGACCAAGGTGTCTTGAACTTGTATCGATACACGAACACAATAATGGCTGCTGCAAAAATCACCACGTTTTTGTAGAACGTTTCCCAGTTGCTGATGATTATGGCGTCTCCGAAACATCCGCAATCGGGAACGGGGTCAGTGATGGCAATGTATAGTGTGAGCGGAGTGAAGAAAAGCATGAACAGGAATCCGCCCCAGGCACTGAGCTTGTATTTGATTCCCACAAACAAACCCACTCCGATAATGAATTCGAGTGTGCTTAATAACAAGGCCATGGGAAGTGCCGTAAAGAAAAGCCATTCCGTGCCGAAAGCCAAAAAGTAATCCTGGAATTTATATGCTGAGCCAAGGGGATCGATGGCTTTTACAAAGCCTGAAAAGATAAATACACCACCTACTAAAATCCTGGAGATCCAAATAAGAGTCTTCATTCTAATTCATTATATATATAAATACATACATAAACATTATCAGGAACAGAAACCTGACCATTTCTGTTCTATTATATCAGACAGGTTCAGACTTCCATCACCTCCAACCCGGGTCTGGCTTATTCGCGTTCTACTACCTGTCCAACGATACGGTATCTTTGAGTGGGCCGTTCTTCGTTGTTGTAATTAACGGTAACGGTGCGACTGATGCGATGGGGCCGTGGTGCCAGTCTGAATGACACCTCGATGGTTTCCTCCTCGCCAGGCATTATAGGCTCTCTGGGCCAACTCATTACCCTTGTGCCACAGCAAGCACGTACATTATTAATTACCAGAGGCTCATCGCCTGTGTTGGCAAACTTGATCACAAGGTTTCCATCGGGCAGGTCATCCACATAGACGGTTCCATAGTCCTGTTGGTCATTCTCAAACGTCAGAACAGGACCTTTTTTTTCATTCTCTTCGGCAGCGGTTGAAAAAACCATCACTGTGAGCAAGACTGCCATGCTTAAAAAAGTTCTGATCATAGATGAAAATTTTAAATTTGTTAAACAAGTAAGTTTTGATTTTATTGATCAAAATTCTGACCTAATTGTATTTCGCAAATATACGAATTATTTATATAAAAAAAGTAGAACAAGCCAGCATTTTTAATACTCTGTTTGTCTCCCGGCTCGTGGTGATGCACCAAAAATATTTATCAATCGTGCGAGCCAGATGCACCAATAAACCCGCAGGGCAACGGCCACAGTATCATGACACACGTTATCCTGAATTCAGAGTACGAAATTATTGAGCAACTCGCTAATGGCAACTGGGTAGTGCTGAACGTTGAAACCGGCTGAATAGGCCCGCAGCTTATTTTTTTTGTTCTTTTCGCAATTATTTTGCCCTGATTTCCCTTAGGGTTTATTGACTCAGCCCTTTTGCCGCTATCCTTGCCGGTGGGCTTTCCGGATTTACTTTCACATCACTTCCTTTCACCGTTTCCGGCTAAACTTTTGTTTTGAGAAAGTTTGCATCGAAAAAGGCCACAATCCACAAGAAGGAATGGACATCACACTGAAACATCAGTGGCAAAAAACAATGAAAATGTTGGGCAATTTATTATGTAAGTAAAAAACAAACCCCTTTGTCAGAAAAAGAAAAAATTACCAAAAACATAAAACCTCAATAAATGAAACCGATTAAAACATCGGAACTCAATAAGAAGCAAAACCAAAGGAATGAATTGAAACTTCAAATTTCAATGGAAATTCTTTACCCATATAGCCTGATAAGGGATATGCGTGTTCTCCCTGCAAAGCACGTGATTCCTTGTTCATTAATGATAGATGACCAGGAAACAGGATGTTTATTTATTACTTGTATGGAAAAGGATTTGCAGTACTATGACATTCACCCTTCCACTCCACAAGAACCCTCGATGAAATTCAGAATGATGTGGGATCAAAAGGGAACACATATTGTTGATGTCTGGATGCAATTTGAAAACACAAGAATCCTGAGACTATTTTTAAATCCGCATAAATCACAAATAAAAAGATGGCTTTCGCTTGGAGAGAAGACCAAAAAA
>PWNO01000069.1 GCA_003557765.1 Bacteroidales bacterium
AGGAACATTTGACGAAGATGAGTACACGGCATCAGATACCGAAACCATCACCCTAGAGCAGCTGCCTGAAATCGCCCTGGAAAAATCGGCCGATCCGCAAACATACGCCAGCGAAGGCGATCAGATCACCTACACCTTTACCGTCACAAACACAGGACATGTTGCCCTTGCAGATGTAACCATCACCGACCCGCTGTTTAACCTGGAGTTTGGCCCCATCGAAGAGCTTGCCGCTGGTGATGAGGAAACCTTCACCCACATCTATACCATCACCCAGGAGGACATCAATGCAGGAAGCCTGGTAAACACAGCTACCGCCACAGCAACCTTCGAAGGCGAAACATTTACCGCGCAGGACACCGAAACCATAACCACCGACCACCAGCCCGGAATCGTCCTGGAAAAAACGGCCGAACCGCAAACATACGCCAGTGTCGGCGACCAGATCACTTACGCCTTCACCGTCACCAACACCGGAAACGTGCCTTTGGAAGAGGTGATCATTTCAGATCCGCTCTTTGCGCTGACTTTTGACAACATCGGGACACTCGAACCCGGAGAAAAGCACACCGAAACCTATGACTACACCATCACCCAGGAGGACATCAATGCAGGAAGCCTGGTAAACACAGCTACCGCAGCAGCAACCTTCGAAGACGAAACATTTACCGCGCAGGATACCGAAACCATAACCACCGACCACCAGCCCGGAATCGCCCTGGATAAAACGGCCGAACCGCAAACCTATTCCGAGGAAGGTGAAGAAATCATTTATACCATCGTAGTAGAAAACACCGGCAACGTCACCATCACTGATATCGATGTTACAGATGACCTCACCGGCGATACTTGGTTTATTGAAAGACTTGAACCCAATGAAACCGAATCATTCACAACCATTCACTCCATCACACAGGAGGACATTGATAACGGCAGCGTGGTAAATACTGTAACTGCCGAAGGGGAAAGTCCTGGCGGGGAACCTGTTACTGAAACAGCAGAGGCGATTATCATCAGCGAACAAGTGCCCGAAATCACCTTGTCAAAAACGGCTGAACAGACAACCTATTCTGGTATCGGTGAAGAGATCACCTATCGCATTGTGGTGAAGAACACCGGCAACGTCACCATCACTGATATCGATGTTACAGATGACCTCACCGGCGACACGTGGTTTATCGAAAGTCTGGCACCCAATGCAAGCGAATCTTTCACCACCACACACATCATAACACAGGATGACCTCAGCCATGGAAGTGTGGTCAACATAGTGATTGCAGAAGGTAAAGACCCGGCAAGCAATGATGTGTCAGGCAGCGATACGGAGGAAATCTTCGCAGAGTTTAATGTGTTAATCGCAAACGATGTTGACGTTACTGACAATCCGGTCAACGGCTATGAAGGTGGAGTGGTAGTGGAGAATGTACTATATAATGACCTGCTGAATGATTTACCTGTAGACATCTCCGACGTAACCATTGCGCTTGTTCAGCCGGCTGCTTCTGACAATATTTTCCTGGATACAACAACAGGAGAAGTCATTGTGCTTCCAATGACTCCGGGCGGATATTATGATCTGATTTACAAAATTTGTGAGCGACTGAACCCTGAAAACTGTGATGAAGCAACTGTAAATATAGCTATTGAGCACACCGCTGACCTTTCAGCAGAAAAAGTTGCAAACCTTGACACGGCCATTGCAGGGGACTATCTGGAATATACCATCACCGTAACAAATCACGGTCCAAATAACGCTCAGGGCGTAATCATGACAGATAAATTGCCTGAAGAGCTTATCCTGATTCAAGCAGATTATTCACATGGCAGCTGGGATGCACCTATCTGGAACATTGGTGATCTTGCGCAAAATGAAGAAGCTGTCATCACATTCACAACACAAGTAACACATGATCAGGCAAATGAAAGTATTGTGGTTAACACAGCTCATGTTGAGGGCGATGTCTTAGACCCAAAACCGGAAAATAACATCAGTACAACGGAAACGCTCATCACTACCCAGGCAGATCTTGCAGTAGTCAAAACAGCTGACCAGGATATTGCCATCGCGGGTGAAGAACTGCAATATACCATTACCGTCACAAATTACGGGCCAAGTGATGCGCAACAGGTGATTGTCACAGACACCTTACCTGATGAGCTTGTGATTCTGGATGTCGTTTCCAGCGCCGGCAGCTTTGAAGAGCCACACTGGAATATTGGTACATTGCAGCCTGGTCAAGAAGAAACCATCGTGTTCAATACACAAATCAGCTCTGATGCCCCCCATGGAAGTGAGATTCTGAATACTGCATTTATTGATAGCCAAACCGAAGATCCTGACATGGCTAACAATATTAGCAGCACAGAAACCATCGTAAATAGCTTGGCTGATTTAGAAATAATAAAAACAGCCGATCCTGAGGTCGCCATTGCCGGTGAAGAAATAGAGTACATCATCACCGTTACAAACCACGGACCGAGTGATGCACAGCAGATAGTTGTCACAGACACGATCCCGGATGAACTGATTCTGCTTGATGCCCAATACGATGAAGGAAGCTGGGAAGAGCCTAAATGGACTATTGACGTCCTTGAACCAGGACAATCAGAGGCACTAACCTTGCATGCAAAAGTGAGGTCGGATACCCCGGATGAGCACATGATTTACAACACCGTATGGGCAGAAAGCGAAACAGAGGATCCAGACTTAGATAATAATATCAGCACCTTGGCTACATTGGTACGCACCATTGCTGATCTCACAGTGGACCTTGTACATTATAAAGACACAATAATTGCAGGAGAATACATGCATTATTACCTGCATGTTTATAATCATGGTCCGAGCAGTGCGGTGAACTCCGAGTTAAATATTCAATTCAGTGACTATATAGAATACACGGAATATTCGGATGAATCGACCACCAAATCATTTGCCAACCCTATAGAGATTGAACATCTTGCACATGGTGACAGCCTCAAATTGAATTTGCATTCTCTGGTATGCAGCTCTGCACTTGACAGTATTAAACAAACGGCCACACTTACCAGCGAGACTCATGATCCAGACTTATCCAATAATGTGGCAGAAAAGATGATCTACGTTAAAACAATCGCCAATCTTTCGCTGGAAAGCACAGCAAGTGATACCTTGCCGGTAGCAGGCATGCAATTCCATTATGATATTTCTGTCTTCAACAAGGGGCCAAGCGATGCTCTCGATGTAGACGTCAATAGTATATTCCCGGATATGCTGGAATATTTGGGATCAAATATGGAAGCCTTTAAAGATGACAATGAAGTAAAATGGAAGGTATACTCACTTAGGGCACAAGAGCAGCTCAATGTCCAGGTCAATGCAGCGGTGCCAAGTCATACTGAAGAAAACTCCATCATCACCATGCCTTCATGGGTGTCTACAATTACAAATGATCCGGAACACGATAACACCTTTGACACTGTAACTGTTAAAATTAAGACATTGGCCGACCTGGGCATCCTAAAGCATTCTCTTCAGCCCTCAGCGCAAGGAGCAGACATTGTCGATTACACGATTACTTTTACAAATATTGGCCCAAGTTATGCCCGTGATGTCACTATTGTAGATGAACTTCCTGAGGGATTGACGTTTGTTAGCGCAAGCAATAACGGTCATTATATCGATTATGACCATAGTATTATCTGGTCTATATCAGACCTGCGTGATGGAGAGACCAGAGAACTCAACACAGCGCTTAGGGTAAGCCGAAAAGTCTTAGGGGGCACAACACTGACCAATCGTGCGATTGTCAATAGTTTCACCTACGACCCAAATGACCATAACAGGAGGGCAAGTGCTGACCTTTATATTGAAGAGGCACATGAATTGTTTATTCCTGAAGCTTTCTCCCCCAACAACAGTGGGTTCAATGACTACTTTGTAATTGGTGGCTTGTTAGATAAATACCCCAACAGTTCCATTAAAATCTTTGACCGCTGGGGTTCATTAGTGTTTAAACAAGATCCTTATGACAACAGGTGGGACGGCAAGGATATGAACAACAGGGATTTGCCGGCTGGTACCTACTATTATATACTCAGGCTTGAAAGAGGTGAAGAGCCTATCAGAAGTTTCATTTACCTCAACAGATAACTGCAAACCAAATAACAGGAAATATGAAAAGGCATCTTTTTCTTCTTTTAGTTATCCTTCTCGGAAATATGCACGATACCATTGCTCAACGGGAAGTAATGTATGCCCAATATCTTTATAATACTTTGGAGATAAACCCTGCATATGCAGGAAGCAGGCATTCACTGTCTCTGACATCAATGAATCGGTCACATTGGACAATGGTCTTTGACAGGGCACCTATGACAAATAGCCTGAATGTGCATACACCAACAAGAAGTGATCATATAGGTGTAGGATTGTCTTTCAGGAGTGAGACACTTGGACCGGAAAGAACAACTTCAGTTTACGGGGATTACTCCTACCGTATCGATCTAACACCGGAGAGCACACTCACTTTTGGATTGAAAGCGGGAATCAGCCTGTTTGATGTACCACTTACTGAACTGATCATTGATGATCCGACAGACCCGGATTTTGCCTCAGACATTATGAGCCACTGGCTGCCTAATTTTGGTGTTGGGATGATATACAGAATGGAAAATCTGTTTATTGGAGCATCCATTCCAAAGCTTCTTGAGGTGAACTATTTTGACAACACCATGATTGGCGGTGCAAGGACTGTATTAAATGAAAGAAACTATTATCTGAGTGCAGGAGCAGTGTTTTATTTAAACCCGGAAACTTATATCATGCCAAGTACCTATGTGAGATATCAGATGGGACATACCCCGGAGGTGGATTTAAGCGCAAGGCTCGTGCTGTTTGACAGGTTTTCCGTGGGTGCGATGATTCGTTTGCAAGATGCCATGGGATTGAACATTGGTATTGATGTCACTAACAACCTGGTCTTTGGTTATTCATTTGATTGGTCCATTTTGAGCAGGGTGCCAAGTTTTAATTTTGGCAGCCATGAAGTGGTCTTGCGTTATGAGTTACAGTTTCTTAACTCTCATAAGGAAAGATGGCCACGGTACTTTTGATTCACTGGAATATGTTAATCCCAACTGTAATCGGCCATCATTAAAAAATTTTTACCTTTGCCCGCATCACATCCTTTTTAACGGTCTTTTACTCACATTTAAATACACTGGTTATGATATTTCTTTGGGTTGTAGTAGGCTACCTTCTCCTTCTGATGGGGATTTCCGTTTACAAAAGCTTCATGGTGAAAAGTCAGGAGGATTTCATGGTGGCAGGACGTTCGGTGTCGACGGCACGCCTGGTGGGCACCCTGCTGTGTACCTGGATGGGTTCAGGCAGCTTGCTTGCCGGAGCGGGACTGGCTGCAAATGTCGGTTTTTCCGAGCTCTGGATGGCTGCCGGTGCCTGGGTGGGCATCATCATCGTATTCTTCCTCGCAGCGCGCGTGCGGCGCATTGCCGAATACACGGTACCCGACATCCTTGAATTGCGTTACAACAAGTGGGCACGCATCCTGGGTACCATCGTGATCGTCATCGCCTATACAACCATTGTAGGATATCAGTTCAGGGCAGGTGGCTTTGTGCTCGACCTCGTCGCAGGCATTCCTGAGTGGCAAGGCGTGCTCCTCACCGCTGGCTTTATTGTCACCTTCACCGCTTTCGCAGGAATGATGTCCATCGTAAGCGTAGACATCATCAACGGGGCTGTGATCACTGTAGCTATGCTCATCGCAGCACCCCTGGTCTTCTTTAACATCGGTGGTGCTGAACATCTTACCGCCACGCTTGACCCTTCTCACTTTAAAATATTCGGCGACAACAATTTCTTTTGGGCCATGGGAATTTTCCTGCCTACCTTTTTCCTCTTGCTGGGAGAATCCAACATGTATCAGAAGTTTTTCTCCGCAAGGAATGAAAAGTCGGCAAAGTCGGCCGTACTCTGGTGGGTAACCGGTACCATCGTAGTGGAAACCGCGCTGGCATCCCTGGCCATCTTTGCATTCAGCCACTTCAACGTCCTTGACCACGCGTCCGAAATGTTCCTCTCCAACGAAAATGCCGAACGCATCATCCTGCATACGGCCCGGTACAGCACCGAAGTAGGATTGCCAATCTGGGGTGGCCTGCTGCTGCTGGCAGCCTCCGTGGCCATCATCACCTCTACCGGAAACAGCTTCCTGCTCACCCCGTCCACCAACCTGACCCGCGACGTGTATCAGCGATTCATCAACAAGACCGCTGACCCAAAGAAGATCGTCATCTTCCAGCGTATGATGGTCGTGGCCTTAGGAGTAATGGCATATTTCATCCTCACACAGTTTGAGACCATTTTGGCAATGGCGCTCACGGCATATACGATGGTAGGTGCGGGTCTTACCCCTGCCCTGCTGGCCGCCTTCCTATGGAAACGTGTGACGGTGGAGGGAGGAGTGGCCTCCATCGCCACGGGCATGGGCGTAACACTGCTGATTACGGTGGCCAACTCCATCCTGTCGCACTTTTACGAAACCCAGCTGCTCAACGAACAATATATTGTGCTGCCGGCAGCATCAGCATCCATCCTGGTGCTTATCATCGTATCGCTGGCAACCAAGCCAGACCCGGAAAGCAAATGGGGACGTTTTTACACCAAGGAAACTTCACTTGCTGAAGCCATGGATAAAGTAAAACAGGAAGACTAATGTGGTAATGTGCTAATGTGATAATGTGGTAATTAATTTGCTAATGTGCCAATGTGCTGATGTGCTAATTAAGAATTCTGGGAGGTGTAGGAAGATTAATTTGCTAATGTGCCAATGTGCTGATGTGCAAATTAAGAATTCTGGGAGGTGTAGGAAGATTAATTTGATAATGTGCCAATGTGCTGATGTGCTAATTAAGAATTCTGGGGGGTGTTTTGATCGTTTTTGGCATTTAACAGAGCCTGGCCGAAGGCCATCCGCTATTGCTGCGTCCCAACCATGGATATATCCTACAGCATCCCTATCCAACAAACAAAAGTAATGCATTCTTCATTAGCACATCAGCACATTACCACATTACAACATTAAAATCACCATCCCGGGAGGAAGTTCAGACCCCACACGCCTTCCTGGATTCCCCTGGTATGGAAAGGAAATGCCAGGTATGGCTCGAGGATAAGGGCACCAAAGAGGTTGATACGTAATGAAGGCCCTGTACTGAACAGTGGAAAGCGCTTGGCCGGATCCAGGGCTTCAGACCTGCTGAGCGTTACGCTGGTGTTCTCTGTCCATGCGACCCCAGCGTCCAGAAACCAAGCCAGCTCAGTAAACAGGAAGTTGCTGCTGATCAGGGCAAGCTGCTCAGGACCCGTAAAAGGTACGCGCACCTCCAATCCCCCGAGAAGCATCCGGCTGCCCTGAAGCTCTTCGAACCTGAATGCATCATCAAAGGTTGACTGAATCTGCCTGAGCGTAGAAAAATCGTATCCACGCACATATCCCGGGAATCCCAGGTAAAGAGGATAGAAGAGGTCATTCTCCGCCTCAGGTCCATAGCGCCCGCGGTGAATACCACGCATCGCCACGGTTATAGGATTAAACCGGAAGTAGTGCCGGTAATCTGCGGTCACCGTATACATGTTGACCCGTCCAAACATCCTTTCGCCTCCGATCCGATATCTGTAACCGGCCATTGGCGATGCCATCCCAAAATAGGAATTGTCACCCACATAGGCCATGTTGACTCTTTGCTGGGAGAATCCGTCCGGTGCATCCAATCGCTCCCTGTCAGGCGCTCCTACTGGAAATCCTTGAAAATAATAGTTATTGATCGCATCTATGCGGAAATAATACCAGGCGAGGTTTGCACCGGCCTCTATGCGTCGTGTGGTAGAGATCGGATAGGAGGCAAAGGCGCCTATCTGGTCCTCAAAGGTTCGCTGTGTCAAAAGCTGCAGATTATCAACCTGTACCGGGCCATCAGGTGTCATAAGTGTATCCTGTACGAAACGAAGGGTCGAAAAAGGAAAAGGAATATGGGAGATGGTGCCACCCCAGTTGATCCTGCTCTTTTGGTTCAGATAGCCAACCATACCGCCAAAGTCATATATCTCACCATTCACTGCCAGACTGGCAAACAACTGGTTGTCTCCGGTGATGTCACTAAACATCATGCTTACGCCACCCGACATGCCGGTTCCGAAACGGCTCGTCGCCAGGCCCACTCCGGAGCTTCCCACGAAGGTGAGACCAAACCGCCCGTCATAGGGTTTTTCCTCCAGTTTTTCTCTCGGAAGGATGGGTTCCATGGGTTCTACGTCCAAAGATGCATCCACGATGGAGGGTACCACTGCTTCGAAAGGCGGCAATATGGAAGCTGTCATGTCAATTTCCATTGGGTCCACCTCTACCCTTTCAAAGTCATCGGGGGAAGCACTGTATATCGAATAATTACCAGCCTGAAAGTGGCTGTAAAAAACCCGGCCGGTTTCCAGGGAAACACTCATGGCAGGTGTCATGTGGGTAATGCCACTGATCCCGGTATAATAGTCCGTCAGTCGAAATACCTGCCCGGTCTCCAATTCAATCTCATACAGGTTGCGATACCCATCTGCATTACTCAAAAAGTAGATGCTTTGCTGATCGGGAGCAAAAATCGGGTTGATGTTTTCTGCTCCGGGGAAAGCATCAAGCACGGTGATTGGCCTTTCCGGATGTTTCAGGTCCATAATGGCCAGGTTCATGCGCATGTTCAGTTTGTCATCAGCCTGAGCCGACTGTGGCCTGTCGGTGGCAAAAGCAAGGTGGCGTCCGTCTGGCGAGAAAGCAGCATGGATGTAAGAGTATCTGTCATTCGTCAACGGGGTGACCTCCTTGCTTGACAAGTTAAAGCGAAACAAGTTGGGCCGCCCATCCACCAGTCCGTTAAAGACGATATACTCTCCGTCGGGCGACCAGGTGGGGTTGTTGAAAGCAGGCACCCCAGGAATTTTGATTTCCTGTGTCCTTCTTGGTCTGTTCACATCTACAATCACCAGCTGGTTACGCCCCCTTTTAACAGCCACGTGGGCAAACCGGTCTCCGTCGGGAGACCATGTCCCCCTGGACTCAAAGAAATTGTAACCATCAATATCTCCCATGCGGGTGGCGCTCGATAATTTACTTACCACTTCACCGGTTTCTGCATCGGCCAGGAACAGGTCAATGGAGAGGAGGTCGCGTTCGGAGAAGAAACCGATTTTTGAACCGTCCGGACTGACTGCCGGGGCAATGTTGATGGAGCCGGAGTTTTCAGGTGTCACCAGAGGTTTCCCGACGGGCACGTGTCTTGCACTATCCTCCATCAAAGGGCCATAATGGGTTTCCATGGAAGATTTCCACATGTTTGACACGCTACGGTGACTCAGGCCAACAACCCTTTCAAACGCCCGTTCATAACCAAATTTGGCCGTTTCCGAAAACATTGGCGTGATCAGTGAATCTCCCCAGGCACGTCCGAAAAAGGATAAGAAGGCATGTCCAAACCGATAGGGATTATAGGAATAGTCACGGGTCATTTCTTGCAAGGTGGGGAAGTCATCCTGATGTATGGCGTCCCGCATGACCATAGCCGTATGCGTATCCACGCTGCCGAGCGACATATACTCGGCCATGCCTTCCACCCACCAGAGGGGCAGGTTTCGGATGGAGTTCAGACCAAGTGAATCCTTTAAAAACATTTGCCGGAACTGAAAGACGTGGACCAATTCGTGACCGATCACGTGGTCGGTTTGTGCATTGGTTTCCAGGATGGGCATCACCACACGATTTTTTAGTGCTTCTGTTACACCGAGTGTGCCCACGCCAATCATGCCGCTGATGGCCGTGGTCTGCTGAAAGTCCGGGTGGTTAGCATAGATCAGGATGGGATTGCGGGTCTCAAAAGTATCCTTGAATATCTTCTGATGCCGTTCATACCACTTTTCGTGGGCATTGGCCACGAAGGTCGGTATGGAATCGTCTTCAAAATAATGATAAATGTCGAAATGCGGGCTTTGAAACATCTCAAAATCAAAGCGCTGATAGCTGGGCCTGTTTCGTCCGAAATATTGCCCAGAGACCATGGAGGGCACAACCAGCAACACAAGCATCAAAACAAGCGCCCCATGCCTGGCAAAATCCTTTGTTCCAAAATACTTCATATGCGTTATTTTACATTATACGATGACCGTATTTAGCTATCCCTACAAAACAAAAACCGTTCCAAACTAACGATTTACCTAAATCCAACAGCCCGCAATACTATATTGTTCGTAACCCAATGATCAAAAGTACAAAATCCATATACAGCCTCCACATTTCCTTCATATCACCTGCTTCTAATCCATGTGTTCAAAACACATTGCTCTCATTGCGCACGAAGAGCGTTTTTGCAAATATCATTTTATATACATTTTTGTATGCGTTGATTTTGTGGGACTTAAAAAAAACCGATAAAAAAAATCAACTTTTTGTTTTTTTATAAGGAAAATACTGCTTAATATTGCATCCGGAGAACAAAACAATCATGAAAAAATCGAATCACATATCTTTTTGCTGGTGGTGGCCCGTCCTAACCGTTTCGTGTGTTGAGCACCACGGCCCTATCTGATGTGTGTACAATAAAATCTGATTTAATTACGCCCACAGGCCTGCTTGACACCCAAGCAGGCTTTTTTTTTAAACAAACAGGAAAAAAATGTTTCAGATTAAAACAACCCATATCCCCGGCGACACCCATACTCCTGTGGGTGTCTATCTTAGGTTACGCGATGTTTTTCCTCAATGTCTGCTGCTTGAATGCTCCGATTACAGCTCGCGACAGAATGCCTTCTCTTACATTTGCATTAAACCCATTGCAGGCATCACGACCACACAAAAGCAATATGAGGTCAGAAGACCTGATGGGAGTTCTGAAGCACATCCATGCCATGACCTTTTGAAGCTTCCGGACATCGTGGATGACTTTATGGATACTTTGCCAAAGCCCCCGGTGGAAGATAACAGAATCATGCCGGGTGTTTTCGGTTATACCTCTTATGATGCGGTAAATGGATTTGATAATGTAGACATTAAGCGTCCACTGTTGGAGGACAACAATTCCATTCCATTGTTAAGGTATGATCTTTACCAGATAGTAATCGCATTCAATCATTTTGACAGCCTGATCAGCATTACAGAGATAATGCCGGAGGGAGAAGATTCTATCAGCGATGATGTAATTTCTATCATATCCAATCGAAACAATACTTTTTTCCCTTTCAGGATTGCGGGTGATGAAAGGGTACGGACTTCCGATGCGGACTTCAGACAGCAGGTAAAAAAGGGCATACAGTCTTGTGCAAGGGGTGATGTCATTCAAATCGTCTTATCCAGGCAATATGAACAGGACTTTGCGGGTGATGAATTTAATGTCTATCGGGCTTTGCGTTCGATTAATCCATCACCGTATTTGTTTTATTTCGACTATCTGGATTTCAAGCTTTTTGGCTCGTCCCCCGAGGCGCAGCTACAGGTGGGCAATGGCAAGGCCACCATTAATCCTATCGCTGGTACGGTAATTAGAACAGGTGATCCTGGAAACGACCAACGGTTGATTGAAAAACTTTTAGGAGACCCCAAGGAAAATTCGGAGCATGCCATGCTGGTGGACCTGGCCCGGAATGATCTCAGCCGGCATGCCCATAATGTGAAGGTTGACAGTTACCGTGAAGTGCACACCTATTCTCATCTGATACATTTGGTGTCAACCGTGACCGGAACACTGAATGCAAAGTCACGACTCTATCGCCTTTTTGCCGACAGTTTCCCTGCAGGGACTCTTTCTGGAGCACCGAAGCACAAGGCCATTCAACTGATAGACAAATATGAGAGAAAGAGCCGGGGGTTTTATGGCGGAGCCATTGGAATCATGGGGTTTGATCACTCCTTGAATCATGCGATTATGATACGCTCGCTTATGAGCAAAAATGGAACACTTTATTATCAGGCAGGTGCCGGAGTAGTGATAGATTCCAGCCCGGAAGGAGAACTCAATGAAGTAAATGGAAAAGTTTCAGCACTTCGCAAAGCCATCATGCGGGCAGGTGCCAATACCTGATATTTTTCAAGATTGGCCTGCCATGCCCGGATGATTACTGTTGAGCATGACCGGCGTCACGGCAAAAGAAGGCCTGAAAACGAAAGCAATCAACACACAACAAAACGTTTTTTACCATATGGCGAAAATATTGATTTTAGACAATTACGACTCTTTTACCTATAACCTGGTGCATTACGTGCAGGAGTTTGGCAGCCATGACATCGAAGTGTATCGAAACGACCAGATAGGCCTGGATGTCATAGATAAATATCATGGG
Source organism: Bacteroidales bacterium (assembly GCA_003557765.1). The sequence goes on from PWNO01000069.1 coordinate 12,377, forward strand.
ATCATTCTTTCTCCCGGACCAGGAGTGCCTTCAGAGGCGGGATTGCTGCCGGACATAATTAAAAAGTATTACAAAAGCAAACGAATTCTGGGTGTTTGCCTTGGACAGCAAGCTATAGGAGAGGTTTTTTCAGGCAAGCTGACCAACCTCACCAGGGTTTTTCATGGTGTCGCGACGCCAATCGATATTTTTCAACCTGCCCATTATCTTTTTGATGGGATACCAGAAAAGCCACAGGTTGGAAGATACCACTCATGGGTTGTTGACCCGGACAGCATTCCGGATTGTCTGAAAGCAGAGGCTGTAGATGAAAACGGGCAAATCATGGCTTTGGCACACCGCGATTATGATGTCTGCGGTGTGCAATTCCATCCTGAATCCATTCTCACACCTAATGGCAAGGATATGGTTTTTAACTGGTTAAAAAGGTTTTAGTTTTAACATTTTAACCTATGTGTATCACCTGGCATTGGCTGTATGCTTGAATGATTGCCATTTTGTATCGGTCAGATCATGAAACGAAGGCCACGCAGACGATGTCCAAAGTAAAACCTGAAAAATGAAATTCATTCTTAATAAACTTCTGGAGTCCCTTACACTCGAGCGCCGGGAAGCATATGAGCTGATGCATGGCATAGCTGCCGGACAACTGAACGAAGCCAGGATGGCAGCTGTATTAACTGCCTTAATCATGCGCAGCATTAGCCTGGATGAACTGCTGGGCTTTCGCGAAGCGCTATTGGAGCTTGCCATAAAACCACAGCTAAACAATGGCGATGCCATAGACTTATGTGGCACAGGAGGGGATGGCAAAAACACCTTTAATATCTCTACCTTGTCTTCCTTTGTGGTTGCTGGTGCTGGAATACCAGTAGCCAAGCATGGCAATTATGGCGTGTCTTCCACTTCCGGGTCCTCCAATGTAATGGAGCATCTGGGCTACAGATTCTCCAATGATGCCGACAAGCTTAAAAGGGAATTAGAAAAAACCGGCATATGCTTTATGCATGCGCCCCTATTTCATCCGGCCCTGAAAGCCGTCGGGGGTGTCAGGCGGCAATTGGGAATGAAAAGCTTTTTTAACATCCTGGGGCCATTGGTCAATCCGGCCATGCCAAATTATCAGTCCAGCGGGGTTTTTAACCTGGAAACAGGACGCATCTATAGTTACCTGTTACAGCGTGAAGAAAAGGAATTCAGGGTGGTGCACAGCCTCGATGGTTATGACGAGGTCAGTCTGACTGCCCATACGAGAATATTTTCACCAAAGGGAGAGTACCTGTTAAAAGCTGCGGATTTCAGCATGCAAGCACTGATGCCACATGAACTTTATGGAGGCGAAAGCGTGGAGGATGCCGCAGCTATATTTCTGAAAGTATTGCAAGGTGAAGCCACAAAAGCTCAAAAAAATGCTGTGGTGGCCAACGCCGCCCTGGCCATCCATTGTTACAGAAAAAGCATCGATCTGCAAGATGCCGTGGAAGAGGCCACCGAGTCCCTGGCTTCAAAAAAAGCCTTACAAAAACTACATGAACTGATCAAATTGCAATAAAAAAATGAACATACTGGAAGAGATCCTTGCCTGGAAAAGAAAAGAGGTCAGCGAAAACAAAGCGCTTTATCCAATAAAGCTTCTGGAGAGAAGCCCCTATTTTACAGCAAAACCCGTGTCGCTCAGGCACTATCTTTCCCGGGAAGACCTGTCGGGCATCATCGCTGAATTCAAAAGGCAATCACCATCTAAAGGGATGATCAACGAATACGCAACCCCGGCTGAGGTTTGCCTGGAATATGTGCAGGCCGGGGCTTCAGCACTGTCAGTAATTACCGACAACAAATACTTTGGGGGCAGCAACCAGGATTTAGTAACTGCGCGCAAAAACAACTATTGCCCAATCCTGAGGAAAGACTTTATGCTGGATGAATACCAGCTCATAGAAGCAAGAAGCATAGGTGCTGATGTGGTATTGCTCATCGCCGAAATCCTTACAGCCAAAGAGCTAAAAAGGCTTTCTGCATTAGCAAAGGAGCTGCAAATGGAGGTGTTGTTTGAAGTACACGAACGAGCAAGCCTTGACAAACTGCCGCCTGAGGCTGACCTGGTGGGCGTCAACAACCGCAACCTTAAAAGTTTTGAAGTGGATGTGGCAAACAGTTTTAAACTTGCGGAATGCCTGCCCAATGATGCTACCCGCGTGACGGAAAGCGGGATTGCAACCCCCCGCATCGCACAACAACTAAAAAAGGCAGGATTCTCGGGCTTGCTCATGGGCGAGCGCTTTATGCGTGAAGCCAACCCGGGAAAAGCCTGCAGGCTTTTTATCAGCAGGCTTAAAAATTAAGCATTTGTTGACTGCGAAGCACATGAATAAGACAGCTCATGGTGTTGATGCAAAACTGACCAGAAGTGATACGTTGGCAAATGATGAGTATGAACAGAAAAGGATACGGCATGCAAAGGAAAAATAAAACATACAGACTTAAAGTATGTGGGATGCGTGAAGCAGATAACATCCTGGAGGTTGCCAATATGCGGCCTGATTTTATGGGATTTATATTTCACGAAACCTCACCAAGAGACGTAAGCCATTTAGCAGACATGCTGCCATTGAAACAAATCCCTGAAAGCATCAAAAAAGTCCTGGTGGTTGTAAATAAGCCTTTGGCGCATGTGTTGCAACTGCTTGAAAATTATGACTTTGACCTTGTGCAGTTGCATGGTGCGGAAAGCCCGGAATACTGCATGTTGATGCGTGAAAAAGTCCCCGTCATAAAAGTTTTTCCCGTTTGGGATGCCTTACCAGCCGATTTATCACTTTATGATGGTGTTTGTGATTACTTTCTCTTTGACAGCAAAGGAGATAAGGCCGGCGGCAATGGGATTGCCTTTCCCCATGAAATCCTGAAAACCTATGCCTCAGAAAAACCTTTTTTTCTAAGTGGCGGGCTTACATCTGCACATGCATCGCTGATCCCGCATTTGCAGCTGCCCCGGCTATACGGCATGGATATCAACAGCAGGTTTGAGACCCGGCCCGGATTGAAAGACCCCAAGCTGGTAAAACATTTTAAAGACAAACTCGACAAGCCTTATGTACAATATAGCGAACAATAATGGGTATTATGGCGCTTTTGGCGGAGCATACATTCCTGAAATGCTTTATCCCAATATAGAAGAGCTTCGCAGTCAATATTTGAAAATCCTGGAAAGCCCGGGTTTTCAAAGAGATTTTTATGCATTGCTTAAAGATTATGTAGGACGCCCCACTCCTTTATTTTATTCAGAAAATCTCTCTTCAGCACTTAAGGCCCGGGTCTATATCAAGCGGGAAGACCTATGCCATACCGGTGCCCACAAGCTTAACAATGTAGTAGGGCAGGCCCTGATGGCTAAACACATGAAAAAGCAGCAGGTTATAGCAGAAACGGGGGCAGGACAGCATGGGGTGGCGGCTGCAACCGTCTGTGCATTGCTTAAAATTCCCTGTACTGTTTTTATGGGAAGTAAAGACATGACCCGCCAGCAGCCAAATGTGCTGCGAATGAAAATGCTTGGCGCCCGGGTTATCCCTGTTGAATCGGGCAGCAAAAGCCTCAAGGATGCCACCAATGAAGCCATTCGTCACTGGATTAATCACCCTGAGGATACGTACTACCTCATTGGATCCACCATAGGGCCTCATCCTTATCCTGACCTGGTGGCACGCTTGCAATCAGTCATCAGTGAGGAGATTGCTTCTCAGCTCATGAAAAAAGAAAACAAGGAAGCGCCCGATTATGTGTTTGCCTGCACCGGTGGCGGCAGCAATGCAGCAGGAGCCTTCTTTCACTTCATTGGCAATGAAACGACACGTCTGATTGGCGCAGAAGCAGCAGGAGAAGGAATCGGTTCAACACACACAGCCGCCACCATTCTTACAGGCAGACCGGGCATTATTCATGGATGCAAAACCCTGTTAATGCAAACCCCGGACGGACAAGTAGAAGAGGCACATTCTGTTTCAGCCGGTCTTGATTATCCGGGCATCGGGCCCATGCATGCAAATCTGCATATCACAGGAATGGCCAAATATCTTGCTGTCACTGACAGCGAAGCACTGGATGCTGCCCTGAGATTCAGCCAGTGTGATGGAATTATCCCGGCCCTGGAGTCAGCTCATGCCATAGCTGCCATGTACAAAACCCCCTTTCAGGATACCGATGTGGTGGTACTTTGCCTCAGTGGAAGAGGAGATAAAGACCTGGAAACGTATCAAAAACATTTTTTAACACATGAACGCACTGCAAAAACTTCTGAAGTATAAAAGGCAGAACCTCTTGTCTTTGTTTTTTACGGCCGGTTTTCCAAAACTGGATGACACAGTGTCCATAATCAAAGCAGCCGAAAGCAAAGGAATAGACTTCCTGGAAGTGGGGATGCCTTACTCTGATCCGCTGGCCGATGGACCTGTTATACAGCAAAGCAGCATGGCTGCCATCAAAAATGGCATGACCATCCCGCTCCTGATGAAGCAGCTTAAGAAAATACAGGTTGATGCCAACATCCCGCTTTTGCTTATGGGCTATCTTAATCCAGTGATTCAGTATGGCGTGGAGCGTTTCCTGGATGATGCGGCCGAAAGAGGCATCTCCGGCCTAATTTTACCCGATCTGCCACTAACCGAATACCAAAGAGCATATCAACCCTTGTTTGAAGAAAGACAAATCAGCCCGGTATTTTTGATTACCCCGCAAACATCCGACGAAAGGGCAAGGCTTATGGATAGCCATTCCAATGCATTTATCTATGTAGTAAGCACTGCTGCCACCACTGGAAAGCAAAAGATTTTTGGGCCTGAACAGGAAGCTTACTTTGACAGAATCTGCTCCCTGAACTTAAAAAACCCCCTGATAGCAGGCTTTGGAATCTCCAACGCAGAAAACCTGCAAAAAGCCTGGAAACATTTTAGCGGCGGGATCTGTGGTTCAGCTTTTCTTAAAAAACTAGCCTTGCATGACACGGTGGAAAGTGCTTTGGACGCCTTGCTGGCAGAACTGTTAATGGTCGATTAATTGCTGTTAATATAGCAAGCCCCACTTTACAATGACAATTCACTGGGCCGGCTTAATTGGCGCCGACATGACGCCAATTGAAATCAGTTTATGTTGCAACATGGCCAGGCAAAATTACCCTTTTGAAGGCTTCATCGGGTCAAAAGAGGAAGCATCTATAGTTCAGGGAAACCCGATCAAGGTAAAACTTGTACATTTGCATAAAAATTGGTTTATATGGATAGTTTAGAGAAATATTTTGCACCCTTTCGGAAACAAATCATCGGCATCGACCAGAAATATACAAGCCCTTACGGTAAACAACGTATATTATATGCCGACTGGATCGCGAGTGGACGAATGTATGGTCCGATCGAAGAGATTATTTCCTCCCGCTTTGGTCCGTTTGTGGCCAACACGCACACAGAGGCAAGTGAAACCGGTACGCTGATGACCAATGCCTACCATTACGCGCATCAGCTGATCAAGGAGCACGTGAATGCTGGTCCGGATGATGTCATCATCACGGCAGGCAGCGGCATGACTACGGTGATCAACAAGTTTCAGCGCATGCTGGGTTTGCGGGTTCCCGGGAAAAGGCCCGGGAAGGAACGCCGGGATGATCCTGAACGCCCTGTGGTTTTTATCACGCATATGGAACACCACAGCAATCACACCTCCTGGTTCGAAACCGAGGCCGACATCGTGCAGCTGAAGCCTGGGCCCGGATTGCTTGTCGACCCCGAAGAGCTTCGAATAGAATTGGAGAAATACAAGGACCGCAAGCTGAAGATCGGCTCTTTCACTGCGTGCAGCAACGTGACCGGCATTGAAACGCCCATCCACGAACTGGCTGCCATCATGCACGAACATCACGGGGTTTGCGTTGCAGATTACGCTGCTTCAGCACCCTACGTCGACATCAACATGCACCCTGAAGACCCGATGCAAAAGCTGGATGCCATCATGTTCTCGCCCCATAAGTTTCTTGGTGGCCCAGGTAGCTCCGGGGTGCTGATCTTCGATTCGGCGTTTTACAATAGCGAGGTTCCTGATAACCCGGGTGGGGGAACCGTCGACTGGACAAATGCCTGGGGCGAGTACAAGTACATCGACGACATTGAAGTCCGTGAAGATGGTGGCACACCCGGATTCCTGCAAGCCATTCGTACGGCACTCTGCATCAGGCTAAAAAACCAGATGGGCACCGAAAACATGCGCAAAAGGGAAGATGAAATGCTGGATATCCTTTTCGACGGTATCAGAAGCATTCCCAATACGAAGATCATGGCAGACAACGTAGAGGAAAGACTGGGGGTGGTTTCATTTTACTTTGACCATATCCACTATAACCTGGTTGTGAAGTTGCTTAGCGATAAGTTTGGCATCCAGGTGCGCGGTGGTTGCGCCTGTGCAGGAACTTACGGCCACTTTTTGCTGAACGTGGATTATGAGCTATCAAAGCAGATCACAGAGAAAATCAACACCGGCGATTTATCTGATAAGCCAGGATGGATAAGGATATCCCTCCATCCCACCATGACCAACAAAGAAGTGAAAGACATCATCAAAGCCCTGAAAAAGGTCAACAAGTATCATAAAAAGTGGGCCAGGGACTACAATTACTTTCCAAAAAAGAATGAATACGTACATAAGAAAGCACCCACAGACAACATCGACAAGGTAAGGGAATGGTTTATGCTGCCGGAGCCGGGAAGAAAAACAAAGATCCTCAGGCACTGAACAAGCGCTGCAGTTTTTTTACCTGCGCATCCCAAAGCCGCTGATTGAAGTCCAGGTCAACATCTTCCGCATAATCGGTTATGGTAAGGGCCAATTCTGAAGACACCGGCTCATTATAAATGCGCATCTCCATGAGGTGGTCATCATGTCCCGAATCGAGCCACATGAACTGTACATACTCGTTTTCCTTACATTTTATCAGACGTGCCCGTTGCTCAGAGCCTTCCCATTTGAATAAAAAAACGTCTTCTATGGTGTCCACCGTGTCAGCGAACCAGCGCGACAGGCCCTCCGGCGTGGAAATGGCCGTATACAATAACCTGGGGGTGGTTTTGAACCCATATTCCATGGTAAACTTTTTAAGAACGCTCATGCCGGTGTCATTTTTTTCTTCCTATGCAATATACAAAAATATTCAACAGGTCCTCAATCTTAATCTTAATCTTAATCTTAACCTCAACAAAACTTTGTATACTTTTGCGGCTTATTCCTTAAACGCATGCTACGTTTCCGGCAACATAAGCTATACATCTACACCCTGGTCAGCCTGGCCGTAATATTCTGGGGGATGTCCTACATCTGGACCAAGATCGCCTTTGAATATTACCAGCCGATCACAGTAATGCTCATCCGGCTCACCATTTCCACCACGCTGATGGCGATCATTTTCAGGGCCCGCAAGCTTACGGAACGAATTGATCGAAAGGATTACAAGGCTTTTGTCCTGTTATCGCTGTTTTCTCCTTTCTTTTATTTTATTGGAGAAAATTTTGGTGTGTACCACGTATCTCCTACGGTTGCTGCTGTCATCGTAGCTACGATCCCGGTGTTTTCACCCATCCTGGGTTACGTGGCCTTCCGCGAAAAGGTCAGTGCCATCAATGTGATCGGATTCCTGGTCTCCTTTTTTGGGGTACTCGTGATGGTGATGGATGGTGACATGCGATTTACTGCAGCGCCCATCGGCATCTTTTTTCTGTTTTTTGCTGTTTTCTCTGCCCTCGTCAACATCATCTTTCTGAAGAAGCTGGCAGTGAAATACAGCTCCTTTACCATCATCCTGGTGCAGAACTTCCTGGGCGCCCTGTTTTTCATTCCCGTCTTCATGGTTATGGATGCGCAGGATTTCCTGCAAATACGGCCCTCGTGGGATGCCATTGCCTCATTGGCTGCACTGGCAGTTTTTGGCTCCACACTGGCCTTTATGTTTTATACTTCGGGCGTCCGTGCCATCGGCATCGCCCGCACAGCAATCTTTGCCAACCTGATCCCGGTGGTCACGGCCATCACCTCCTTCATTTTCCTGGGTGAGTTGATCGACCTGAGCCGCATCATCGGGATGTTCATCGTGATCTCGGGCCTCCTGATGACGCAGGCTTCCGGTTTGCGCCGCCGCAGAAGGCAGCTTGAAAGGCAAGAATCAAAAAACTAACCTATAGGCGCAAAACCCCACGCCAACGATTTGATGCACAGGAGTATGGCAGTTACCACCGTTTCTTAACTCTGCGAAATCCTATGCGACCTTCTCCGAGAAGCAATCCCCCTGATTATCCATGCAAAGACTAAAAAAACGGTGAAGAAGGTGTTTGTTTTGAAATAGTTTTATAATTTTGCACCACCTTTTTAGAAGCGCAGCCTTACCCCAGAGATCAACACTGACATTTTTTGGATGCTGCGCATCAACAATTGAAAACCCGGCGGGGTAGCTCAGGTGGTTAGAGCGTCGGATTCATAACCCGAAGGTCACGGGTTCAACTCCCGTCCCCGCTACAAAAAAGCCTGTAATCGCTATGATTTACGGGCTTTTTTTAGTGCCATATAGGGCTTGAATTAATAATTTATTTATGTATTGGCTTCATTCCATGCCGGACATGGATTTTAGCGTATTATTCAAAGCTTTACACGAAAACTGGTTGAACAAAATGTTTTTTTAAAAAATGCAAGAAATACATAGAAACCGCTTGGAAAGTTTATATTTTATTCGTATTTTTAACCACGAAAAGAACAGATATCATGATGTGGCTTTAATTTATTAACAAACAGCATCTTTACTCACTTTAAACCAACAACAACATGAAAAAGTATGTGTTTTTATTTGCTATGATGGCCATTACACTCTCCTTTATGGCATGTAGCGATGATAATGATGTTGAACCTGACGAACCTGTACCGCCGGCCATCCATGAATTGGTTGGCACGTGGAGGTTTACTCACCCAACACAAGGATGGTGGGACCAATTTACTTTCGAAGTTAATTTAAGAGGTGTTTACAGGGATACTTCTGCTGGCGGTGTAGTACAATCTTGGCCTTTTGCGTATACCGTATCTGGCCAGGTTCTTCAAATTGTCTTTGATGATGGCGACACCATGACAATAACTTATGAGATTATCAGTGCCACCGAATTATTGCTAAACTTCGGAGGGGGGGTGGCCTTGCTTTACATAAGGCATTAGTGACCTTTGCAAAGGCAATGCCCGACAAAGGTTAACACATTGCAGCCAGTCCTGCAATGTGCAGAAGCCTGTTTGTCCTATGACAGACAGGCTTTTTTTTAGCTTGCCTGTATCACTTATCATCCGGTTCTCTTCTTTATCAGGCTAAAATCCCCAGCACATTTTTCCTGAGCAAAAAGGGCAAAGTGTGTATTTTTGCCAGTGTTATGTGTGAGAAACCATTGAATGCTTTAACAAAAGGGAATGTTAACCCGGACAGCAATTGAACTCTACGCGAACAGCTATAATCGGCTTTTCGACAATTCGACATTTTAACTATATTTAGCTACATGACACCGACCTATCCGGCAAATTTCGAGGAAAAGACAGGCTTTGACCGTATTCGCGGGATGCTGCTTGAGCACTGCTTCAGCTCGCTGGGCAGAAAGGTCGTTGACAACATTGCCTTTGACACTGACAAGGACAGCATCGAGATGCGGCTGCATCAGGCGGAGGAGTTCAGGCAGATCCTGCTGACAGGCGAACACTTTCCCGGATCCAACTATTACGATCCGGAAACGCTTTTTGAGCTGCTCCGACCGGAAGGCACCTATGCCCAAGGAGAGGCTTTGCTTGACCTGAAGCTCTCTCTGCAAACCATTCTGGATGTGTTGGATTTCCTTAGCCGCACTGGTGAAGACGAACAACTCAAGCATCCCTCGCTTGCCAGGCTCACCAGTGGCGTCAGTGTAGACAGGGATCTTCCGGCAAGCATCCACCAACTGATAGACGAGCACGGCGAGGTACGTAGCAGTGCATCACCAACGCTTCAGGAGATCCGGCAGAAAAAACAGGAGTTGGAGAAGGCAGCGCTCCGGCGCATCAACAACATCCTGAATGAAGGCAAGGCAGCGGGCTGGGTAGACCATGACGTGGAGCTGGCCTTACGTAACGGCCGCCAGGTGATTCCGGTGCCTGTGGCATACAAGCGAAAGGTACGAGGATTTATCCACGACCACTCGGCATCAGGCCAGACGGCCTTCCTGGAGCCCGAAGAGGTTTTTGACCTGAATAACCGCGTGCGTGACCTGGAAGGCGAAGAACGGCAGGAGGTGATCCGGCTGTTAAAGGCTTTCGCCGACACGCTGAGGCCAATGATCCCCGAACTCAAGAAAGCATACCAGATGCTGGGGCAGATTGACGCCATAAGGGCAAAGGCCATGCTGGCTCTGGAGATGGATGCCCTGATGCCGCAACTCAAAGACACACCTCAACTCAAATGGGTGAACGCCAGACACCCACTCCTCTACCTTTCCTATAAAAAGCAAAAAAAGCATGTAGAGCCGCTGACCATCGAACTCAACCAAAACGACCGCATCCTGGTGATCTCCGGACCCAACGCCGGGGGCAAGTCGGTGTGTTTAAAAACATGCGGACTGATTCAGTACATGCTGCAATGCGGCTTGCTGGCACCAATGGAGAGCTACTCAGAAGCCGGCATTTTTCACCGCCTGTTTATCGACATCGGCGATGAGCAGTCGCTGGAGAATGACCTGAGCACCTACAGTTCTCATCTGCACAACATGAAACACCTTATTGACCATGTAGGTGATCGATCGCTTTTCATGATCGATGAATTCGGTGCAGGCACAGAGCCCCGCATCGGTGGTGCCATTGCAGAATCTATCCTTGAGCAACTCAATGCCAGTAAAGCCATGGGTGTGATCACCACACACTATACCAACCTTAAGCTGATGGCCGGCAAGCACGAAGGCCTGCTAAACGGATCAATGCTTTTCGACAGCAAGGAGATGCGTCCGCTCTACAGACTGAAAACAGGCAACCCAGGCAGCAGCTTTGCCTTTGAGATTGCCCGTTCCATAGGGCTTCCAGGGGACATCCTTAAGCGAGCCGGAGACCTTGCGGGTGACAAGGACCTGGATTTTGACGTGCAGCTGCAGGATCTTGATGTAAAAAAGACGGAGCTGGAGGCCAGGGAGAAACAACTACGGCACGCTGACGACTTCCTGGCAGAGATGATTGATAAATACGAAGGCCTGCGCGACGAGCTGCAAGGCAGGAAAAATGAAGTCCTTGCAGAGGCCCGCCGCGAAGCACAACAGATCCTGGCAGGTGCCAACAGGATGATTGAGAATACCATCAGGCAGATCAAGGAAGCCGATGCAGAGAAAGGAAAAACCCGAGAAGCCCGTCAGGCCCTCGAAGATTATATCCGGGAGGAGACCGAAAAACTGCAGAAGATGCCGGACGTGCTTTCCAGGAAACCAAAAAAGAAGAAGAAAAAGGTCGAAAAACAGCAGGAAACAGCTCCCGGACCTATTCGCAAGGGAGATGCCGTAAAGGTACAAGGACAGGAGACACCGGGTGAAGTGGAGGAGATTTCCGGGAAAAAGGCTTTGGTCGTTTTTGGCAACATCCAGATGCGCGTGGCGCTGGACGACCTGGTGAAGCTTAAAAAGTCAGCGTTGCAGACCAAAAAGTCCGGAAGCAAAAGCAGCACCTTTGATCTGAACGCGCGCGCTGCAGCCTTCAGCCCCGACCTCGACATTCGCAGCTGTCGCGTGGATGAAGCCCTGCACAAGGTGCAGACCCATATTGATGATGCTTACCTGCTCGGAGTCCCGCAGATCAGGATCCTGCATGGCAAAGGCGACGGCGTATTACGTCCGGCGATTCGCAACATGTTAAAAGAAACACCCCAGGTGCACCGCTTTCGCGATGAACACCCTGATCGCGGCGGAGCAGGAATTACTGTGGTGGACTTTGGGAAGTAAATTAATGTGATAATGATAGCCGCAAACAAAGGAAAACCTCACCTTATATCCTAAACCCTTCATTAGCACATTATCACATTAGCACATTAACACATTAAAAACCATATAGCTGCAAACAAAGGAAAATCTCACCTTATATCCTAAACCCTTCATCAGCACATTATCACATTATCACATTAACACATTAACCTGTTTCTGAATCGAAGAGCTTCAGCTGGTTTTCGGTGACATAGGAAGGAGGTGGCGGGTCATTACGATAGCGCTCCACGTGGGTATTCACCAAAGACTTCATGAACCTTACAGGGGTTACGTTATGGGTCTTGCAATAGCTCTCCAGGGCCTTTTTCTGGCCTACGGTAAGCTTGAAGCTGACCGGCTTGTATTTAATACCATGTCTTTGTTTTCGCCGGGAAGGGCTTTTGCCTGACTTTTTTTCTGCCATGATCAATTATTTTGGTGCTCCCGGATGATATATACACATACCGGGAAGTGGTCACTGTAACCGCCTAGATATACACCCCCGCCAAATGTGCGGAAAGGATAACCTTTAAAACGGCCCGATGGTTGTCGCAGGAAGGGCCGGTTAAACACTTCAGCACGGAGGTAGGTAAAGTCGCTGTAATCACCATTGAGCAACGAGGGAGTCAAAAGAATCTGATCAAAAAGGCTCCAGGCATCGCGCCAGGCGTTGGTACCAATACCCTGCTTGTAAAATGACTCATAAGGATTGTAAAGTTCATCCTCCTGCAGGTCTTCCTTGGATCCCCTGGAACGAAGATGTCTGCGAATGCTGATGTCGGTGGGGTTGTCATTGAAGTCGCCCATCATAAATACCTTGGCGCCGGGTTCTGCTTCCTGGATAGAGTCAATGATGTGGCGGGCTATGTCAGCCTTACCGGTACGCAAAGGCCGGCTCCTGGCCTCTCCCCCTACCCTGCTGGGCCAGTGCGCAACGATGAAGTGCATGCGCTCCCCCAGCAAATAACCGCTGAGCAACAACTGATCACGAGTTGTAAAATCAGGCCGGTCTTCGATCACCGTGGGATAGGCCTTGTGGCTGTAGTATTCAAAATAGGTGGGATTGTAGAAAAAGGCCACGTCCATGCCCCTGCCATCCGGGCTGGTCTCATGCACCACTTGATAATTGCGGTCCCGGATCCTTTCCTGTGCGGCGAGATCCTCCAGAACCGTTTCGTTTTCAACCTCTGCCAAACCAAGTACTGCAGTACCATGGGGGTTTTTCTCCTGCCCAAGCTTATCAATCACCTTAGCCAGGTTCTCCAGCTTTTCAAAATAACGTGTCGTATTCCAACGATTGGCACCATCCGGCGTCCAGTCATCATCCCGGATGTCAGGATCATTAATCGTATCAAACAGGTTTTCTACATTATAAAAACCAATGGGCACAGCAATAAATTCACGCCGATCACCTTCAGCACGGACCTCCTGTGAAGTGATGCCGGCAACAAGAAACACCACTGTTAGCAAACCCACAACCCATAAATGTGTATTGCGCATAATTCGTTCCATAATAAATGATTAATTTTGATATTCAAAAATAATCATTTTGCGGGAATATCCCTTTCTTATTTTTTAAACCGGTAACATCCACAAAAAACATATTTGGGTTAAAAACCCCTGATAATAAAAACGCTACCAATATGAACAAACATCTTTTACTGACCCTGTCATTTTTATTAGCCATTTTTTTGGCCGGACATGCACAGTATTTGCCGGATGAAGAAGCCGACACCCTTAACGTAGATGATCGCGAAGACCGCGACATCCCGATTCTGGCCCTTTCGATCGATGATATTGAAGGCGAAGAGGAGTCGCACGACATCTCAAGTCTTCTGCAGGGATCACGTGACATTTATGTGAACACGGCCGGGTTCAATTTTGGATCGGCCCGATACCGTATCCGGGGCTATGATTCCGAAAACACCACCGTGATGATCAACAGCATCCCGGTCAATGACCCGGAAACCGGACGCGCCTTTTTTTCCGTCTGGGGAGGTTTAAATGACGTGACCCGTCAGACTGAGCTTATCAACGGCCTTGGGCCGCACCGGAACACCTTTGGCGGTGTGGGCGGAGCCACTAATATCGTCACGCGGGCATCCCGTTTTGGTCCCAATACGCGCACCACCTATTCAAACGCCAACCGCACCTATAACCACCGGATGATGTTCACGCACAGCACGGGAATGCAGGATAACGGCTGGGCCTTCACCTTAAGCGGATCGCGCCGGTCAGCCGGAGAAGGTTATGCTCCCGGCACCTTTTATGATGCCTGGGGCTATTTCCTGTCAACCGAACGTCTGATCAATGACCAGCACAGTATTGGCCTGATCGCATTTGGCGCTCCCTCGCGCACAGGAAGGCCCGGGGTCGCTGTTCAAGAAGCCTATGACCTCACCGGCACCAATTACTACAATCCCAACTGGGGATACCAGAATGGCGAAAGACGCAATGCCAGGGTAAACAACTTTCACAACCCCTGGATATTCCTTTCCCACTATTATACCCCCTCCAACGATACAGAAATAGCCACAACAGTAGCCTACAGCTTCGGACGCGGCGGTTCCACGGCCCTGAACTGGTACGACAGCCACCGCTCGTATGACCACCCTGATTACAACCTGGCCGGAGACCCCAGGCCGGACTACTACCGCTGGCTGCCCAGCTGGCATCAGAACGCCCCTGAAATGTACGACCTACTCACAGATCTTTGGCAAAACGGCGAGATCAGCCAGATCGACTGGGACTGGTTCTACAGTGCCAACAGCAGAAACCTGTTTACTGTAAGGAATGTAGATGGCATCGAGGGCAATGACGTGACCGGGTACCGGTCGAAATACATCGTGGAGGAAAGAAGAAACGACAGAACACAGCTTACCTTCAACAGCACCATAGAGCACAGGGTTGATCCAAGACATACCTTGTCAGGCGGTGTCAACGTCGCCCTGTCGCAAACCCATCAGTTCAAGACCGTGGACGACCTGCTCGGAGGTGACTTCTTTTATGACATCGACCAGTTTGCCGAAAGGGATTTTGACGATCCGGAGATGGCACAACCCGACCTGAATAACCCCAACCGCATTGTAGAAGAAGGCGATGTGTTCGGATACGATTTTACCGGCAACATCAACAACTACTCAATGTTTGCACAGAGCGAGTGGATTCTGCCTTCGTGGGACTTTTACGTTAGCGGTGAGCTCTCCCATACCACCTTCTGGCGTACGGGGCATATGAAAAATGCACGCTTCCCGGATAACTCTTATGGTGACAGTGAAAAACAAAACTTCACCAACTTCGGTCTAAAGGGCGGTGCCACCTGGAAGATTACCGGCCGCCACTATGTGGATGCCAATGCAGCCTTTATGACCAGGGCGCCATACTTCCGCAATGCTTACATTTCGTCACGTGTGCGCGACCACGTCATCGAAGGCCTCGACAGCGAGACAATCCTGAGCGGTGACCTGAGCTATATCGTCCGTACCCCCACCATCAAATCCAGGCTGACCCTGTTTTACACCGAGTTCCAGGATCAAACCTGGTCGAGGAGCTTTTACCATGATGAGATGCGTACCTTTGTGAACTACATCATGACCCACGTAGACAAGCAGCACATGGGTGCCGAGCTGGGCATCGACCTGTCGCTTACCGCTACCCTGTCGGGTTATATCGTGGCCGGCACCGGCAACTACAACTACAACTCCAACCCCGAGGTAACCATTGCGAGGGACAACGACTTTGAGGTGATTGCGGATGGACGCAAGGTATATCTGGAAAATTACAAGGTGGGCGGCATGACCCATACTGCCGGCTCCGTCGGATTGCGCTATGACAGCCCGAACTATTGGTTTGTGGGTGTCAATGCCAACTTCTTTGACGACATCTACATCGACATCAACCCCGACAGGCGCACGGCTGAGGCTGTGGAAGGCCTCGTGCATACCGACCCGCAATGGAGCCAGCTCCTCGACCAGGAAAAAATGGACCACAACTTCACCTTCGACGCCTTCTTTGGCCGATCGTGGAGAATACAGCGCCAATATTTCATCAACTTCAACGTAAGCGTATCCAATATCTTTGACGTACAGGACTTCCGCATCGGTGGATTTGAGCAGCTGCGCTATGACGCACAACGTCCTGAACAGTTTGCATCCAAATACTTCTACCTCTATGGCAGAAATTATTTCGCAAACCTGGTATTCCGCTTTTAATTTTCATTCGCACAAAAAGTATCATCATAAAAAGTCAATAAAATGATCAAGCTAATAAAAAGAATACTTTTCCTGGCACCGCTTTTCGCAGGGATGATCTGCATGCAGGGATGCATACACGATGATTTTGACGAGCCGGAACTGGCAGAGATTCCGGTGGGCGAAGTGCTGACCCTGTCTGAACTCCGGGCGATGGACACCCCGCATACCTTTGAAGGCGATTATTCCGTGTACGGCACGGTGACGATGGACGACAAGTCGGGTAACATTTACCGCAGCGCCTTTGTCCAGGACCATGAAGCCGCCATCAACCTGCGCTTGCAGGCACCGGGTGGCATATATGAGGGAGATTCCGTCAGGATCTATCTGAAGAACACGAAGTTGAGCACCTATCAGGGCATGCTGCAACTCGACAATGTGAATGTGGATCAACATATCATCAAAAAGGGAACGGGAGTAGTCCTGGAGCCTACTCCTGTCAGTATAGGCGATCTAGGCAGCGACATGCAGGCACACCTTGTTAAACTGCAGAATGTCCAGTTTATTGAGGAGCACCTGGGGCTGCCTTTTGCTGATGAAGATGAGCTCCAGGCCCTTAACCGCACCCTGGAAGACTGCCACGGCAACACCATCCTGGTGCGCACCAGTGGTTATGCCAACTTTGCCAGCGAACCCATCCCCGAAGGGAATGGCACGCTGACCGGTGTAGTAACCGAACATCGTGGCGACATGCAAGTATTCATCCGGCACTTTCACGAGGTTAACCTTGACGATGAACGCTGTGACCCGGATGATGACCCCAATGACGAAGACCCGGATGCTGTCACCTCCATAGATGAGGACTTTCAGTCGTTTGACAACTACGATGTAATCGAAGGCAATGGATGGAAATCCATTGCAGAGACAGGCGAAAGAACATGGATCTGCAGGACTTTCGACGGTGATCATTTTGCACAGGCTACGTCCTTTAACGCAGATGATGATTACAATATCATGTGGATGATCACACCCCCCGTCAATCTGGATGCCAGCACACAACCTGTCCTTGAGTTCCTTTCTGCCCAGGCCCATTACAGCCATGACGGTTTCAGCGTGCATATTTCCACTGACTTTAACGGACAAGACTTACTGGAAGCCAACTGGGAAGAGCTGCCTGCCACACTGGCCGGCAGTGGAGATGGTCAATATGACTGGGTTGACTCCGGCCTGATTGACTTGAGCGCTTATTCCGGCATAGTACATATTGCATGGCGCTACGAGGGAAGTGACCCTGAAGGCAACACCGGAACATTCCGGGTGAACAATGTAAAGCTTTATGACAACGAGTAAACGAATTTCCATGAAAAGCCCGGGAGAAGACCTGGACACGCAGAAGGATGATTAGTAACCATGATTTTTTTTCGTGAGCCTCTGCGGGCCTCTGCATGAAACCCAAAAACAAAAATTTGACTGACAGCACATTGCAAAATTATAGACACATGAAAATAGATCAATTCAAAAAATACCTTACCGTCATCTTTGCAGCGTTTTTCCTGGGTGGATGTGAAGATGAACCGGCGCACCCGCCCATCAATGAAATTAATGAAGACGCAGTGATGACCATCTCGGAGATCAGGGACCACTACAACGGTGAACCCGTGGAGTTTACCGGGGATGCCATGCTTTTTGCCACCGTGGTGATGGACGAGCATACCGGAAACATTTACCGCAGCCTGATCGTGCAGGATGAAACCGGGGGCATCGATCTCCGGCTCACCACGCCTTCGCAATTCAGCATTGGGGATTCCCTGCGCATCAGGCTGGATGGGGCTGTGCTGGACGCATTTGAGCAAATGCTGCAGCTTGATCAAATTGACCCCAATGAAGCTATTGTCAGGCAAGCCACTCAAAAATACATCGAACCACAAACAGTAGTGATTCCCGATATCGGTTCCGATATGCAAGCACATCTCATCAAGTTGGAGGATGTGCAGTTTGCCATGCAGGATGTGGGTGAGACCTATGCTTACCCTGATGAGCAAAGGGCTGCAAGCCGTGTGCTAATGGACCAGAACGGCAATTCAATAGAAGTACGAACAAGTGGCTATGCAAATTTTGCCGGCGAAAAAACGCCCGAAGGCAGCGGATCAGTTATCGCGATTGTTTCCCAATACCGCGACTTCATGCAGCTCTACATCAGGAGCACCGATGAGGTAAAGCTGGATAACGAACGCTTCCCGCCCCCGGGAGAGGATGCCGACCTGCTGACCATCTCAGAGATCCGTCAAATGTTTGACGAGGGGCAAACCACCATACCCGGCAATTCCCGCCTGGAAGGCGTTATCATCTCCGACAGGGAATATGAAAACCATCCCGGGCAGAATGCCTACCTGATGGATGAAAATGGTGACGGGATTGCGCTAAGATTCCAGAACTGGCACAGCCTCAATTATGGCCACAAAGTGCGCGTGATCGTTTCCAATATGACGATTGCACTATTCCAGGGCCTGATGCAGATCGAAAATATTCCCACAGGCAATGCACATAGCCTGGGTGAGGGAGAAGTGCCGGAGCCAACGACCGTAACTATCAACGAGCTTAATGATAACTTTGACCAATATGAATCTACGCTGATCCATATTGAAAATGTATCCGTACCTTCAGCCAATTCATACGCTGGCAACCTGCAGGTTAGCGATGGCACCGGCAACATCAATATTTACACATATAATTGGGCTGATTTTGCCGACGACCCCGTGGAAGGTGGCATCTATCACATCACCGCCATCGCTTCCTTCCATTTTAACCCGCAGCTCCTGCTCAGGAGCCTGGATGACATGGAGTATGTCGGAGAAGATGAGGAGAACGATGAGGAGGTGGATCCTGTAACCACCATTGATGAGGACTTTCAGGACTATCCGGATCACGATGTGATTGAAGGCAACGGATGGACGGCCATTGCCGAGGTTGGTGAAAGAAAGTGGATCTGCCGGACACATCAGGGCAACCACTACGCACAAGCAACGGCATTTGGATCTGGTGATAACCAAAACATCATGTGGATGATCACCCCTCCGGTGGACCTGGATGCCAGCGCTCAGCCCGTGCTTGAGTTCCTGACTGCACAGGCCTTCTATACCCATGATGGATTCAGCGTTTATATTGCCACAGACTTTGATGGGAGCAATGTGCAAAACGCAAGCTGGGAGAGTCTCCCCGCAACGCTTGCCAGCGCTAATGATCCCGCACATGAATGGATCGAATCAGGTATTATAGACCTCAGCGATTATTCAGGTATCGTGCATATTGCCTGGCGTTATGAAGGCAGTGCCCCTAATGATGAAACCGGCTCATTCCGGGTAGATGAAGTTCAGCTGTATGATGCAGCCAAATAACTGACCCAACAAATTGCGGCCTTTGCGTCCAATGATTTTGCGGCCTTTGTGAGGGAAAAGCATTCCACGCAAAGGCCGCAAAATCATATTTCGCAAAATACGCTAAGAAGAAAACCATCTGCGAGAAACCTCTGCGAGAAACCTCTGCGAAGCAAGAAATAAGAGATCATCTGCAAAACGCACCACTACAATTCTAGCCCGACACTTTCACCAGGACATCCACCAGCTGTTGCACCTCTTCGGGGGTGTTGTACCGGCTGAACGATATCCGTAGCGACGGTCGCTGCATATCCACACCGAGCGCTTCCAGCACATGGGAACCTTTTGTTGTCCCGGAAGCACAAGCACTGCCCGAGGAGACGCAAATGCCTTCCATGTCCAGGCGCGGAAGCAACATGTCGGGGTCAATCACAGCCGGCAGGGTCAGGTTCAAAATGGTATGCAGGGAGCTTCCTTCAGCATCTCCATTAAAAGCAACACCAGGCAGCTTTTCCTTCAGCATCGTCATGCAGGTTTTTTTCAAAGCCAGGATGTGTCGCTGATCTTTTTCCATGCCTTCGTGCGCAAGATTCAACGCCTCAGCCATACCCACGATGCCGTATAGGTTCTCCGTACCTGCTCGCATGTTACGTTCCTGCCCGCCACCCAAGACAAAGGGCTTGAAAAAATTTCCTGCACGGATCACCATGAATCCTACTCCTTTAGGACCATGAAACTTATGCGCACTGGCTACGGCAAAATCAATATTCGGATCACGAAGATTCACCCCGAACTTCCCTATGGTCTGTACCGTATCGGAGTGAAATAATGCGCCATGGTCGTGGCAGAGCTTGGATACGGCCTTCACAGGTAACAACGTTCCCGTTTCATTGTTGGCATGCATCAGGCTCACCACCGCATCAGGATGTTGTTGAAGCAAGCCGGCAAGGTGGTCCAGATCAACATGCCCTGATGCATCTACCTTTACCAGATGGATTCTTATGTTGTGTTGCTCACGGATGGTTTCCAGGGGATTCAGCACCGCCGGATGTTCCAGCGGGCTGGTAATGAAATGCCTGTACCCGAGATCCCTGGCACACCCCCACAAGATGGCGTTGTTCGCCTCTGTACCGCCTGAGGTAAAAAAAACCTCAGCAGGTGTAACCTGCAGATTACGGGCGATGCTCCTGCGTGCATTTTCGATGACCACACGGGCACGTCTTCCGGCTTCATGCACCGAAGAAGGGTTTCCAAAGACATCCTTTGCAACATCCTGCATGACATCAAGCACCTGCAGATCTATTGGTGTGCTGGCCGCATGGTCAAAGTATATCAGTTTCTGATCCATACAGGCAAAAATAAGCAAAACTCCATTTGTATAGCTTTATGTTGCTTGGCAACGCTTAAATACAGACGATAAAGTCTGAAAAATTGTAAACAGTGTGATTTTTTACAATTTATTTCTGCAAAAAATGTATTTTTGACAAAAAGGATGCCCAAAAGGGTTACCGTATAGATCCGGGTTCCTGCATGCCAAACCTAAAAATATGAATATTCGTCGTGGTTGATGCGTTAGTCATTATTCCTACCTATAATGAGCGGGAGAATATTGAAAAGGTCGTCAGACAGATCTTTTCTCTGCCGGCTCATTTCCACGTGCTGGTGATCGATGACAACTCACCCGACGGCACTGCAGAAGCTGTGCGTGAATTGATGAAGCTCTTCCCGGAAAAGCTTCACCTGGAGAAACGTGAAGGCAAGATGGGATTGGGCACGGCCTACATCCACGGATTTAAGTGGGCGCTGGCTAGCGAATACCAATATGTGTTTGAGATGGATGCGGACCTCTCACATAATCCCTCGGACCTGATGCACCTGTATAATGCCTGCAAGAAACATGGATATGATCTGGCCATTGGCTCCCGGTACATCGATGGCGTTAACGTAGTCAACTGGCCACTGAGCAGGGTACTGATGTCTTACCTCGCGTCTATCTATGTGCGGATCATCACCGGAATGCCGGTCCGCGACACAACCGCAGGGTTCAAATGTTACTCGCGCCACGTCCTGGAGTCCATCGACCTCGACCAGATACGCTTTACGGGATACGCCTTCCAGATTGAAATGAAGTTCGCTGCATGGAAACTGGGGTATAAAATCAAGGAAGTCTCCATCGTATTTACCGACCGCACCGAAGGCGAGTCCAAAATGAGCACCGGGATATTCCGTGAAGCTGTTTGGGGCGTGATCAAGCTGAAATGGAAAAGCATGATGAACCCCGCGAAATATAAAAAAGAAAGCAGCTGAGCCACGCTCAGCCAGCCAATTGACCTGCCATTAAACCACTCCGCCCGGCATGCCGAACACACACGCTTTTTTGCTCAAAAATGCAACCATCATCAATGAAGGCACATCCCGAAAGGGAAACTTGCTGATCAGGGACAGTAAGATCGCTGCCATACACCACAAAGGGTTGCCCGAAGGCATGGACACAGCAACAGTGGAGGTGATCGACCTTGAAGGCATGCTGCTGTTGCCGGGTGTAATTGACGACCAGGTGCACTTTCGTGAACCGGGCCTGACCCACAAGGCAGATATCCATACGGAGTCCCGGGCGGCTGTTGCCGGTGGCATCACCAGCTTCATGGAGATGCCAAACACCATCCCGCAAACTACCAGTCAACAGCAATTGGAAAAAAAATATCGCCTGGCACAAGAAAACAGCCTGGCCAATTTTGCTTTTTATCTTGGCGCCACAAACGACAACCTGGACGAACTGAAAGCCTGCGACCCTTCATCGGTTTGTGGCATCAAGGTGTTTATGGGCTCCTCCACTGGTAACATGCTTGTGGACAGCAAAGATGCCCTGGAAGACATTTTCAGGGAAGTAAAGCTCCCCATCGCCGTGCACTGTGAAGACGAAGCAACAGTACAAGCAAACCTGGCTGCTGCAAAGGAAGTATATGGGGATGACATTCCGATGTTCATGCACGCACTGATCCGAAGTCATGAAGCTTGTGAAACATCCTCCCGCCTTGCCATTGAACTGGCACTAAAACACGATGCCAGGTTGCACCTGTTGCACCTGAGCACCCGGAACGAAATCCGCCTGCTGAACAACAACCAGCGGATTGCAGACAAACGTATCACCGCCGAGGCCTGTGTACACCACCTCTGGTTCCATATTGACGACTATGCAGAAAAAGGGGCTTTCATCAAATGGAATCCAGCCATCAAATACGCAACTGACAGAAAGGCCTTGATCGAAGCTGTCAGGGAAGGTTATATCGATGTGCTGGCCACAGACCACGCCCCGCATACCCTGGAAGAAAAAAAGAAGCCTTATACAAACTGTCCTTCAGGTGCTCCAATGGTACAGCACGCCCTTCCGGCAATGCTTACCCTGGCCGACAAATACAACATAGGTGCGGAAAAGATCGTTGAGCTGATGTGCCACAATCCGGCTATTTGCTTTGGTATCAAAAACAGGGGGTTCATTCGTGAGGGCTACGCAGCAGACCTTGTCGTGGTTGACCCCAAAGGGAAAACAAAGCCGGATAAGGATAACATCCTGTATAAATGCGGTTGGTCACCAATGGAGGGTTATACCCTGAAAACAAAGGTGAAATATACTTTTGTGAACGGTAATCTCGTTTACCATAACGGGACGTTTACAGCGCACAACAAAGGGGAGGCATTGAAGTTTGGAATACATTAATGACAGGGACTGACCAGTCCGAAGTTTCAATTTTGAATATGTACATCTTTTTGAAAACATCCGGCAAATTAAGCAACTTGGCTTTAGGGATGATGCTGTTGGCCCTGGTATCCTGCACTTTTTTCCGGGCACCGGGCCGGGACGACTGCGACAAAATATTGACCAGGGAACAGATGACCGAGATTCTCACCGACATCTACCTGTATGAAAGCTTCGCCCGGGAATTGCAAAGCCTTAAGCCTGAATTCAGGGATTCGGCCAAATACTATTACGCCGGTATTTATCATTACCATGATATAGATCCTGCCGTTTTTCAGGAGGCATTGGACTGTTATCTTCTGGATAATCGGGAGATGGATGCCATCCATGAGGAAATATTGAATCGCCTTAGCATCATGGGAAGTGAAATAGAGCAAGTACGGGATGATGCACTTGATGGCTATATACCCGAGAGGCCGCTTACCTCCCCACCCGATACACTCTAATCGGATCTTGGATTATTGCACCACACAATAATACATTATTTTTCGCCCAGGAATAGTCTATCCAGCAGGCCGTCGTCAGCCATATTTGGCAGTGTGATCTTAAGTCGGGGTTCAACTTCCATTGCGCGCCTGATGGCAAATACCGCTTCCTTGTTTCTTGCCCAGCTTCTTCGTGCAATGCCGTTATTCACATCCCAGAAAAGCATACTTTCCAACCTGCGTTCAGCATTGTCAGAACCATCGAGCACCATGCCAAAGCCTCCGTTGATCACTTCACCCCAGCCTACGCCACCACCATTGTGTATCGACACCCAGGTAGCTCCCCTGAAGCTGTCACCAATCACGTTATGTATGGCCATGTCGGCAGTAAACTGTGAGCCATCGTAGATGTTGGACGTTTCACGATAAGGGCTGTCGGTGCCACTCACATCATGATGATCCCGGCCAAGAATAACAGGTCCCTTAAGCCGTTTGTCGCGGATGGCATCATTGAAGGCCCGCGCAATACGAATGCGGCCTTCACTGTCGGCATACAGGATGCGTGCCTGTGAACCTACTACCATCTTGTTTTCCTCTGCCTGTTCAATCCAGCGCAGGTTATCGTCGAGCTGTTGCCTGATCTCATCAGGTGCCTTATTCCTCATGTCGCTGAGCACTTCTGCAGCAATCTGGTCGGTCAGGCGAAGGTCTTCGGGGTCAGAAGAGCCGCAAACCCAGCGGAAGGGACCAAATCCGTAATCGAAACACATAGGCCCCATGATGTCTTGCACATAGCTGGGATAGCGGTAGGATTTATCCTTCTTGAAGACATCGGCACCGGCACGGCCTGCCTCCAACAGGAAAGCATTGCCATAATCCCAGAAATACATGCCCTGCTCAACCAATTTGTTAATTGCATCCACGTGACGTACAAGCGATGACTGTACCTTTTTACGGAAAGCATCCGGATCGGCTGCCATCATCTCGTTGGCCTCTTCAAAACTTATGCCTGCAGGATAATAGCCACCTGCATAAGGGTTATGCAACGATGTCTGATCCGAGCCTAATTCGACGTGTATCCCCACGTCCACAAATTTTTCCCAGAGATCCACTATGTTACCCTGGTACGCCAGCGACACCGCCTCCTTGCCTTCTTTTGCCTTTCTAATCCGTCTTATCAACTCGTCCAGGTCCTCATACACTTCATCTACCCAGCCCTGTTCATAACGTGTGCGGGTGGCCCTGGGGTTGACCTCGGCGATGACGCCAATGGCTCCGGCAATCACTGCAGCCTTGGGCTGTGCACCTGACATGCCTCCAAGGCCGCTTGATACAAACAGTTTCCCAGCCAGGCTTCCATCGCCGCCTTTAAGCATCCTGCCGGCATTAAGCACGGTAATGGTGGTGCCATGCACGATGCCTTGCGGGCCAATGTACATAAATGAACCAGCCGTCATCTGCCCGTACTGGGTTACACCAAGGGCGTTAAACCGCTCCCAGTCATCAGGTTTCGAATAGTTGGGAATCATCATCCCGTTCGTGACCACCGCACGCGGGGCGTCCGGATGCGACGGAAAAAGACCCATGGGATGCCCGCTGTACAATACCAGAGTCTGTTCATCGGTCATCGTGGCAAGGTACTGCATGCACAGCCGGTATTGGGCCCAGTTCTGAAATACAGCACCATTTCCGCCATAGGTGATCAGCTCGTGAGGGTGCTGAGCTACAGCATAGTCCAGGTTATTGCTCAACATCAGCATGATGGCAGCAGCCTGGTGGGAACGGTGCGGGAAATCATTCACGCTTCGGGCATGAATGGGGTAAGCAGGACGAAAACGATACATATAGATGCGCCCGTAAGTCTTTAACTCTTCCATAAATTCCGGAGCGAGTGTGTGATGAAACTTCTCCGGAAAATAGCGCAATGCATTCTTTACTGCCAGGCGTTTTTCCTCTGGTGTTAAAATATCTTTGCGCCTGGGTGCGTGATTGACTCCTGGATCATAAGGCTTTGGCTCAGGCAACTGATCCGGAATCCCCTCCAGGATGGCTTTCTTAAAAGCTTGATCAGACATGGTTGATTTTTTAAAGGACAAAAAGACAAAAGGACAAAAGGTCGGAAAGTCAAAAAGTCCGGGTTTGTGTTGACCTCAAACTGCCTTATTCTCAACCTCAATCTTCACCTTCTTACTGATTACTTCCTACTACCTACTTTTTACTTCAACGAAGGGCATATCCCAGGAGAACCATTCCTCTTCAACCGTGTCCATAAAAATGTCATCAGCCCGGAAACGCAGTTCATCACGGCGCCCCCTGATACTTTCACCAGGCTCGAGAAATACTTCCTGCTCCTCGCTTTCAAAAAACAATTGGTGGTCGCGGTAAAAGCCCACGGTAAAACGAAATACCAGATGTTCATCGGTGAGGTTGGTGATACGCAGGTTGAGCAAGGCGTTCGGATTGCGGGCAAAAAAACGCTCCTTCTGCCAGCGATATTCGATAAGGACTTCGTCCGTACGCTCGTGCTCGTGATACTGTACCTGCCCGAAGGCAAACTGGGCCCCCACGAGGAGCACCAGGAATAATGCCAATGTTTTCATTGTTTTCATTTTTCACCCTTTATTTTTCATTTTTCATTTTCCTCCCTACATCCGTTCCCGGATATTGACCAGCGAACGATATAAAAACTCGCGGGCGCGGAAAAGCTGTGCTTTCACTGTGCCTAGAGGGATGTCGAGTTCCGTGGCAATCTCCTCATAAGACTGCTCCTCAAAATAACGCATGTTAATCAGGCTGCGATACCTTGGCTTGAGTGTTTCAACCACTTGTCGCACCAATTCAAGCTTTTGGCTTTTGATGAACTTCTCCTCGGGATTGACCATGTCTGCCATGAATTGGAACTTGTCTTCCGGCTTATCGATATTTTCATTGGCCTCCTGGCTCAGCACATTTTTTTTCTTTTTTCTGATAAAGTCAATGCCGTGGTTAGAAGCGATCTTGAAAAGCCAGGTGCTAAAAGCATATTTTTCATTGTACTGATGGATGTGGGTAAAAGCCTTACCAAATGTCTCAATACAGAGGTCTTCAGCATCATCAGGGTTACCGGTGATCTTAAGCAACATGAAGAATATCGTATCCCTGTATATCTTCATCAACTTAGCCCAGGCCTGTTGATTACCCTCTCCCACAGCCTCTTTCAGCAAGGCCAGATCCCGTTTCGCTTTTTCTGTCTGATTGGCTTTTTCTTTCATCCTGATATGATGGAGAAGAAGTTTTCCCGTTAAAAACGGGTGATTGGTCACATGTAGTCTCCCCGAAACGAAATTACATATTTTTTCACTATCATAAGGGCTTAGTTTGAAGATGACTTTATGGGCTGTATTATGCACGTATTTATAATTTTCAGCATGCTGCTTATTCATGCGTTGTGGTTTAATTCTTAAAGAAACCTTCATATGGTATATTTTGTTCCATATGAATACTTTCTATCTTTGGAAAAAATTAGTTGATCAGATGAGGTTTGAAAAAGAAGTGCGTGATGGGAAAAGCCATGCCAGGGCAGGTGCGCTGCACACGGAGCATGGTGTAATCAAAACACCTGTTTTTATGCCTGTCGGTACAGCCGCCACCGTAAAGGCCATCCATCACAAAGACCTTGAGGAAGAGGTTAGGGCCGGAATCATCCTGGGCAACACTTATCACCTCTATCTGCGGCCAGGGATGGACATTCTCCGCAAAGCCGGCGGCATACACCAGTTCATGTCGTGGGAGAGACCCGTGCTGACTGACAGTGGAGGATACCAGGTGTATTCCCTTGCTGAAAGACGGAAGCTGACTGAAGAAGGCGTGACATTCCGTTCGCATATAGACGGTTCTTCCCACCTCTTCACCCCTGAAAAGGTGATGGATATCCAGCGAACCATAGGAGCTGACATCATCATGGCATTCGACGAATGCACGCCTTTTCCATGTGACCGGACATATGCCAGGCAATCCATGGAGCTTACACATCGCTGGCTGCAACGTTGCTGCGATCATTTTGACAATGGAAGCGACCTCTACGGTTACAACCAAACCATGTTCCCCATTGTACAGGGCAGCACGTACCGTGACCTGCGCGAAGCATCCGCAGCGCACATCAGCAGTTTTGAACGTGCAGGAAATGCCATTGGCGGCTTGTCGGTAGGTGAACCCACCGATGTCATGTATGAGATGACGGAACTGGTGTGCGGCATCCTGCCTGAAGACAAGCCCAGGTACCTCATGGGCGTTGGTACACCGGCAAACATCCTGGAGTGCATTGCCTTGGGCGTGGACATGTTCGACTGCGTGATGCCTACGCGAAACGCCCGCAATGGTATGCTGTTCACCAGTGAAGGCGTCATCAACATCAGAAACAAGAAATGGGAAGCGGACTTTTCCCTTATCGACCCAAATGGTGAGACCTTCGCCGATAAAAGATACACCCGTGCCTACCTGCGCCACCTCTTTACAGCCGGTGAGATGCTCGGACCGATGATTGCCACCCTGCATAACCTGCGGTTCTATCTTTGGCTCGTTGAAGAGGCCCGGAAACAGATCCTGCAGGATAACTTCGCTCATTGGAAAAACCTGATGATCCCCAAATTATCCTCTCGCCTGTAATTTTTTAAACTGTGAATATTTTTTCAACTGTCTATATATCTTGGGTTTGCGTTTTCAAGAGGACTGCTATTGGCTATTAGCTATTGGCTTTCTTCATTCTTCATTCTTCATTCTTCATTCTTCATTTTTAATTTCCTACCCCCCTCCAAAATATCCTGTATCTTTGCCCCGTTTAATCCTTTGATATCAATGGGATAAAAACACAGGCCACCCCGGGCTGGCGAAGGCAATGTTGCACACCAGGGTGGCAACCAACATATGCGGGACACGCACTTCACCCATGCTGAAAAAACTGGACATATACATCATCAAAAAGTTCCTGGGGACATTCGTATATGCCATATCACTGATCATCCTCATCGTGGTGATCTTTGACCTCTCTGAGAAAATCGACAACTTCATTGAGCACCAGGCATCATTCCGGGATGTGGTGCTGGTGTATTATGTCAACTTCATCCCATACTTCATCAACCTGTTCAGCCCACTGTTCACGTTTATCACTGTGGTTTTTTTTACTTCTCGCATGGCCTTCAACACCGAGATCATTGCCATCCTGAGTGCCGGAGTTAGTTTTCGCAGGTTGCTCAGACCATACCTCATCTCGGCCATTCTTCTTTCATTGGTCGCCATATACCTCTCGAACGTAATCATCCCCAATGCCAACGAAAAGAGACTGGAATTTGAGCGATCCTTTGTGCGAAAACCGGAGAGCTTTCGTGGCCGCAACATCCACATGCAGGTCCGGCCAGGTATTTTTGTGTACCTCGAATCGTTTAACGAAAGAAGCCAGACAGGCTATCGTTTTGCCCTGGAACGTATTGAAGATGGCAGTCTGAAAAGCAAGATGCTTGCTGATCAAGCCCGCTTCAACCCGGAAGATACCACCTGGACCATCCGCAACTACAATGTGAGAGAAATCGACGGCTTGGAGGAAAATTTGCGTTTTGGCATTGAGAAGGATACCCTGTTGCCTTTTACGCCTTTTGATTTTATTCAGAACCTAAAAGACATGGAGACGATGAACTTTCGGGAACTGAATGAGTTTATTGCCAACGAACGGCTCAAAGGCTCTGAATTCGTTGTGTTTTATGAGGTGGAAAGGCACCGGCGTCTTGCTTTCCCTTTTGCCACGCTGGTGCTGACCTTCATTGGCGTGGCCCTCTCCAGCCAAAAGGTGCGTGGTGGTATCGGACTGCATCTGGGGGCTGGCATTACCATAAGCTTTGCTTTCATCCTCTTTATGCAGGTCACCACCACATTCGCCACCAAGGGAAACCTCCATCCCATCTTGGCGGTATGGATACCCAACATGATCTTCGGAATCCTGGGCGCATACCTGCTCAAGGTTGCACCAAAATAAAACGCCCCGGGCCCTTAAAGGGACCCGAGGCCTCTTTCAGTTAAGCCTGCAGACTATGCTGTCTCGTCATCACTGGAATCCATATCTTTGCCTTTCTTAACAAAAAAATCTGGAAGCAAATACCCAAGGATACCACCCCAGGCCATGCTCATGTATGGATTTGATGTGATGGCACAACTGCCGGTTCTGCACCCGATGAAATAGAAATACGCATAACCGGCCAAAACACCCACAAGTGTGAATGCGCCCACCACATATAAATAACGCCGGCGGGTCACGGAAAACGGAAAATTGCGACGCTTCTCCTTTCGATCCTTTGTGCCTTTAAACATATTGTACGCTTTGTCCTCTTGCATAACACAGGAATGTTTAATTCAAAGTCCTTGTCAAATTATCAGGTGCCAGCGGACTATTCTACACCGAGCACATCATTAATGCCTTTCTTCAGGGCATCCTTGGGCAACGCGCCGGTAGCCATCTGTGGCTGGCCTTCCTGTGGAACGAACAAGATGGAAGGAATGCTGCGAATGCCAAACATGGCAGCCAGCTCTTGCTCCTTCTCTGTGTCGATCTTATAAATGTCAACCTTGCCTTTATATTCTTCAGACAGCTCTTCCATGATGGGAGTCAACGTACGACAAGGCGCGCACCAATCGGCATAAAAATCAATTACACAAGGCCTGTCACCCGCGAATTTCCACTCCTTGTGGTTCTCAAAATCAAAAACTTTCTCCTTGAATACTTCTTTTGTTAGGTTTTCCATAATTGTTGTGGTGATAAGATTTATAGTTTATAAATGGTCTTCAATTGCAGCAAGCAGGGTCTCCTTTTGTTGCACTCCGGTAAAACGTTCTACCTCTTGACCATCGCGGAAGATGATTATCGTAGGAATGCTGCGCACACTATAACGCGCCGCCAGATTGCCATAGTCGTCGACGTCCACCTTGGTGATGTCGGCTACCTGATGAACCTCCGCAGCCAACTCTTCAAGGATCGGGCCCTGTACCCTGCAGGGTGCACACCAGGTTGCCCAAAAATCAACTAAAACCACGCCACCGGCAATGGCTTCATCAAAGCGTACATCATCCAGGTGGATAATGTAATCAGATGATGCCCCATGATCCTTAGCGGCAGGTGATACAAATGCACTCACGCCTGCATGAATCACAAATGCCAGCACCAATACACCCAGAGCAACATAAATAGGTCTTACTTTCGTTTTTTTCCCAGTTTTTGTCATCTTGAAACGTTTATTAAACAAATCAATGAAAAATTAATTAATTAACTCATTTATAATCAAACAAAAAGAATAATAAAATGTTTGATTATTTCGTCGCATAAAGATATGTAGATGTTTTGTTGCGGCAAAATATCGCGGTGTTAAAAATCCGTAAAGAAAAAGCCATGCCGCTGTGGGCATGGCCAATCATTCACTTCCGGCAAATTGATTGTTTAATGGATGGTGAATTGTTATTCGATGCCGGCGAAGTGTTTCATGAATTGAACCCGCATAAAAGCAGCAGGGTTTTTGGTCATCTTCTGGCTCATTTTGCCGCGGAAGTCATCAATTTTCTGATAGTTGTGGGTTTCCATCCAGGTTTTAAGCTCCTGGTGGATGGGATCGAGTTGAGTCAAGCCATTTTTATACAGTGTAGAGCACACCTGGACGGCTTTCGCTCCGGCAAGCAGCTGCTTGACCACTCCTTTGCCATCATGTACACCCGTTGAGGCGCAAAGATCCGTCTGCAGTTGTCCGGAAAGGATGGCGATCCATCGGAGGCTGAAACTGATCTCTTCCGGGTCACTGTAAAGGTGCGAAGCCTTGATGCGCATCTCATCCACATCGATATCAGGATTAAAAAACCTGTTGAACAAGACAATCCCCTTGACGCCGGTCCAACTTAGTTTTTTTACCATGTTGGCTAGACCGCTAAAGTAGGAAGACAGTTTCAGAGATACAGGAATATTGACCTCCTTTTTCACTTTTTCTACTATATCAAAATAGATTTTCTCATAGTTCTTGGCTTCGATATCAACGGATGATGGCAACACGAACACATTTAGCTCCAGGGCATCTGCCCCTGCTTTTTCAATGTTTTTTGCAAATGCTGGCCATTCCCGGGCAGAGGTGCAATTAATACTCGCGATTACCGGGATCGACAGTTTGCTTTTGGCCTCCTGGATCAGGTTGAGGTATTCATCCAGTGTTTGTTCACGCGCATAATTCCGGATATAATCTTCAGCTTCCGTGTAAGCACTTTGGGTATCTTCATAAGAGAACACCTTGCGCACTTCCACCTTGATTTGCTCTTCAAAAAGAGACTTAAGCACAACGGCGCCTGCACCTCTGGCGTCGATTTCTTCCAGGTTGTTCAGACTCTTTGTAAGGCCGCTACTGCCTACGATGACAGGGCTGCGCAGGGGCAAGCCCATATAGGTGGTAGATAGATCAATCATGGATTATGTATTTTTGTGATGGTAAAACGGTGTTTTTACAGAGGCAAACCTACATACATTTTGGCAATTTCACAATAAAAAAATATGGAATCAGCGATGGAGTTCCCCTTGTAGTGCTTAAACAAGGTGTTGTGTGGGCAAATTATCAGGAAAACCAAGTTAAAAAACAGGGATTTCGTACCTTTGTGCGCCCAAAATCATTTCAAATAAAAAAAGTAATCTGCATGATTCTTTTCATGCAGTTAAAGGTTATATTTTCCCGCGTATGGCGCAAGATCCTTCCATCTCTATCGTACACACCCACGAGCAACCTGCTGCCTTGCATTACAGCTTCCGCAACCTGATGGAGCCCTTGCTGGTTATATTTAACAAAGCAGCAAGCATGGTATTGCGCAACAGGGACTTCTATATCGCTTATAGCATTCCCGGCGGCGTTTACGGATATTTTAAGGATTATCATGTCAGTGCACATGACCTGAAGCAGATTGCCGGGCGCATCCACCAGATCATTGAACGCGGTGATCATTTCCGGCATCAGGTACTTCCATCTGAAAAAATCAGGCGGTATTTTGAACATACCAACCGCAGCGACATCATCCAGCTTCTGGAATCCAATCCCGACAATGAACACATCACCGGCTTAAGGCTGGCACAGGTTGATGGTTTTGGCGAGCTGCTGGTAAACCACGTGCAGGAAAACCATGACAAGCTGAAGTATTTTAAGTTGCTTCCGTTTCGCGAGGGCTTTTTCCTGGTCGCCGACCATGACTTTTTTTTACGCGCCATGCCCTCGGGGGGAGAGCAAAGCAAGTATTTCGCCTATTTCGAAGAGGCTGAAGACACCATGAAACATCTCGGGATCGCCAACTTTGCCGAGCTGAATGACGTAATCCGCCAACAGCGCCTTCCCGAATTCATCAAACTGGCTGAGGCATGGCAGACCAGACGAATCACACAGATTGCCGACGACATTGCTGGCCACCATAAGCAGCCACGTTTAATTTTCATAGCTGGCCCTACCAGTTCAGGTAAAACCACCACAGCTAACAGGCTGAAGATTGAATTACAAGTAATGAAAAAAGAGGTGTTGATCCTCTCGCTCGACAACTATTATTTGCCCCATAGCGTCATACCGGATGATCCCAATACCGGGCTGAAAAACTTTGAGCTGATCACCGCTCTTGACCTCGAACTTTTTAGGAATAACATTAATGACCTGATGGCAGGCAAGGCGGTCAACCTGCCCAAATACCATTTCGATGGCAAAGGGGCGATCCCCGAAGAAAAAAATACCAGTATCACTGATGACACCTATGTCATTGTGGAAGGAATACACGGGCTGAATCCGGATCTATGGAAAGACATGGTGGATGTGGAATCCTACCGCCTCTACGTATCAGCCCTAAGCACCCTGAACATCCATGATCACCTTCCACTTTCCACATCGGATCATCGCCTGATCCGCAGGCTGGTGAGAGACCACCTTTTCCGGGGCTACAGCTTTAACGAAACGATTAAACGTTGGCCGGACGTGATGCGCAATGAGTATCAGAGCATCTTTCCATTCCAGGAAAGTGCCCATGCCATCTTAAACTCGGCACTGATATACGAACCTGCCGTGTTCTCTCATTATGCACCGGCAGTAGCCTTGCCGGAAAAGGCAGAAAATGAGCAGATCCGCGAAGAGGTTAACAGACTGAACCGCATCCTCTCGTTACTTATTCCCATCGATCCCAAAGACATCCCACCCACATCGGTCCTGCGCGAATTTATTGGTGGCAGCAGTTTTCAGTATTCTTAGCCACAAAACGCAAGCTGAACGGATTTGTCCTTCGAGGACAGTAATAATCACAAGGCAGAGCAACACTTCAGCTTTGCAAAAAACCAAAAAAAGTGTCAGGCCATTAAACAAATGTTTACGGTGCTGGTTTTTTTTATATCTTGCGCCCCAATTTAAAACAGAATTGCGCACCCCTAACCAAAAAGATCCTATTATGCGAAAAATGTTTTTGATGGTCGCATGGCTTGTGGCGACCTCCACTTTGCTGCAGGCAGGTGGTTATGAAGTAAGCCTTCACGGCCAGCGACAAGTTGGCATGGGGCTGATTGGCACTTCACTCAGCCTGGATGCCAGTGCAGCCTTTAAC
Source organism: Bacteroidales bacterium (assembly GCA_003557765.1). The sequence continues at coordinate 46,751 of PWNO01000069.1, forward strand.
AATCCTGGTGCCTTGGCTATGATGCCAGGACAACTCAGTGTGGTTGGCGGAATAAACGGTGTTTTTGCCAGCACCGCCTTCCAAATGGAAAAACCATCGGTTTATCAGGCAAAGACCGATAATCCGCTAAGTACACCCTTTCATTTTTACGCTGCCGGGATGCTGACCGACAGGCTTGCGGCCGGCATTGCAGTCAACACCCCTTATGGCAACAGCCTGGAGTGGGAAGATGCCTGGGCAGGTCGTTTCCTGATACAGAATATTTCGTTGATGGCGATCACGGTACAACCCACGCTGTCCTTCCGGATCACGGATATGCTTTCTGTTGGTGCCGGCTTTGTATATGCATACGGAGCCGTTGACCTTGAGCGGGCACTCCCGATCGAGGGGCCTGACGGCGAAGCGAGGCTCCACATTGAAGGAAGCACGGGCAATTACGGATTTAATGCAGGCATCCAGTTTGCGCACCCGGCCGGCTTTCAGGCGGGCCTGAGTTATCGCTCGCAGATAGACATGGAGGTAGAAGGCGGCGACGCCTTGTTCTCCAACATCCCTTCGTCCCTGTCAACAGCATTTCCGGCAAACAACAAGGTAGACGTCAGCCTTCCCCTGCCGGCAAACCTTGACTTTGGCCTCTCCTACCGAGCCACTCCGGACCTGCTCGTTGGCATGGCATTACACTATGTCTTTTGGGGAGCATACGATGAGCTGGTATTTGACTTCGAAGAAAACACAGCGAGCCTGCCAGACAGTTACAATCAACGCGATTACAGCAACACGCTGATCATCAGGGCAGGAGGTGAATACCGGGTCACCCCCGAAATCTACCTGAGAGCTGGTGGCTATTTCGACCCCACACCGGTAAACAGCGATTTCTTTTCACCCGAAACACCAAGCCTCGATAACCTGGCCTTCACGGGAGGGGTTTCCTTTTTACCGATACCTGAATTAAGCATCGACGCCAGCCTGCTTTATATCATTGGCCTGGAGGAAGACATGCGGTACACGCCTGAAAATTTCGGCGGAACCTATTCAACCAGAATTATCATCCCTGGTATTGGCATCTCCTATCAACTGTAAAATCTTAAAAATTACCATAACCATGAGAAAAACACAAATGATACCACTGATCTTGCTTTTCCTTGGCGGACTCCTTATCAGCTGTGATGCCGATATCGACGCATTCAGTCCTGACCCTGGCGAAGCAGATTTCACCACCTTTGTTTCACTGGGCAACTCACTCACGGCTGGATTCATGGATGGAGAACTTTACCGTGAAGGGCAACACAACTCACTGGCCAATGTCATGGCCGGGCAATTCATGCACACCGGGCTGGAAGGTTTTAATCAACCACTGATGCATGATGACATCGGTTTTGGCAATCGGCTGATCCTGGTAGAAGCAGACGGGCAGCCACTGCCGGTGCCCCAGGGAGGTACACCAAACCCCGAAAATTATCAAAACATATACAACGCAGCGGGTCCATTCCATAACCTGGGCGTGCCCGGTGCCAGAGTACAGCATCTGCTTTTTGAAGGTTATGCAACACTCAATCCTTATTATCAAAGGTTCGCCGCCAACATTGCCACCAGCAGCATCATTGGTGATGCCCTTGCACTGAATCCCAGCTTCTTTTCCTTGTGGATTGGAAACAATGACATTCTGGCCTATGCGCTGGACGGCGGAGAAGGTGAGAACATTTTGCCACCAGATAATTTTGGTGTTGCCTACCAGGCCCTTTTGCAGCAACTTACCCAGGGCGGTGCCCTGGGAGTCACGGCCAACATCCCAAACATCACAGAGATCCCGTTTTTTGCCACCGTGCCGTACAATGCCTTGCTATTGACTGACCCAAATGTGGTGGCCCTGCTCAATAGCGCGTATGCAGAAGCACCCCACATCAACTTTGAGATTGGCCCCAACCCCCTGGTGGTTTCCGATCCTGATCACCTGGCCGGCATTCGCCAGCTGGAAGAGGATGAACTTGTACTGCTCTCCGCACTGAACGGAATCAGCAATGAAGGATGGGGGAGCCAGGTGCCCCTCGGCGGCGAGTATTATTTGAGCACCAAACAGATCGAACATGTCACCAGCCACGTGGAAGCCTATAACATGATCATCAGCGAAACGGCGAGCAATTTCAACATTGCCGTGACCGACGTGAATCAGCTGCTGAAAGATGCCGAACCAGGCATCTATTTTGACGCCATCGCCTTTAATACAGATTTCATAAGTGGAGGCGTCTTTTCCCTGGATGGTATTCACCTGTCGGCCAGAGGATATGCCATCGTAGCCAACGCCTTCATCGAGGCCATCAATAGCCAGTACCAGGCAAGCGTACCGAAGGTGGCCATTGGCAACTACCCGGGGATCCAGTTCCCATAACTTTTTCCGCCGGAAAGACCAGGTGCTGTCCCTGCTGACATCAAACCCCGTTTACACTCAAAGTTCGGCGCACAAAAAACCCCGGATGCGGCTTTTGCACTTAAAAGCTGTATCCGGGGTTATTTATGGCCAAGGGGTTATTCCTCGTTATTCATAAACCCTTGGTCTTCGATGGCATCAAGGAACACCTTGCTGAAATGGACGTTGTCCTTTTTGGTGTACCGTTTAAAGGTGAATATCTGGGCCAGGTTTTCCAGCTGGTTTTCTTCAATCAGTTTGCCCGTAAGCGGCAGACTTTCCTTGTACTTGTATATGCGGTCAATGTCCTCAGATGAATAATCCTTGTAAATTTCCTGATGCACCACGCCTTCGGCAGGAAGCCTGTCGACCTGCTCCGGATCTTCATTGGGGTAACCCACCACGACAGTGGTTACAGGTACCACCCCTTCAGGGAGATCAAAAAAGTCAATGAGCTTATCAGCCTGGTAGATAGTCGGCCCGAGGTAACATATGCCCAGACCGTGCGCCTCTGCAGCCACACATACGTTTTGTGCCACAAGCAAGGCATCAATGGCGGCAGTGAAGAATGACAAGAAGTTGTCATAGCCCGGGTCGGCATCGCGCTGCCTGCACCACTTGTTGAAACGATTAAAGTCTGCGCAAAAGGTAAGAGTCACAGGCGCCTGTTCAACCATCTGCTGGCCAAAATGCAACTTGCACAACTCCTTTCGTCGTTGCGCATCTTTGGTCACAATGACAGAATAGACCTGCATGTTGCCGGTGGTAGAGGCACGAAAGCCTGCTTCCAGGATCTCATCCAGGATATGATCATCGATGGGGTCGGTCTTGTAATTGCGGATGGTCTTATGGTTTAGCAATGTCTTGATGGTTTCCATAAAGTAGCGTTTTCAGTTTTCGATCGGTGTTGTTTGGCAGCAAAAGTAAGGGTTTATTGCTGTCTTTACAAATACCGCATCAGGATTGTGGGAGGAATACTTCACACAGCTGTCCGGATCATCAGGGGGAGGTCGTTCTGCGGTTGTTTCAAGCGCTTGCAGCAGGTTTTGTCCCTTCAATACGTTTGTCGAAAAAGACATCCATGGCCACGAGTATGGCCATCATGCCCCAGAAGGGCACGGATGCCTTGTCGGTATCGAGAAAGTTATTCAAAAAACCATGTGTAAAATAGGTGATGAAGCCCAGGGTAAGGCTCAACGCAATGAGTCGCAACTCTCGTGTGGGTGCCTTTTTGTACAATTTGACGCCGGTAGCCAGTACGGCCAGGGCAAGCGCCACAAAGGAAACCATGCCGGGCATACCGCTCTCAGACAGCGGGCCAAAATATTCGCTGTGTGCATTACCCAGATCGCCAAAATGGGTGGTGATAATGGTGTAGTCTTCCGATCGCTGGAAGGGCGCATAGACAAACTGGTAAGTTCCCGGACCCCAACCCAGCACGGGGCGCTCTTCAAACATCCGGTAGGCTGATCGCCAGCGGTTGATGCGTTCCAGATTAGAGGCATCGGTGGTGATGTTGGAGGCTGAGCGGATATGTTCGGCAAAGTCGGCCGACGACTCCTGTTGGTTACGCTCAAGATACATCACGATCTCAGCCTGGAAAAGATAGCCCACGCTGACAAGCAGCACCACAAGGGCCATCAGGAACCTAAACCTGAGACGAAATGCAAGGATAATTAGTCCGACAGCAGCCACCATCAAGCTCAGCCAGCTGGCCCTGCTGTAACTAAATAAGATACCCATGCACAGCACCAAAAACACAAGCAAAGCCATTCTTCTACTGAATACGCTGTTGGACCTGTTGAAGGTCATCACAGCAAAATAGGGGGCCACTAATGCCAGCACAGCCGAATATTGCGTGTGGTCATTAAAAAATGGATGGACAGCCCATACGTTCATCTGGCGCTCAAAGCCAACAGTGGCGTGTTTAGCAGTGGCAATGATGACCACGATCACCAGAGCAGCTCCGAATAGCCACATGAACTGCTGCATCCGCCTGGGGTTTCTAAACATATAGATTCCCACAAAGAAAAAAGTGATCACAAACCACATGCGGGCGACGAAAAATTTGGCTGAGACGACGAAGAGTTCACTCGAAATGGTGGTTATCAGCATCCATGATAAATTAATGATCAGAAAAATGGTCACCGGATGCCGTAATATTTTCCTGTCGTAGTGTCCCTCATACAAGATACGCACTATGAAAAGCAGGAGGATGGCTACCATGATAGGTTCCGTAGGCATATTTACCGTGAAACCAAACTGATCAAAGCGCAGGTTGATGGATAGGGGCGTAAGGAAGGCCAGGATGAGGATTAGCTTATCAAGCGAAAAGAAAAACAGCAGCATGATGCCCAGGGCGAAAGGCAGGGCATTGAGCAGGTACACCTCATGCAGGATCAAGTATATATTGACCGTCGCAAACAGCAGGCTGCCTGCATAGAACCATATCAGCTTGTTTCCCGGTACCACGCGAATCAGGACTTAGTGGGGTTCGCCGTCTTTGATTGGATAATGCCTTTACGGACGAGATTTTCATATACCGCAATAATCATCACGCCCATAAATCCGGCTGCAAAGGTAGCGATGAAGACAATGAGCCAGCGGATGGGAAAAACCTTTCGCTCGGCTTCGAAAGCTTCATCCAGGACGAACTTAAAGGGAACAAAACTATCGAGGTCGGATTTGGCTTCCTGGTATCGCCGCTGAATCATGATCAGGTGCTCACTCACGTTTTCCAGGTACGCGGTATTAAACACATAAGCACCCCCGTGGTCACCAAGCAGGGCAAGTCGCTTGTCCAGCTGTTCCACTCCTTCCTGGTGACCGGCAGAGATGTCTTTGGCCAGCTGGCGGGTGAGCATCGAAGATTGTCCTTCCAAATCAAATACGCCCAGGTGCATGACCTGGCGCAAGGTATCCTCGGCTTCCTGTACCTGTTCGTGCAGGCGGTTCAGCTGGCGGCTGGCCACATCGTAGGCCAATTGGGCGCGGTCATAACGAAGCTCGTTCTGCACGGTGTCCACAAGGGCCGCCAGCTCATTGGCAATGTCGGCCGCCATAACCGGATCCTTGTCGCGCACACGGATCTCCACTGCACCATATTGTGTGCGCCGGAAATTGATGTTGCTGCGGTATTCTTCCATCAGCCGGGTATATTTGAAGCGCGCATCCTCGGGAATCTCATAATGATGAAGCAGATTGAAACGCGCTATGATACGGTCCCGGATATTGCCCGATTCCAGCACCTGGAGCAACCGTTCGGCATCCTCCACCTCTCCGTAATCAAGAAAATCCTGGCGGGCAGCAGCACCGGCAAGGACTGACTGCGACACGCTGCCCCCCGTGGCCGGGAACATGGTTACTGTAGATTGAAATTTGGGCGTGATAAACCGCGGGCCACTGAAAATGGCTGAGCTGATGGCCGCAACGGCACAGATGATGAACAAATGTTTCCACCAGCGAATGATAAACACAAACACATTGGTTGAATCAAATGCATTGTTGTCTCGATCCATGATATAGCTTATTAGTTGAATAATCTGTTAAATAACGGAAAAGAAAGCCCTCTTATTGACAAAATGGCGCCAAAGTTACGGAAAAATTTCTGCAACAGCCAAAGCACAATCCTGTCACCAGAGAAAACCATCAGTCGCCACTATAGCGGATCAGCGCATAGACCTGCCTGAGGCTGATCAATGGAATCAGTAATGCCAGCAAAATACCTGATACGCCAAATGCAACCAGACTATGCAGCCAGGGCAATGGCAGCTGCCGTGATAAATAGCCCAACAGAAAAAGTCCGGCAACGAATGCAAGCAATCGACCCAATAGCAGATAGTTTACCCTGAAACAAAACATCCTCGTCACAATAAGAACTTGTGTAATCGCCACCAGGATTTGTGTGAACAGGCTCGCCATTGCAGAACCAGTGGAAAACAACACGGGGATCAGTAATAAGTTAATCAGGATATTGAGCAGCATGCCTGCAAAGGCGACAATGTTGAGTTTCAATAAACTGCCGTTGGCGGTTAACAGGGTGCCAAAAACATAGGTGGTGGATATGGCCATAAAACAGGCCATCAGCAATGCAAAGACGCGCGCAGATTCTTCGATCCGATATGCAAACATTGCAGCGGTCTCCCCGGCATGCATGGGATAAAGCATGCGCATCAGTTCCGTGTTGTAATAAAAAGCGGCCACCGCTACCATGATGGCCGGCGTGATGATCAGGGTAAATGAAAGTTTTACCAGTTCCTCCAGAGGCTGTTTTTGCTTGATCATCCGGGCAAAGATGGGCAGTAAAAGTACGGCAAAAAGATAAGCAATCATATTGGCCGCATCCAGCAAGCGATAAGCCGATGCATATATGCCGCTGAACCGCGCACCTTCATCACCGAGCAGCCTTTCCAGCATCACGCTGTCTATGCGGTTATAGAATGTCATCAACAAAACCAGCACCGCAAAAGGGAAGCTTTTCCTGATAATAGCCAGAAAGAAGGGAATGTTCCAGTTTAACCGCAACCATTTTTTTCTGGTGTGCTGCATAACGAGCAGGAAAGTGATGATCACGGAAATCGCATAACCTGCCGTTTGGGCATACACAAAATACTGTATCCGGAATTCGTCAACCACATTACCCCATAACAGCAAGCTGCATAAGAGGATCATCAGCACGCGGTCGAGCACCGAGATCATGGCATCCGTACGAAACAGGTGCAAACCGCCTAAATTTGAACGCAAATAAAGAATAAAGCTGAGCAGAAACTGGTTGACTGCCAGAAAGACAAGCAACCTGATCTGCTCCTTGGAATAATCGATAATAAAAGCAAACGAAAAAGTGAACAGGACATAGAGGACAAAAAGCAATAATTTGAGCACCAATATATTCGAAAGGAATTTGGTCAGCAGCTGCCGGTTTTGCGCAATGCTTTTGTTGTTAAAGTTGGTAATGCCCGCGTCAAGCAAGATATTGAACAGAAAAGAAAAGTTGAATACGGCAAAATAGAAGCCATACTCTTCGGCACCCACTGTGTTCTGTACGGTTCTGTCAATACCCAGGATCCAGAAAGGCTTGATCAGCAAATTCAGGATCATCAGCAGGACCAGGTTTTTTATGAATTTCCCCTGCATGCCATTGACGCGTTGATGGTTAGAAGAAAAAGTGAGCAGATAGGCTACCCGTACAGTCCTCAAATTTAGTAACTTTTATTCACAGTCAACAATCCATGCCATTATGAAACGTGCACAAAAGGATTTTTGTAACCTGGAATAATGAGTGTCATTTATAGGGTTTTTTGGGCCTTCGGCATCTGCGATAAATAAAAACGGATAAAACCCATATGCCTGATTTGTTTTATTTTTGCACAATAATTGATAGGATATAAATAATGCGGGGCTTTTGGCGTTATCCTAAGGGAAAAAAGTAAAGACAGATGAAGTTTAAGGAAGGCGACAAGGTATTGTTTTTGAATGAGAAAGGCGGTGGCATTGTCACCCGGGTGGTGGATGAGGAGATTGTTCATGTATCCATTGAAGATGGGTTCGAGATCCCCTATGCTGTGGGTGACCTGATCAAAACGGGATATGAAGAGGCGCAAACAGTTTCACGGAAATATGAGCAAGCTGCTGACACCAGCAAGCAAAGCCGGTTGAAAATGCTTACCCACCAGGCGGTCAATATCCCCGAAGCTATATTTCTGGCTATGGTGCCTCGCAACCAGGATCAGGTGCTGACTGGTACGATGGATTTTTATGTGGTGAACCACACCGCTTACACCATGTATTTCAGCCTGATGGTTAGCAAGTCCGGCCAATTCAAAGGCATTGCTTCCGGCAGCATTGCACCCAGTTCGAGACATCATCTGGGCAAAGTGGAACGCGCAGAGATCGAAGACTGGAATCATTCGCTGCTGCAAGCCGTTTTTTACCAGGAGGGCAAGACTGAGCCACGGGAGCCCATAAACCGCCACATCATGTTTAAACCGGTAAAGATTTATAAGGAAGAGAGTTTTGCATTCAATCCGCTATTACACCAAAAAGCATATATGGTGGAAGTGTAATAGGACAAAAAGACAAAAAGACGAAAGGATAAAAGGACAAAAGTTCCAGAGGTTATAGGGTACATTTTTTGTCATTTTGTCATTTGAGACGTTCATACAAGAGGCAGGTTGTCCTGTCGCGTTCTGCTCCGGGCAGAATGAGGAAAGTCCGGGCAACACAGAGCAGCATACTTCCTAACGGGAAGCCGGCCTGCATGACAGGCTGCGAGAAAGTGCCGCAGAAAATTACCGCCTAAGCCCGGTTTTTCCGGGCCGGTAAGGGTGAAAACGTGAGGTAAGAGCTCACGCCTTGTTTGGGTGACCAGACAAGGGGGTAAACCTTATGCGTTGAAAGGCCAAATATACCGGGGCCCGAGGGTGGCTCGCCCGATCCCGGAGGGTAGGCCGATAGAGGCAGCATGTGAATACTGCCCCAGATAAATGACAGGAAACACGCAATAGGCGTGCGACAGAACCCGGCTTACAGGCCTGCCTCTTGTTCTTTTTTTTTACCCGCATGACTGACATATGCGGAAGTCGCCCTGGTCAGGACATCTTGATAACATGACATATGGAAAGTAATACACAGGTAACTAAGATATATTTAAATCCATCATGATCCGTCACATTATTATTGCATTGCTTGCCATCCTGCTTGGCCTGCCTTTTGCGGCGCAATCCCAGCAAACAAAAGCATATGAAGATCCCGGCGCAACCTATCGTGCCGCCCTGGACCTCTTTAACAAAGGGAAATATGGTGCTGCCAGACAATTATTTCTGGAAGTAGCTGAACAGGTTGAAGATCCATATGATGAAGTCAGGGCCAGCGCCCGCCTGTATGCCGCTGTCAGCGCATCAGAACTGTTTAACCCGGATGCAGCCACACAGCTGAAGGCTTTTCTTGACGACCATCCCACACATGCCGGAAGAGATATCGCCTGGTTCCATCTTGGAAACCTGAATTACCGGGATCGGAATTATGCAGAAGCCATCAACTGGTACACCAGGCTGTATGGCACAAGAATGGATCGTAAAAAACTTGATGCGTTCTATTTCAGATTAGGGTACAGCCACCTCATGGAAGAAAATTTCCGGGAAGCTGGCCCCTTATTCGGGCAGATTCAGGATCCGGAATCGATGTATTATGCCCCGGCAAGTTATTATTATGGGCATATTGCTTACCTTAACGGTAATTTCGACAATGCCATTGCAGCATTTGAACGCATCATAAATGATCGCAACTTTGGCCAGCTGATCCCGTACTACATCATCCACATCTATTTTCTGAAAGAAGATTATGATGCCTTGCTTACCCATGCACCGGCACTATACGAAGAGGCGATCCCTCGTCGCACACCGGAAATTGCCCGTCTGATCGGAGAGGCACATGTGGAAAAGGGCGCATATGCAGAAGCCATTCCCTACCTGCAGGAATACCTCGACCATGCAGGCAGAAGGGCCGACAGGAAGGATCATTATCAGATGGGCTATGTACTTTACGCCTTAGGACAATACGAGCAAGCCATCTCCCATCTGGAAAATGCCACGGCAGAAGAAGACAGCCTGTCGCAAAACGCCTACTTCCATCTCGCATCAGCTTACCTAAAAACAAATCAGAAACGTTTTGCCCGAAATGCCTTCATGCAAGCCCACCAAATGGACTTCGACAAAGACATCCAGCGGGAATCCCTTTTCAGTTACGCCTTGCTCTCGCTGGAACTGTCCATGGACCCGCATAATGAAGCCATCCTTTCATTCCAGAAATATATTGATCATTATCCGGACTCTCCCCGCATCCATGAAGCCTATGAATACCTCATCGACCTGTACCTGACCACCAGAAATTACCGCGATGCCCTGGCCTCACTTGAGTCCATTAACCATGACACCAGGCGATTGCGTGAGGCATACCAGCGGGTCAGCTACCTGAGAGGCGTTGAGCTGTTTAATAACCGCGACTTTTCTGGCGCCATCAGCCATTTTGAAAAAGTGCGACGCTATAGTGACAATAGCCACTTTGTGGCCTCCAGCCTTTACTGGGAAGGAGAAGCACATTACAGACTTGGGGATTTCAGCCGGGCAATTTCCACCCACCAGGAATTCCTGAGAAGTCCGGGCGCCTTCTCCCTCGACTTGTATCACCAGGCACATTATACCATCGGATATGCCTGGTTCAAGAAAGAATCGTGGTCACCGGCCATTACTGCATTTCGCAATTTTATCGCTGCTGACAATCAGGACCCCAGGCTAATGAATGACGCCCTGCTTCGCACGGCTGACGCATATTTTGTCAGCCAGCAATATCAGCAGGCGATGAATTTTTACGACAGGGCGATCCGCATGGACGTGCTTGATACCGACTATGCAGTGTATCAAAAAGGCCTGGTCTATGGCATCATGGGAAATATTGAAGAAAAGATCAGGACACTGCAAGGATTCCTTGCTAACTTTCCGGCCTCAGGTTTCCGTGACGATGCCCACTACGAAATAGGAAACAGCTGGCTCCTGCTGAATGAAAACGCCAGGGCCCGGCAATATTTTTATGACATCCTGGAGCATCATCCCGGAAGTGCCTATGCACAAAGTGCCAGGCTGAAGATCGGACTGATTTATTACAATGAAAATGAAGATGACAAGGCACTGGAAACCTTCAAAAAGGTGGTAGAAGATTATCCGGGAACCTCACAGGCTGAAGAAGCATTGGCTGCCATGCGCATCATTTATGTCGAGCTGGATCGCGTACCTGAATTTGTGCGCTTTACAGAAGAGGTTGGCATCGCCGACCTCACAGAGGCCGAAGAAGACTCACTGATTTACCAGGCAGCCGAAAACCGCTATATGCAAGGCGACTGCGCCAGTGCCATTCAAAGCTTTAACAATTATCTAACCCAGTTTCCCAATGGCATCTTTGCCGCCAATGCCCATTATTACCGCTCAGAATGCCTCTACAGGGGTAATGAAACGGCCCAGGCCCTTGAAGGCTATGAATACATTATTGATGGCTCACATCGCATGTTTTTGGAAAACTCCCTGATGCGGGCAGCAGGAATAAGATTCGACAAAGGCGATTATGAGATCGCCCGCAGACACTTTGCGCAATTGGAGGATGTATCAGAAGACCGGAATAACATCCTCAGCTCCCGCAAAGGACAAATGCGCAGCCATTATCATCTGGGCAACAGCGAAGAGGCCATCACCAAGGCCGGGGAAGTACTGGAATACGACAGGTTGTCTCAGGACGACAGACAGGAAGCCTGGTTTATTAAAGCATCTTCTGCAAAAATAATCGGAGATACCGGTACGGCCCGGGAAGCTTTTGAAAAAGTGGCAGGCATCACCGAAAACAGGATGGCGGCTGAAGCACGATACAACCTGGCACGCATCACTTTCCGGCAAGGCCAATACGAGGAAGCCGAAGAGGAGATCTTCTCCTATACCGGAAAATTATCTGCTTACGATTATTGGCTGGCCAGGATCCTGCTGCTACTTGCTGATGTCTATATCGAAACAGACAATGCCTTCCAGGCTACACATACCCTTAACAGCATCATCGATAATTATGATGGTGAAGACCTTAGGCAAGAGGCCCGGGAAAAGCTGACCTTCATAGAAGAACATCTGGAGGCACCTGATGAAACGGAGGAAGAGGATGTGATCGAGATTGACCTGGAGCAATAATAGGCTTGCAGTTTTGGGATTGGGCTTCGAGATAGCCAAAAGCCATAAGCAGACATTTCGACTTTTTGACATTTTGCCATTTTGCCATTTTGACATTATAATAAGACATGAACCGAGAGTTATTCCAAACAATTACTGCCCTGCTGTTTATTGCGGGGATCATGCAAAGCGGGCAGATTATGGGTCAGCAACGTGAACTCGATATCGATGAGATTCATGTAATCGCTCCCTACGAGCCTTCCATCTCCGAGGCGTTTAAAATCAATCTGGACCCGGCGATCGTAGATACGGTTACGATAGACATGGAATTTGACTACCGCATCGAACCCCGCAGGGTTTTTGTGCGCTTTGAACCGGAACCCATCACACCTGCCCGCATGCGGGGCGAACCGCTCGAAAAACTCTATCGTGGCCTGGTTAAAGGGGGTTACGGCTCTTATCAGACACCCTACTTTGAAGGCTTTTACAATACCCTGAGATCCGGTGAATACGCCCTGGGTGTGCACCTGAAACACCGCTCATCAGGCGAAAACATCGACAACTTTCCCAACAGTACCTTCAGCAGAAACAAGGTAAAACTGTATGGGACCCGGTTTTATGACCAGCATACGCTCAGTGCAAATGTGGACTATAACCGACACGTATTTCACTATTACGGAACCCCTCTTTCCCTGCAATTGCCAGGAAAAAAAGAGGGAAATGATTGGGCATGGGATCCTTTTGGCGGGGGTACGCGTCAACGCTATGAACTCCTCTCTTCTGAGCTCAGCTTCGGCAACAATACCAGTAAAAACGAACGGTTTCAATACAACACAGGACTTCAGCACCACTGGCTCAGCGACCGGTATGATGGCAGCGAGCACCTTTTCCGCCTGCACGGCGAAATCGGCAGCCAGGTAGCGGCAGACCCTTTTGGGATGATGGACGAACAGCGTTTTAGCCTGGAAGCAGATGCACGGTATTATTATCATCATAACCTGGCAGATACCCTGCACGCAGGCATTTATAGCCTGAAGCCAAAGCTTTACAGCACAATCGACCGGATCAACTTTCACCTGGGGGCAAAGGTATCCGCGGAGGACGACCAGGGCAACATTACGCTAAAGGCCCATCCGCTCGCTGGCTTCCAAATGGACATCATTCCGGAAAACCTGATCGCAAGGGCGGCGTTCAGCGGTGGCCTCAAAAGACAGTCCTGGCAAGAGCTGTCTGCAAGCAACCCCTTTGTGACACCGCTGACCGGCACCGGGTTCAGCAACATACGCGCCCGGGTTAATGTCGGCATCCACGGTGCCATCGGGAATCACCTTTCCTATAACCTGCACATGCAAAACAGCCATATTGACAACTATCCTTTCTTTGCCAGGGCAAGGTACGCTCCTGAACCAGACCAACTGCCAGAAGCCATTCAGGATGCCGGTTTTGCACCCCAGCAACCCTTCGTTGTCGTGTATGACGATATCAGACAACTCAAGCTTACGGCGGAGTTGTTCTACCGCTTCGGCGAAAGACTCTCCATGCGACTGCGTGGAGACTATTACGACTACGCACTTGACGAACTACCCAAGGCATGGCATAAGCCCCAATTCGAAATCAATTTCCATACCCGGTACAATATCCAGGATAAGATCATCCTCACGGCAGACCTTTTCGGGCGCGACAAAACCTGGGGTGCAATTTATGCGGAAGATGTTGAACAACCCATCGAATTCGAGCTGCATGACTTCTATGCCGATCTCAACCTGGGCATCGAATACCGCTACAACAAACGCCTTTCTGTCTTCCTTGACTTCTCCAACATCATTAATGAGGAGTACGAAAGATGGCTCGGATATCCGACCCAGGGATTCAACTTTATGGGTGGCATAAGCTTTGCTTTTTAATTCGCTCTTTTTCAGGGCCTTAGACTCGTTTTTTTATTGCTTTTTTTTAGGAAAAATCGGGCAAAAAGTGTATCTTTGCCTGTTATTCAAAAAGAGGTAATATGAAGGCACCGATGAAGCCCGAAGCGTTAGAAAAATTAAGTTATGATGCCACCAGCATCCAGGTCCTAGAAGGTCTCGAAGCGGTAAGAAAAAGACCCGCGATGTATATCGGGGATGTAAGTAATAAAGGCTTACACCACTTGGTTTACGAGGTGCTTGATAATTCAATCGATGAGGCCATGGGGGGGTACTGCGATCAGATTGATGTGGTCATCAATGTGGATGGCTCCATCACCGTGATTGATAATGGTCGTGGCATCCCCGTCGACATCCACGAAAAAGAAGGCAGGAGTGCGCTGGAGGTGGTCATGACCGTCCTGCACGCAGGCGGTAAATTCAACAAGGACACCTACAAGGTTTCCGGTGGGTTACACGGTGTAGGCGTTTCCTGCGTCAATGCCCTTTCAGAGCACATGTCTGTCGAGGTGCACCGTGACAACCGCGTATATGTGCAGGAATACAAAACAGGAATCCCGCAGTATGCCGTCAGGCACACAGGAGACACGGAGATCAGGGGCACAAAGGTTACCTTTACCCCCGATAAAAGCATATTCCAGACTACGGAGTTCAACTACGAAATCCTCACGAACCGGCTGCGGGAGCTTTCTTTCCTGAACAAAGGGGTACAATTGACGCTTACCGACATGCGCCAGCGCGACGAAAGCGGGCAACCGGTCAAAGACGTGTATCATTCGGAAGCCGGTCTGACAGAATTTGTCGAATACCTGGACGATACACGCGAGAAGCTGATCGGAGAACCCATTTGCATGTATTCAGAAAAAACTGGCATCCCGGTGGAAGTCGCCATGCAATACAACGCATCCTTCACAGAAAACGTGCAGGCATACGTAAACAACATCAATACCATCGAAGGGGGAACCCACCTCGCCGGATTCCGCAGGGCGCTGACCCGCACGCTGAAGAACTATGCCGAACGTACGGGCATGCTGGCCAAGCTGAAGTTCGAGATCAACGGGGACGACTTCCGTGAGGGACTCACCGCAGTAATCTCCGTGAAGGTGGCGGAACCGCAATTCGAAGGTCAGACCAAAACCAAGCTGGGTAACTCAGAGGTTAGCGGTGCTGTCGACCAGGCCGTAAGCGAGATGCTTAGCCATTACCTCGAAGAGAATCCCCGCGACGCCAAGGCCATCGTCAACAAGGTGATCCTGGCAGCCACAGCACGCCATGCAGCCCGTAAAGCCAGGGAGCTGGTGCAAAGGAAAAGCGTACTGAGCAACACCGGACTGCCAGGCAAACTGGCCGACTGCTCCGAAAACGACCCAGCACAGTGCGAGATTTTTCTGGTGGAGGGTGACTCGGCAGGTGGGACGGCCAAACAAGGCCGCGACCGGGGCTTTCAGGCTATCCTGCCACTCAGAGGTAAGATCCTGAACGTGGAAAAGGCGATGCCCCACAAGATCTTCGACAACGAAGAGATCAAAACCATATTCACCGCATTAGGGCTTTCCATCGGAACCGACGATGACAGTAAAGCCCTGAACATCGAAAAGCTTCGCTACCATAAAGTCATCATCATGACCGATGCCGACGTGGACGGCAGCCACATCGCCACCCTCATCCTCACCTTCTTCTTTCGCTATATGCGCGAGATGATTGAACTGGGGCACATCTACATCGCCACCCCACCCTTCTATCTCATCAAAAAAGGCAAAGATGAACGCTACGCCTGGAGCGAAGAAGAACGAAAGGCAATCGTCTCAGAATTTTCAAAAAATGGAAAGGAAAGTGGCATAAGTATCCAGCGCTATAAGGGTCTTGGTGAGATGAATGCAGAGCAGCTCTGGGAAACTACCATGAACCCCGAGTTCAGGAAGTTGCGTCAGGTAGACATCGAAAATGCCGCTGAAGCCAACCGTACTTTTTCCATGCTTATGGGCGACGAAGTACCACCACGAAGAGCGTTTATTGAAAAGAATGCCAAATACGCGAAAATTGATGCGTAATCTCCAGGGAGAAAAGGTTTGAATCTGGCAGGGAGAGCACTTGGGCTGTCTAAATGCTGAAGCTATACCAGGTTTTGCAATGAACAAAGGAAGCAGACCCCTGTTACTGGCTTATTGGAAGATGGCAATACAGTGTAACCGCAACACTTGAACTGCGGAGATGAAGCAGCCCCCCCCCGTGACGATTGATAAATGGTATTGGGACGATCAGTTCGCGGTGATCCAACTTACGACCTCATCAGATAATGGGCTTTCGCGGGGCAACAGCACATCAACCAATTGGCCCTTCTCATCCACAAGAAACTTCTGGAAGTTCCACTGAATCTCAGCATCCATCACCCCATTCATTTCCTGTTTGGTCAGCCATTCGTAAACAGGGGCAATATCAGAGCCCTTGACAGATATCCTGGACATCATTGGAAAGCTCACTCCATAATTTTCCTGGCAGAAAGCAATGATCTCCTCATTGGTGCCTGGCTCCTGGTTCATGAAGTTGTTTGCAGGAAATCCAATCACCACAAACCCATGGTCCCGGTATTCACGATACAAAGCCTCGAGTTTTTCATATTGAGGGGTCAAACCACATTTCGAGGCCGTGTTGACCACCATCACCTTCTTGCCCTCCAATTGGGCCAGGTCAAAAGATTCTCCATAAATGTCTTCTACCACAAAATCGTGCAGGGAACGGGTTGTTTCCGGGTTTGCTGCAACAGCTACAGCGATGGCAATGAGAAAAATGCCGAGTATGATGACACCAGTTTGTGTTTTCATAAGCAATACAGTTTTAGTGAAGTATGCAGATATACACTAGTGTATATACAACAACACATCATGGTCAATTGTTTTCCTGTGCGTCATCTGCTTGAATTATGTCAAACAGTCGAAGGGTTGGCGGTTGTTCTCAGCCAATAGCCAATAGCTAAAAGCCAACAGCCAAAAGCCAATAGCCCTTTATCCTCAAACTTTTGCAATTTTGAATTTTCTTTTCAGGAAGGGATAGCTGAAGACCGAGACCAGGATGATGAGGGTGCCGAGATAAAACCCGGCTGACATCCTCTCTGCTTCAGGGAAGAAGAAGTGGGCCATGATGATGCCATAGACCGGCTCCAGGTTTACAGCCAACACCACGGTGTAGACCGACAAAACTTTCATCACAGCCACAATGGCGGTGAAGGCATAAGCGGTACACACAAAGCCCAGGATGGTTAAATAAAAAAGATCCGGGGCGGTGAGCTGAAAAAACTCCTGGCCAAACCCGCCGCTCAGTCCAAGAAATGCGCTGATAAAAAGGAAACCACCGATCATTTCGTAAAAACTGATCACCGAAGGATGGTGACGCAGGCTGATATTCCTGTTGAGCACCACAAACAGGCCATTCAGGAAAGCCGACAAGAGTGCAAACAGGATGCCTTCAAGGTATTGGAACTCATATTGGAAGATCAGGTAAATGCCACCAAGGATCACCATACCGATGAGCACTTCCAGCCAGAAAATCTTTCTTTTTTGGGAAAGGGGTTCAAGAAAACTCGTAAACAGTGTAGTGGAAGCAAACACTCCAAGGGTGACGGATACGTTTGACACATTGATGGCATGGAAAAAGGTGATCCAGTGCAATGCCACGACCACGCCAATACCCAACAGTGGAATGATTTTTTTGAATGATAGACGAAAAGGGATCTTTCTTACCAGGAAAAATACCCACAACCCAACGAAGGCAAAAAGCATACGGTACCATACCAGGTCAATGGCCGAAAGTGTAATCAGCGCCCCCAGTATGGCTGTAAAGCCGAGCATCACCACCACGGTGTGAAGTTGAATGTGTCTTTGCAGCATGGGTGCAAGGGGCATATGATCGATGTGTTAATTAAACGCTGTTTACAATGTCAAGCCATTGGTTTGTGATGCCCGTGTTCAAGGCCAATGGATTTAAAATCAAGGGAGTTTACTTATGTAAACAGCTTGATTCAACAATTCATCAAGTCAGAACGGGCCATCACAACCAGCTAGTTAATGCTTTGCAAAATACTCATCAATTAGCGCAATGGCATGATCAAGCCGATTGTTGTATCCTCCGCTCACAATCCGGTATGGAAAGCCATAATGTTCCATTTCGCGCTTAAACCAGTCAAAAAAGAACCGACGCTTATAGGGATACTCCCTTAATGGATCATACTCCCAGGGCAGGTCGATGTCACACAGCAAATAAAGCGCGTAGCGGTTGTCCCTGATGCGCTGTTCCAGCCAGGGATCACAGGTATTGTACTTGTAAACCTCCCAGATCTTTGAAACAATCAGTTCGGTATCACAAAAAAGATATTTCCGGGCGTTTGAAACAGCTTTGTCTTACCGGGCAAGTTGTTCTTTCGATATGATGAGGATGTCTTCTTTGCGATACGGACGATCGAGGTTTTCTACATATTCCCTTGCATATTCCGGTACCCAGAGGGTATCATAGTGCGCTGCCAGGCGCCCGCTGAGCCAGCTTTTCCCTGTGGACTCCGGCCCTGTAACGGCAATCTTCAAAGCTTTCGACACGTGTTTAAAAATTATGGTGATCCCTTTGCGTTGATTGGACACATAGATTCCCAGGTAACCAATTAAAAAAGACGCCCTGTAACCCGTGGACTAGATCCTTCAAAGCATTGCAATGCATCCCGGCGCCTCCCGTGAAATCAACATCATGGCGTTCCTGCAAACTTCGACAACATCATGTCCCAGCGTAAAAAAAGATTGGGCCGTTATGTTGCCCGGCACAGGCGCTTGATTGACTTGCATCCATGTGCGCGCAGCCTGAAAGACGATATCCAGACAGGGGATTGGTTGCGAGAAGCACTGTTCTTACAGAGACCTGCAACAAGCTCAATACCCGGGGCGGTTGAGGCAGCATTGGCATGCCACCAGTGAAAAGGTTAAAACCTCACCAGCGTAGTTCTTTTTTCGGGAACGATCACCTGGATAAATGCGACATCCTCCATTTCGTGACAGGTGTTGCAGCTGACGGCATAGCGGTCAAAGCTTTCCACGAAGGCATCCTTGTCCCCGTCTTCAATGGTTTCCATCAAGCGGGGCGTAGAGGTGTTGACAAATTGGGCCGCGGATGCTTCACGATCGGGGCGGCGCACAAAGCCTTTAAGGGTGGCGTCCAGCAGTTTGTCCAGCTGGTACTCTGCATAGCCCCAGTTTTCATCCATTCCCGCCCAATAAAGTTCATTGTAGCGATAATTGACCTCTTTCATGGCCTGGGAGAAGCCGCCAAACTGGCTTTCAATGTTGGCAAGGATCTCTTCCATGGTTTCTCCCGCCCAGCGGGTTTCATAGGTCTTTTCTGCTTCTGTCTGGCAGGCGGAAATGACCACTGCAGCCATTGCCACGGCAAACAGGATTGATGCAATTCTCTTCATAATGTGTGTGTGTGTTGGTTTGTGAATACGGGTTTATTAAACAGGTGCTATTGACTTTCCGCGAGATCGAGCAGAAAGGCATATTGCCTGGCCTGCTCCCTGAGGCGTTGAAAACGTCCGGATGCACCGCCATGGCCAGCCTCCATGTTGGTATAAAGCAATATTTGCTGATCACCGGTGTGATAATCACGCAGCTTGGCCACCCATTTGGTAGGCTCCCAGAATTGCACCTGCGAATCATGCAAGCCGGAGGTCACCAGCAAATTTGGGTAGGCTTGTTCGGTCACATTATCATATGGAGAATAAGATAACATGTAGCGATAATATTCCGGGTCGTTGGGATTACCCCATTCATCGTATTCAGCTGTGGTGAGTGGGATGCTTTCATCCAGCATCGTGGTGACCACGTCAACGAAGGGCACGCCAGCGATCACGCCCTTATACAGGTCAGGCCTGTCGTTGATCACAGCCCCCATCAGCAGACCTCCGGCACTGCCTCCGAAGGCAAAAAGGCGTTCAGGCGCCGTATACCCCTTTTTAATCAGGAATTCAGTGCAATCGATAAAATCGTTAAACGTGTTTTTTTTGTTGAGAAGCTTGCCGTCTTCATACCAGTGGCGTCCCAATTCCTGTCCGCCACGCACGTGGGCGATGGCATACACGAAGCCCCTGTCGAGCAGACTGATCGCATTCCGGTTAAAACGCGGATCAGCACTGGAACCATAAGAACCATAGGCATACAACAGCAACGGGTTGCTCCCATCACGCGAGATGCTTTCGCGATAGACGAGTGTTACCGGCACTTCAACCCCATCACGTGCTTTCGCATAATAACGGCGGGTCTCATAGTCGTCAGGATCAAAGCCGCCAAGGACTTCCTGCTGTTTGACCAGGGTCCGCTCCCGGGTCTCCATATGATAATCATAGCTTGTCATCGGTGTGGTAAGAGAAGTATAGTTGAATCGCAGTACCGGGGTGGACATTTCCCTGTTGACACCAATATTGGCCGTATAAGCCTCCTCGTCAAAGTCTACATAATGGCCCTCTTGTGTCACCTTGTTGATCACCTTTAGCTGCCTCAGTCCGCGCTCCCTTTCCTGCACCACAAGGTAGTCATCGAACACATCAATGTGTTCAAGCAACACATCTGGCCGGTGGGCAATGATCTCTCGCCAGTGCTGTTTACTGGTGGCATCTTCTGAGGTTTCCATCAAACGCCAGTTTTCAGCCTGGTCGTTGGTAAGCACATAAAATTTTCCGTTATATGACCATACCCGGTATCGCAGTTCACGCTCCCGTGGCTGAAAAACACGGAAATCATCCCGTGGCCGGTCAGCCTCCAGAATCCATATCTCGTTACTTAGCGTGGCGTTTGCGGTGATGATCATGTAGCGATCATCCTTTGAGCGGGAAACACCGATATAATAATAGGTATCATCTTCCTCTTCGTACACCAGTTCGGGCGCTGCATCGTCGGTGATGTTGTACCGGTAGATCCGATAGTAGCGAAGCGTTTCTGGTTCTATGGTGGTATAAAAGAAGGTTTTGTTGTCGACTGCCCAGCTCACATCACCTCCCGCCTGGCTGATCCCGGTTTCCTGGATCTCGCCAGTGGCCAGGTCCCTGACCAGGATGGTATATTGCCGCCGGCCTACGGTATCAACGGTAAACGCCATCCAACGATTATCCAGACTAATGTCATAGCTTCCTACACGGTAATAGGGGTGTTCCTCAGCCAGTTCGTTTACATCCAGGATGATTTCCTCATCGGCATCCAGACTGCCCGGTTTGCGACAATATATCGGATACTCCTGCCCTTCTTCATAGCGGGTATAATAATAATAGCCATTTTCATAGAATGGAGCCGATTGATCATCCTGTGGGATGCGCGCTTTCATTTCTTCAAAAAGCCTTTCCTGCAGATCTTTGGTATGGGCCATGGCAGCTTCCAGGTAAGCGTTTTCTGCATGCAGGTATTCAATCACCTCAGGATCATCCCTGTCACGCATCCAATAATAATTGTCGATGCGGGTGTCACCGCGTATCACCAGTTCTTTAAGCCTTTTTTCCGCAATCGGAGGTTCAGGGCCGTTAGTCTCATGGGTCGGGCCACAAGACACCATCATGGCAAAAACAAACATGTATAACAGATTTCGGTTCATGGGTTAAAAGTTTGTCAAAAAGTCAAAAGGTCGAAAAGTCAAAAGGTCCGGGGACTGCTGCCGGCTGTGGCCGATTACCGGGTAAAACCTCCAATATAAGCATCAAAGCACTTCAACTGGGCAGCCTCCTGACGCTAAGCATCCATGCAGCTAAAATACAAAAAACATGTTTTAATGTGTTTATAATTTTTCAACTAATTGGTTATCTGATGTTTGTATTTTTAAAAGGACTGCTATTGGCTGTTGGCTTTTAGCTGTTGACATTCTTGCCAATAGCCAATGGCTAATAGCCAAAAGCCTACTTAGTCTGAACGCCCACGTGACAATAATCATCCACCTGTGTGTCAATTTTTTGGCATGGAGGTTTCATTTAATGAAAAACATCTCCTCCTTTACCGGCTGAATAATTTCTGCCTTAAGCTGATCCACGCGGGCCATGGAGGGTCCCTGCCGGCAATATTCCACAAACCGATCCATTTGGTCCGCATCGCCAGTAGCCTCGACATACACGCTGCCATCGGGCATGTTTTTTACAAATCCCCGAACACCCAACTCACGGGCCTTCTGCTGTGTATAATACCGAAAGGAAACGCCTTGTACGCGGCCATAAATGTGTAACTGCAAACTTTTTTCCATATATGCCTCCTTTATTGGTTCAGTGGAATTTTCTGGTTCATCTCCGCAGGCCAAGTGCTGTCCCTGCTAACTTCAAACCCTTTTCAACAACAGCACATTCTCCACATGCTGTGTGTGTGGAAACATATCTACTGCCTGGCTTTTCACCACCTGGTAACGGTTGCTGAGCAATTCCACGTCGCGGGCTTGCGTAGCCGGGTTGCAGCTCACATACACGATGCGTTCTGCGCTGGCTTGCAGGATCTGTCTGACCACCTTCGGGTGCATTCCTGCCCTTGGCGGATCGGTCACGATCACATGCGGATACCCCTCCCTGTCCATGAGGGCATCATCAAACACATCAGCCATGTCGCCCGCCAGAAAGTGCGTATTGTCCAAACTGTTCAACCGCGCATTGCTCCGGGCGTGATCAACGGCTTCATCCACATATTCGATGCCCACCACCTTGTCCACACAGGGCGCCAGGAAACAGGCGATGCTGCCCGTACCAGTATACAGGTCATACAACACCTCGTGGCCCTGAAGATCTGCAAACTCCCTGACCACGCCATACAGCCGCTTCGCCTGCAGGGAGTTGGTCTGGAAAAACGATTTCGGCCCCACGTGAAAAACGAGGTCTTCCATTTTTTCTTCGAGATGTGGCTTCCCCCTGAAAATAATGGGCTCCAGGTCAGCCATGCTTGGGTTTCGCTTGGTGTTCATCATAAAAGCAAGTGAATGCAGATCAGGAAATCGCTGATCGATTGCCTGCATGATATCCACGATCGCGTCCCGGTCATCCTGGCCAAAGATCATCAGCACCATCACCTGTCCGCCGGGTGTGTTGCGGATCACCAGGTTCCTCAGCAGTCCCTCGTTCGCACGCAAGTCAAAAAATGACAACCCCTTTTCCAGGGCAATATCCTTAATGGCCAAACGAATGGCGTTGGAAGGATCCGCCTGCAGCCAGCATGTTTTGATGTCCAGGACCTTATCAAACATCCGGGGCACGTGCAGGCCCAGCCCTTGCACATCATCAATCGACCATTCAGAGTCGATTTCGTCGCGCGACAACCACCTCCTGTTGCTGAAGGTGTATTCCATCTTGTTCCGGTAAAAGGTGGTTTTATCTGAGCCGGCTATGGGATACACGGTTACCTGGTCAAGGTCCAGCTTGCCGATGCGCTCCAGGTTGTCAGTAACCTGCTGTTGTTTAAATTCAAGCTGTTTCTCATAGGGCAAGTGCTGCCACTTGCAGCCGCCGCAAATACCGAAATGTGTACAAAAGGGTTCAACGCGCATGGGAGAAAGGCTGTGCACCTTAACCACCTCTCCTTCCATGTATTGCTTCCTGGATTTCCGGACCTGCACATCCAGCACATCGCCCGGTGCGGCAAACGGGACGAACAAGACCTTGTCGTTGATCCTGGCCAGCGCCTTGCCCTCCGCTGCCACCCCGGTGATCTCTACCCGCTCAAGCAGCGGCAAGGGTCGTTTGTGTCTTCTTCCCATGTGTTATCTGATCATATTGAAAGGTCAAAAAAAGTCTGTTTTTGGCTGTTGGCTGTTAGCTATTGGCTTTTAGCATAAATGATTACTTTTGCAAAATTACAAAGCTAATGACAATGGACACAAAAATAACCGAACAAGAAGCGATTCGTCGCGAGGCACTGGAAAAACTTCGCGAGCTGGGTATTGACCCATATCCGTCTGCAACTTATGAGATAAACGCCACGGCAGCAGATATCAAGGAGCAATATCCGAAAGACAACAGCTTGTTCCAGGATATACAGCTTGCAGGTCGTGTGATGGGGAGGCGCATCATGGGGAGTGCCTCTTTTGCTGAGCTGCAGGACGACAGTGGCAGGATTCAACTCTATTTCAATCGGGATGAGATCTGTCCGGGTGAAGACAAGACCATGTACAACACGGTATTTAAACGCCTCGTGGACATTGGCGACATCATCGGCGTAAACGGGCACGTATTCACCACCAAAATGGGCGAGACAACCATCCATGTGAAATCCTTTACCATGCTGTGCAAGTCTCTGCGTCCCCTTCCCATTGTTAAAGAGAAGGACGGCAAGGTATATGATGCCTTCACTGATTCGGAACAGCGCTACCGGCAACGACACCTGGATCTTATCGTCAACCCGGAAGTCAAGGAAGTGTTTCGTCAGCGCGCCAGGATGATCCGGAGCATGCGCGAATTTCTGCTCGACAAGGATTACCTGGAAGTCGAAACGCCCGTGCTTCAGCCGATTTATGGAGGTGCGGCTGCCAAACCATTCAAAACACATCATAACAAACTGGACACCACGCTTTACCTGCGGATTGCCAACGAGTTATACCTGAAAAGGCTCATCGTCGGCGGCTACGATGGGGTGTTCGAGTTTGCCAAGGATTTCCGCAACGAGGGGATGAGTCGTTTTCATAATCCGGAGTTCACCCAGATGGAGCTCTATGTGGCCTATAAAGATTATGAGTGGATGATGGATCTGGTGGAAGAGATGATTGAAAAGATCGTGATGGACATGCATGGCACCACGGAGGTCCAGGTTGGTGAGCACACCATTAATTTCAGGCGCCCGTGGAAGCGCTATACCATGTATGAAGCCATTGCGCACTTCACTGGTAAGGATGTGTCGGATATGGACGAAAAGGCTATGCGGGATTTTGCCAACAGCATCGGCGTGGAGACGGATAAAACCATGGCCAGGGGCAAGCTGATCGACGAGATTTTTGGCGAAAAGTGCGAACCGCATCTCATCCAGCCTACTTTCATTACCGATTACCCCATTGAGATGTCGCCGCTGGCCAAGAAGCACCGCAGCAAGCCGGGCCTGGTCGAACGCTTTGAAGCGATTTGCAATGGCAAGGAGATCAGCAATGCCTTCAGTGAATTGAATGATCCTATAGATCAGCGGGAACGTTTTGAGGAGCAGATTGAACTGGGCCGCCGTGGCGATCCAGAGGCGATGGTCCTGGATGAAGACTTTCTGCGGGCCATTGAAACGGGCATGCCTCCCACGGCAGGACTGGGCATTGGTCTCGACCGGCTGGCCATGATCCTGACCAACAGCAACAGCATCCAGGATGTGTTGTTTTTCCCGCAGATGCGTCCCGAAAAAGGAAGCAGTGCCACGGCAGACAGCAACGAGTTTGCCGACGCCGGCATCCCGGAACCCTGGGCAAGCCTGATCCCCGATGCCGGATACCCCGACCTCAGCAGCCTGCAGGAGGCCAACCCCAACAAGGTGTTTAATCAGCTCTGCGGGTTGCGGAAGAAGAAGAAACTCGATGTGCCGGCGCCGCGGTTGGAGGATGTGGAGCGTTGGAGCAGGGGAAGTAAGAAGTAAGAAGTAGGAAGTAAGAAGTAGGAAGCAAGAGAGTGTTGTCACGTCCTGAAATAGGTTTACACTTTTTGTAAACAAAAATCAGTATTATGAGAAACAAGAAGCAGGCAGCAAGAAGTAAAAAGCTGATAGACTAGGGGTTAATGGCAAAACTTCTGTGGGTTTTTGATCATGCTGTCGAGCATGCGTTGTATTTCCATGTTTAGTTCTTCCATTGCGATGAAAGATTCTTTGTTAATGTA
>PWNO01000094.1 GCA_003557765.1 Bacteroidales bacterium
ATAGGCGAAGACGGTAGACGGATCTTTGGACCCCTCTCCAATGTGGCATCTGCGGCGGTGGAGTCCGCCGGGGACGAACAGGCCGAGCCAGGAGACGATGCCTCAGATTCTGAGGGAGGCTCGGGGACGCTGAGGATCACGCCTGCTGAAGGTGGCACCATTACGGGCTTGGGTGGTACCATTCAGTTGAGCGTGTCAATGGAGGATGAAGACGGGAACACGCTTCCGAATCCTGAGGTTTCCTGGAGCAGCTCGGATGCAAATGTGGCTTCTATCAACTCGGCAGGTCGTGTGACGGCGCATGCAGTGGGGTCGGTTCTGATCTCGGTTGCGGCTGTGTGCTGTGGGGGGGATCAGGTGACGATCAACGTGGTTGACGACAGGATCAGTCAGCCAACCGAGCCCTTATTTTTCGATGATTTCTCGGGCTATGATACCCGAGATGACCTTTTGAACAGCCAGTTAGATATCTTCCAGAGATGGGCTGTGATACCGGAAGAAGAGGTGTTTTTAGAGACCTCTCCTCCGTCAGGCAGCATAGGCGGCCGGTCAATGATGTACTTGCAAAGAGGTACCGGTCCTGCTTGTGAAGATAGACTTCAAGACCGAGGTTCGACCGCTGCCGTCCGCTTCGACGCCCAGCGTCGTGAGATTTGGACCGAGGTGCGAGTCTTTCTGTCGAATGATTGGACCCACGTACATCGGAACTGCACCGCATACAACGGCTACAAGTTCATTTTCCACGAGGGGGTTGCATGGGGCAGAAGCCGGAGGACGAACCTGAACCTTAGCAGTTCTGGTTTCCATGGCGCGTTTTACGGCGCTCCAACTGCCTTCGGTCTTCTCCCAGGCGTCACCACTGGGGGGGATGCTTTGCGTGGATCTTGGTTCACAGTACGTTTCCAGACCTCTGTTCCGACCACACCGGATTCCGAATGGGGTGCCCTTGACGGGAGTGGGGATGGGGTGTATCGAGTCTGGGTCAACGGTGACCTGGTGATTTCACATGAAGATGTCCACTCGCCCATGGATGGCTTCACACTGGTTCGTCTTGGTGCAAACATGAATTGGACTGTGGAATATGATCAGTACATTCTCTGGGACCAGTTAGTGATATGGGACAGTGACCCTGGATGGTGAATAACCAGGTAGGCTTGTCCCCATTGTTCCCTTGAATGCATGCCCCTGGTTGAACTTGTGCCCCCGGCGCAATCTGTGCCGGGGGCACAACGTCAGTCTAACGGATGTGCCCTAATCCTGGAGTGATGTCGGAGTAAACCGAAATCACCAGCTGACCAGAGAGCCGAGGGCAAGATTGTCCCCCATGAGGTGGGACATCGAGGATGTGGTTCTCCCGCCCGGTGGAAACACCGCACTTGAACTTCAACTTTGACAGGTCAACTGGCGCAAACGTACGGTTGTGACCCCGTACCTGCAGGCCCAGGCGGTGAAATCCCGCATCAGCGAGCGGAAGGGCTGAAGGCAAAAGAGGCGCTGATCAGGCGGATCAAGGGAGGGGTGAAGATGGCACTGGGCTTGGCCCGGACGAATCGAGAGGCGATGCTGCTGCCGCGACTCTCTGCGCGTCACTTTGTGCCAGAGCGCCAGAGCGGATGGGCCTGTCGCCAATGAGCCATCCAGGCGGGTATCGAAGGAGAGGCGAGGGGTGAGGGTCTAGCGCAGCGCAACATCCGGAAATATGGCGAGAAGCCCCGGAGAGTCCCATTTGTTGTAGAAATTGCAATGGCCTCCAACCCCGGCTTGAGTAGGTTTGCCAGCAAGCCAGCACTAACGAAAGGGAGGAAGTAGGCCGCGGATTTGAAGGACGGCACGATCGGTCGAGAAGAGCAAGAAAGGAATCGTGTTGGCGGGGGCCGAGCGGACATGGCTGGGATCAGATTGAAGCCCGGAGACTGGACGGATGCGTTGAATTGGCCCGGGACCCGCCCTCCGCTGATGCGGCAGAAGCGCGAGTAATTGTAGACGAGGAAGTGGAGTGAACATCGGGTGGAAATGCGTGAGACGAGTAACGATGAGCCAGGACACCGTCAGCATGGAAACGACCCCGGGTCGGTGCGTGTGAGTGGCCACCGACCTTCGATCCGGGTGTGGCGCATGCGAGATGAGCACCGGGCAGTGACACTCGTCTCCCAAGTCGCGTTGGACCGCACGACCGGAGGGGTGGAGAAAGGACTGTCCCGCACTGTGCTTCAGGGGAACTCGTGCCGAGATCGAGAGGGGGTGGCGTCCTCCATGACCTGAATGTTGAAATACGAGGTCTCAGGGAAGGCCAAGAATGAGGACAGCGCCGAGGCTGAAGGGGCTCGAAGGTCGGAATCTGTCTCCTTAGCTTGCGGTGGTGGTGTTCATAGACGGCAGGACGGCTAGACGGGAATCGGATGGGACTCCCCGCCGGAAGCCGGCACCGACGGCCACGAGGCGTGCTAAGCATCGAGCAGTCCCTTGTGGAGAATTCCGCGGTGATCCCTTACTTTCTCCGCTCGCCGAAAGCTTAGGACCACCGGCGGGGCTGGACCTACCTATCGGCGGGAGGACTGGGAGTGGTGAAGGGCGTAGGGCATCCTGCCTCCGGGGCTTTGACAGCGGTTCCCAACCAAGTGCTAATCCGACACTGATAGTTGGCTAACCCGGAGGATGTGACATTACCACCCACCGTAGCCGGGTCAGATTTGGGTGCGAGAGAAGCGCCAGCAGGCCACCCATAAGGAGGCGAATTAGGATCCGAGATTCCACCTCACGGCGGTCCGGGCTGAGTCTTCTGGTCTGAACGAGTCCGTAGCCGCGAGCCTAGGCAACGGTCTTGTAAAGTCGCTCGCCCCGCACCGGCTCGTTTGGGCCACCCTCGTGGGGGCCATCGCTAAAACCGACCCAAAAAAACGGGTCCGTCTAAGAGACGGCCGACCAGAAGCGGCATTGAGTGGACCCTGGGGAGAATTCCTATCCCAAGCATCGATGGCTCTTGTCATTGTCGCCCATCATCGAACACCTGCTCCGGAGCCTGTTTGGAGTCCGTCATTTCTGGAGTCTGAGAACCGCAATCCGCAACGAACTC
Source organism: Bacteroidales bacterium (assembly GCA_003557765.1). Next base: position 3,074 of record PWNO01000094.1, read on the forward strand.
GGGAGCAGTCATTCCGGTCGCCAGATGGAATGCGTCGCCTAAGCAGCGAGTGGCTTCGGCTATGCTAGCTTTCAGGTTGCCGCCAGATGCCTGCTGGCGATTGGTCTATCCACAGGCTGAAACCTCGCCGGACCTCCTGCCAGTGCATGGGCTGGACATTATTGCCGATCTACCGCTGGGCTGTCGATCGCTCATGCCACCAGCGACCTGCCGACATGCGTCGAGTTTGCAGCGCACTCCGGTCCACCAGCCTTGGTGCCCCAGGCCAAGCAAGGTCGCTCGAAGCGATGTACTGGTCACGATGAATTCAAACCCAACATTATCGGCTAAATAATGAGTGATACCGAAGATGCCCGAGGTAAGAAGACGCCATATACAGTTGGGGTCATGTCTATACCATATTACCATAATTATGGTACACAGCTGCAGGCGTTTGCTCTCCAGGAAGCCATACGAGGATTGGGTTACGATGTAGAGATGATCAATTTTGTCAAAGGCGGCCCGGCCCCGAAGCCTCTTTCTTCTAGGTTAGTGGGTTTGCTCATCCGGCCTTTAACCATCTATCCTAGGATAAGGCGAAGGATAGCCCACGCAGCCTGGCGGCGCCTCACTGAACCGCGGCGGCGTCTGACACAGGATTTCATTTCGCAGCGGCTTGCACTTAATCCTCCGAAAATGACGGAGGAGGATCAGCTACTTTCCGTATCAGGGCGATACGACGCAGTGGTTGTAGGTAGTGATCAAATATGGAACCCGCAAGGGCACTTGGGCGAACAGGCTTTCTTCCTCACCTTTGTGAGGCCGGCCCTGCGGGTGGCTTACGCCCCGAGCATTGGTGTATGTACTGTTAACGGAGATGCCGCCGATTGGTTGGCGAGTGGAGCTAGAGGGATCAATCATCTCTCAGTTCGGGAGGCTTCCGGTGCAGAAATACTGAAAGACCTGATAGGTCGAGACGTGCCAGTTGTTGTGGATCCGACCTTGCTTCACGATGACGAATTCTGGGGAGGGATAGCTCGGGGTTCTTCAAACAAAGAACGCCCATATGTACTGTGTTACTTTTTGCAGGGCGACGCATATGCGCGCGAGGCGGCCAAAAAGTTTGCCAACGAAAAAGGATTCAGGTTGCGCGTGCTCCCGTTCCACCAGGTCGACCTCCAAGACCGACTCATGCGAAAGGGATCGGAATTCGAGGTCGGTCCTTTGGAGTTTCTCGATTCATTCCGTAACGCCAGCGCTGTATTTACGGATTCTTTTCACGGGACAATTTTTTCGGTCGTTTTCCGTCGGCCATTTGCCGCGTTTAGGCGCTATGACAATCCCGTCGAGGCAGGGAACTTTTCTCGAATTGAAGGATTTCTAGCCCGCATAGGTCTGACCAGTCAAGTTGCTTCACGAGAGGAGGTTCCGGATTTAGAAGGTATCAGTTTCGAACGAGCCCATGTGGAGCTCGACCGCTGGCGTCGGCAATCTATTGAATTCTTGAAGTCCTCGCTGATTCGAGCCACCGGCAGAGAAGGTCCATAGGAGCGCGTCATATCACCACAGTTCCTAGGCTGCGGTCGGGGTGCGTTGGGCATGTCCTCAAGCGTTCCAGAGAATCCCGCCACCGCTGAATCGGGGTGGGATGTTCGGACGGGAGGTCCAGGAAGAGCGGACGAGGCCCTGGACCCTAACGATGACCCTTCTGGAGACACCATCTATCATTCCATACGAGCGACTGGCCCGTGCCCTCGGAGTGCCAGGGTCTCAGGATTGTGTGCGATAGTTGCGCAGCGCCTAATAAACATGGACCGTGGACAGGGCGATATATCGGAGATCGACGGGAAGATCTATGTCAACGTGTGGGGGAATTACCAAATGAATGACTCTGCCAATAGTCTGGTCTGCGGTTATCTGGAAGGCGTAAGGCGGCAGGAAGGCCGAGGGCACACAGGCGCTCGAGGGTGACCCATTTTCAGTGGAAATTGTTGTGACCTCCAACCTCGGGTGATGTGGGTGTGCGACCACACCACGACTCCCGAAAGGGAAGAAGGAGGCCACCGATGAGAGGGATGCCACATCTGGTGGAGAAGGGCAAGAATGACCGGCGCTTGGAGGAGTCGCGCGGCCAGAGCTGGGAGCAGATCGAAGCGCTGGAGCTTGATGCTCGCGTTGAGTTGGTGCGGGCTCGGCTCCCACTCGGATTGGCAGAAGTGCGACGGATGCTGGACAAAGAGGTGGAACGATTGGCAGGGCGGAGGCACGGGCGGAAGACGGGCGGTGAGTCGGGACGCTACCGCCACGGCAGCAAGCTCGGCCCGGTCCGATCGGGTGGCCAGCGGCATCCGATCCGGGTGCCGCGGGTGCGGGACGAGCACGGGGAGGTGAAGCTCCTCTCTTATGCTGCGTTTCACGGTGCGAGCGGGGAGGTGGGCGAGGGTCTGTTTCGTAAGGTGCTGCGCAGGATCTCGTGCCGGGGATTCGAGGAGGCAGTGCCCGGTGCGATCGGGACGTCCAAGTCGCAGGTCTCAAGGGAATGCAAGAAGGCGACAGCGGCGAAGCTAAAGGAGTTCCACGAGCGGGATCTGTCCGCCTACGATGTGGTGGCGGCGTTCATGGACGGCAAGACGCTCGCGGAGGACCAGATGGCGATTGTGCCGGACGTCACCATGGAAGGCGACAAGGTCTTTTTCGGCTTCGAGCAGACCCATTCGGACAACACCGCGGTGATCACGTCGTTGCTGCGCTTGCTGAAGGACCGGGGATTGGACCTGTCGGCGGGAGCGCTGGTGGTGGTGGACGGGGCCAAGGGGCTGCGCTCCGGGGCCTTTAAGGCCTTCCCCGGCCAGGTGCTCATCCAGCGCTGCCATTGGCACAAGCGGGAGAACGTGACGTCGTACCTGCCGATGAAGGAGCCGAAGCGGCTGCGACGGAAGCTTCAGCGGGCCTACGAGTGGCCCACTCTATGAGGAGGCGAATCGGGACCTGGAGACGATCCGGGCCGAGTTCGCCCAGTTGAGGTGGCGAGCCTCGACGAAGGCCTCGAAGAACTGTTCACCCAGCACCGGCTGGGTGTGTTCGCCCTGTTGGGCTGAACCCTCAAGACCACCAACGTGATCGAGTCCGTCCACAGGATGGCCGAACAGCGGTGCGGCCGGTTGGACCACTGGAAGAACTCCAACCGGAAGCACCGATGGCTTGCGACAGCTCTGCTGAACATCGAGCCCCGACTCAGGAGATCGGTTAGCTACCGCCACCTCCCGAGCCCGTGTACCGCATTCCAGAACGAACTTGGGATCACCTATCCCGATGGCCACAAGCTCTCCGTTGCCTGAACAGGGGTTCGCTGCAGCTTCAACTAGCTTTGGGATTACCTCCTAGGCCGCGAGGCATGGCACCTTTTGGGGGTGCCGCGGCAGCGGTGTCCGCGACACTTTCTGATGAACGCGCTGGAACGCGTGCCGAAGACGAAGGGGCCTCGGCTGCAGCAGGGCCTTCAGAAGGTGTGGGACGAGCCCAAGACGCACTGGGAAGCGAGGGAGAAGCTCGCGATGCCGGCGGAGTGGGTCGAGGTGGAGGGAGAGGAGACGCTCTCCTAATTCCACTTTCCGCCTAGACATCGGGGGCGGCTCCGGGCAACGAACGGAAACGAGCGCGCGAGCCAGGAGCTGAAGCCGCGGAACCGGGTGGTGGGGATCTTCCCCTACCGGGCGAGTTGCCTGCGACTGGCCACGGCACTTCTGAAGGAGTAGCACGACGACTGGATGACCAGCCGCCGCCATCTGTGTATGGACGCGCTGGCGGAATCGGACGCTGTCGATTCGGGCGAGACCGAACGCGTGCCGAGGGAAGCCGCCTGACCGGGCAAGGCCATCGTGCCTTGGGAACTCGGCCGGCTAGCTGGGCGGAGGGAGGAGAGAACAACTCAACCGGAGAACGCTGGGCTCTGACCCCGCCTGTCCCCCTTCTTCAGAAAAAATATGACATAAATCTATGCGGACGCAAATGGAAAACGAAAAACACAGAATAAATATACCGGAAGGAACGATGAGGCCGGTCGTAAGCGTTATAATACCAGCATACAATGCTGAAAGATTCCTTTCACGTGCCATCGATTCTGCTATTGGTCAAACCTTACCACCGTTGGAAATCATCGTCGTCGACGACGGATCATCAGATGGGACTAGAGATGTTGTGGCATCATATGGATCTACAGTGCGGTACATTTGGCAGGACAATGCTGGGGCAGCAACCGCGCGGAACGTCGGAGTCAGCCATGCACACGGCGAGGTCCTCGCATTCTTGGACGCTGACGACAAATGGCATCCGAGAAAGCTCGAGTGTCAAGTGCCTTTGCTTTACAGATGGCCTACTGCAGCGTTTTGTACCTGCAGGCTACGGACGACGAGCGACGATCAGGACTTGTCCGAAGTCCAGGTAGGCACTGCAATAGACGTCACCGTAATCCGAGATTTCAGACATGTGTTTCGCGATCCTTATTTTGGCACACCAACTGTAGTAATGCGGAAGGAAGTGTTCGAAGCTTGCTCAGGCTTTGACGAGAGTCTGGTCACTGCGGAGGATCTGGATCTTTGGATGCGCGCTGCCTATCGGCGAGCGGTGATTATGGTTGAGGAGACACTTGTGGATGCGTTTCGTTATCCTGGTAGCTTGAGCAGTCGTGGCTCTTTTCTTGGAAATCTCATCGCCATTGATCGCTTCTGTAGCGGGCATCCAGATTTTGCTTCGCGACACAGAAGATTAGTGGCTCATATGCAAGCAGCTGTATATACGGCGTGGGCATCGAATGAGATAGTGGATGGTAAGAAAAGTGAGGCTCGCCATCTCTTGATCGAGGGATTGAAGCGCCGCGTGACTGTTCGAGGGTTGTATCTTCTTGCTAAGACGCTCCTTGGGCCAATGGTATCGTCCCCCAAGCCGTCCCGGGTTTGAGTCGGCCGGGTGTTCAGCACCAGCTATTTGTAGATCGAATCTGGCAGACGGGTCCCACCTTCGGAGGGACGGAGGCGAGAAGGCTCGTTCCATTTTGCGTACCACGATGGAAGCGGCCTAGCCGATCCGATTCCATTGGCCGACTGATTCTTGGGAAGCGACTCGGCCATCCCGGCAGGAATGGTCACGCCGGCCGGGAGCGAGAGACGACGCTAGAGGAGTGTCCCTTCAGGTCGTCATTAGTGGTGTCAACACTTTTCTTTAGAAGGGGGGAGTGTCCGGATTCCCGTGTAAATGGCCATGCCGTAGACTACCTGAAAAGGAGGGGACATGGCCAGACCAGACAAGGGAATGGAGGACTGCTGGAGGGCCGGAAGCCCGACTCGAGTTTGTCATCTCCCGCGAGCATGACCCAGGGAAGCGGGGGTTTTTCCCACGAGCTTGACTCAGGGTGAAGGCGAGTTTCTCACGAGCTTGACCCACCCCTCCCGGGGCCACGGACGCCATCTTTGCGCATGACTCCAACCAGGAGGTGGGCGGATGGCCTATCGAGAGGTGGCCATGTGGGAGATTCTTGCGGTGCTGGAGCGTGTGCATCGAGGGGAAAGCCAGACGGCGATCGCCCGGGTCACGGGACATAGCCGGAAGACGGTCCGGCGGTATCTTGCCACGGCGCGGGAGGTGGGCTGGGAGCC